>JBDKGV010000072.1:0-15179 GCA_039798005.1 Fibrobacterota bacterium
GACCATGCCTTTCAAAGAATGAGCCCTCGCAAGGACTCTCCCTTCGCATCGTTTGGTGGCTTTCGCCGCCGCTTCGTTGCTGAAGGGAGAACAAATATGGGGGATTCCCGGCCCCATGTCAAGAGCACACCACAACTTTTTCACAAGAAGGCATCTGGCACCCCTCAGGCGCTTGGCATTTCCCATATTTGTGAAATGTCCAACTCCGATCTGGTCTGGTCCTCCGACCCTGAACTGCGCAAGCAACTGCCCTCCGGCGCGATGGCCGGATCCCGGGCCCGCGGAGGCAAGCCCTCCGCTCCGGCAACACCCGAGCGCAAGCATCTGCCCAAAGGTCCGTGCGTCTCCCTTGAGACTGCCGGCCGCAAAGGCAAGGGCGTCTCGCTGGTCACCGGACTTCAGCTGGGCGAGGCGGCACTGGAAGAGCTGGGTAAGAAGCTCAAGGCTCTGTGCGGCACGGGTGGCACCGTGAAGGACGGCATCATCGAGATCCAAGGCGATCATCGCACCAAGATCCAAGACGCATTGGCCAAGCAGGGCATCTCGGTCCGGAAGATCGGATGACCCTCGAGGAACTGGGCTGGCTATGCGCCGACGGCTTGGGGATTCTTGAACGCCTGCAGGCGACTTCAAGCACCGATGCCTTGGCCTTGGCCACTCGCCTGCGCAAGGAGCTGCCATCCGCACGGGCGCGATTGATCCAAGAACAGCTGGAGCTGCGCGAACGCGGCCGCGCCAAATTCGGCGACCGCGCTGCAGGCATGCTCTTCACGCGCCGATTGCTGGAACAAGCCACCGGCATGCAAGTTGCCCGACACAAGGCAACACGACTGGCCGCCTTCGCGGCCACGCAGACTTCCGTTGAGTTCGGGGACCTGTGTTGCGGCAGCGGCGGCGACGCCCTCGCATTTGCGGAGGCCGGCCTCTCCCCGATCCTCTGCGACCTCGACCCGGTCGCGCTGGGCCTGGCCCGGCACAACCTCTCGGTCGCGGGTTTCGAGGCCCGATCCTTCGAAACGCGCCTGCCGGAACTCCCCTTCACGCCAACCCTGTTCCATCTCGATCCCGACCGGCGCACCCAAGGACGTGAGTCCGGCGAGGATCGCTGGGACGCCAAGGGCCTCTCGCCCAACCCCTCGGAAATACGACAAATTCTGTCAATTTGCCCGAATGGCGTGATCAAGCTCTCGCCGGGAACACCGCCCGAAGCACTGGAGATCGCATGCGAGCGCGAGTTCGTGGGCGTGCGCGACGAAGCGAGGGAATTGCTCCTTTGGTGCGGCACCTTGGGCGACCCAGCGATCGTGAAGGTCTCGGAATACGCCGCAGACGGCTCCTGCGAGACTTGGAGCACACGTGCAAGCGCCATGGAGGACGCCTTCTCGGACGACCCTGCCGAAGAACCGGGCGCTTACCTGCACGAGCCGGTGAAGGCGCTGGTGCGCAGTCACCTCTTTGCGGCATACGGTCAGGAATGCGGACTTTCCCTCCTGGACAATTCAATCGCATGGCTCACCGGAAGCCGCGAATTCAGGAGCGGGCTGCTCAAGAGCTATCGGGTGCTTGCCCATGCGCCGCTTGCCAAGGGCACCGAGGCTGGACTTTTCCGGGAGACGGGCCGTTCCTGCCGTGCCGTCAAGAAGCGCGGCGTGGCCGTGGTTCCCGAGGCCGCCCAGAAGCAGCTTCGCAGCTTCGAGGGGGAGCCGGCGATCCTGGCCTATTTCCGGGTACGCGGCCGCAAGTGGTGCGCCGTGCTGGAGCCCATGACCGGGACCATTCTCGCGGGGGATTGAACCACGATCAAGTGACACGTGGTGTTGACTGGACTCCAACAGTTCCTTTTCCACTCCCTTGGCCAGGAACAACTTGGCGGGCTATACTGGAGGCATGATCAAGTGACGCAACACTTGATCTGCCAAATTGGATCGCCAAGGAGAGCGCCATGTTGGACATCGAATCGATCGCTTGGGCCGTGACGGAACACCAGGCCAAGCCGACAGCCCAGCAAAAAGTCCATTTCGCCACCGGTGACGTTTCCTTGGTTCAGGCCAAAGGCTTCCGTTTCGAACGCGTCGCCGCCGCCTCCCAGGAAAATCCCCACGGCCTGTGGATCATGCGCTGAACTTCATCAAACGGCATGAATCAAGAAGGCCCCCTCCATGCGGAGAGGGCCTTCTTCATTTTCGCCGTAAATCCCAGCGCCCCGAACTCACCTAAACGGGCAAGATCGGGGATGCAGTCGATGGTCTAGGACCGGAGTCGTACTGTTACGTACAGCGAGCGGTCCGCGGGGCGAGAATTCGCCCCGAGATCGTCCGCTTAGAACTTGACCGGGGACTTCTTGCCCAACTTCAGGTTCCGCACCTTCATGGGAAGGCTGAAGCAACGGATGAAGCCGGTGGCGTCCTTCTGGTCATACATCTCGACGTCCGAGAAGCCGCCCAGGTCGGCGTCATAGATGGAGAACGGGCTTTCCACACCGGCAAGCGTGGTGTTGCCCTTGTAGAGCTTGAGCTTGACGGTGCCGGTGACGACCTTCTGGGTCTCGTTCACGAAGGCGTCCAGCGACTGGCGCAGCGGGGCGAACCAGCGGCCGTCGTAGACGATGTCGGCGTACACATCGGCCACGCGGCGCTTCTCGCGCAGGGTGTCGCGATCCAGCACCAGCTGCTCGAGCCAGTCGTGGGCGGCGTACAGGATGGTGCCTCCCGGGGTCTCGTAGACGCCGCGGCTCTTGAGGCCCACGAGCCGGTTCTCGACCATGTCAAGCAAACCGACGCCGTGCTTGGCACCGATGGCATTCAGGGTCTCAAGCAGCTCGACGGCGCCCAGCTTCTTGCCGTCGACCGACACGGGGATGCCCTTGTCGAAACCGACGGTGACGTACTCGCCCTTGGAGGGGGCCTTCTCGGGGGGATTGGTCCAGCGCAGCATCTCGAAGCCGTGCTCGTTCTCCGGGTGCTCGAGCTTGCCGCCCTCGTGGGAGACGTGCCAGAGGTTCGCGTCCTCGGAGTAGATCTTCTTCTTGGTCGCAGTGACCGGGATCTTGTGCAGGTTCGCGTAGTCGATCGCCTCTTCGCGGGAGGTGATGGTCCAGTTGGGGTCCTTCCACGGGGCCACGATCTGGAGGGTCGGATCGATGGCGGTGTAGGTCAGTTCGAAGCGGACCTGGTCGTTGCCCTTGCCGGTGGCGCCATGGCCGACCGCGTCGCAACCTTCCTTCTGAGCGACCAGCACCTGGTGCTTGGCGATCACGGGGCGGGCAAACGAGGTGCCCAGCAGGTACACGCCTTCGTAGCGGGCGCCGGCCTTGAGCGTGGGCCAGACGTACTCCTCGATGAACTCCTTGCGCAGATCCAGCACGATGCACTTCACGGCGCCGGTGGCGATGGCCTTCTTGATCAAGGGCTCGGTTTCCACAGCGCCCTGGCCGATGTCGGCGGCGTAGGCCACGACCTCGCAGCCGTAGGTCTCCTTGAGCCAAGTGATCATGATGGAGGTATCCAAGCCACCCGAGTACGCGAGGCAGACCTTCTTCGGGGCCTTGACGCCGTTCACGTAGAGGATCGCCTCCTCCTTGACGGCCTTCGGGGCCTTTGCCTTCGGGGCGGCGGCGGGCTTGGCGGCAGCCGGAGCCTTCTTCGCGGCAGGGGCCTTGGCGGCAGGAGCCTTCGTGGCGGCAGTCTTGGACATTCTCGGTTTCCTTGTGGAAGGAGGGTTCTGACGAAAGGCGCAAAGGTAAGTCCCGCACTGCATGCTGACCACCACCGCAGTGTTTCCGTTTCGCAATGATCGGAGCGCCTGCACTGACCTCGCCATGGCGAAGCCAGCGCACCGGGCTGCCTGCCAAGCCTCGGCGATGCCGGGGTCTTGGGCCTCCCGGCCGGCATCCCTGGCGCGCTACCCCCTGCTCGCGCGGCTCCCTACCGGATCCTGACGCGTTCTACCTTTCGCGCGATGTCCTCACGCATCCTCCCGCGTCTGTTCTTGGCCTTCTTCTGGCTCAGCTTCCTTGCCTTGGTTCGCCATCCCCCTTACCCCGCCGAGATGGCCCTGCAGCACGTGCCCACCGTGGTCTTCGGCCTGTGGCTGTCGTGGCGCACTTGGAGACGCCCGCTGGACACCTTCACCATGTCGCTCCTGTTGGCCTTTGCTTGCCTGCACATGGTGGCGGCCCGCTGGATCTACTCCTACGTCCCCTACGAGGCCTGGTTCCAAGGCCTTTTCGGATGGTCCCCCAGCGCCACCTTTGGCTGGACGCGCAACCACTTCGATCGCTTGGTCCATTTCGCTTACGGCCTGTTGCTGTTCCGACCTTTCCGTCTTTCGTGGGGGCGCTTGGCACGCAGCCAGGGCGCAAGCCGCGTGATCGCCTGGGAATTCATCCTGGCCTCGAGCCTGCTCTACGAACTCTTCGAATGGGGACTCACCCTTTTCCTGTCGCCGGGAGACGCCGAGAACTACAACGGCCAGCAAGGGGATCTGTTCGACGCCCAGAAGGACATGGCCTTGGCCGCCTTGGGTGGCATGATGGCGTGGGGCCTTTCCTTGATCGCAACCCCTCGAAAATCCTGACCGCTCCGCCGCACTTGCCTTCCCGGGATTGAGACTCTATATTAGAGATATTCAGATCCAAAGAAATTCATATCACTTTGTACGAAAAGAGCTGCTCATGGTCGTCGAAAGCATCCACGGACACGAAGTCATCAACATGGTCATCGCATCGGGCCGTCGCTGGGGCCGCCAAGAGCTGGTCGCCAAGATCGCCGAGCTGCATGGGGCCGAAGCCCGTTTCCACACCTGCTCCGCCCAAGGCCTGACCGGCGAAGGCTTGGTCTCCTTCTTGGACGGCAAGGGCAAGTTCATCGAAAGCGAAGAAGGTCTGTCGTTTGACGAGTCCAAGCTGTGCGGCCACGGGGACCACGAGCACCATCACGACTAGTCTTTAGCGCACCGCACCGAGAGCGCTTCCAGCTTGGAAGCCGCGATCGTCTCGAAGAATGGCAACTGGAAGTGAGTGCGACGGGACCACGCCTGTGTCGCATCGAATTCCTGCGCACTCAGATAAAAGGTCATCATGCCAGCAAGGCTTGAAGAGGCGTTCACGGTACGCCGCCCGCTCGGCTTGCTCCCAAAACCAAATTCATCCGAGCCGTTGCCGCTGATGCCCCCGTACGGCCACCAGCCTTGAAGCGTCTTGGCTGCCGCACCCGCATTTTGAACACCTCCCATCGTGTCGATCAAGCGGTTCCACTCGAGAGAAGTAGGCACATGCCATCCGGTCGGGCAGATCCCCTTGTGCTTGGTGGTCACCAATGTTGAGCAGGAGCGCGTCGAGCAGGAATCGCCAAGGCCCATTGCTGCCGTCCACGAGTACAGTCGGCCGTATTTGCTTGCACTGTCTGGATTGTTTCCATACTCCCAGGAGCTGTCCGCCAAGGCGTGCAGGTTTTGCGCCATCCATTCATCATCCCCGATCTTTCGGGTACGGTAAACCCTACCGTCGCGACCATCCATGAAATGCCCGTAGACAAGCGCAGGATTTGCGAACGAGTCCAAGGTCCGGACAATCGCAGGTCGATCGAAAACCGAAACCGTATCCCGCAGAAACACCCTGCCGTTTTTCGAGAACAGGAGCGTATCGGGATCAGCCTGGCGCACTCGAGCCGCCGATCCCGTCCCCCGCTGCTCCCCGATGGAGCGCGTGATGGCTTCACGCCCCAGAAGGTCGTACCCTGAAAAGTGGACACCCAAGCGTCCGCCATCCAAGAACAGATTCCCGGAAACCATCTGACGTTTGTGATTTGCCTTCATTCCCGTGACTTCGGCTTGAATGACCCAGTTTCCCTGCGCGTCCGTCACCGCATGTCCACCGAACCGGGCCAGACGTACGGTCACATCAGGCACTCCAGCCATTCGACCATCGATCACCCTTCCCGAAAGCGAGGCCGCCTCACCAGCGCTCGGAAACAAGGTCAGGCAAGTCGTCGCAGTCAACAACAAGGAACGAAAGAATCGCACGGCATACTCCGGGGTTCAAGCAAATCGAATCGGGAGATCAAACAGGTTGCGGAAAGCAACTCACCGAGATCTGAACAGAAAAGATACTGAACAGTCTAGCGACTTCAATCCCCCCGGTTCACGCCCCCAGAATGCACACTTCCTTGGCCGCCTTCCCAAAATCGCGGTCGTGCGTGACCAGAGCATCGGCGCCGTTTCCCAGGCACGCGGCCAACTGGAAGGCATCGGGCAGGCGCAAGCCATAGCGCCCTCGCAAACGGGAGGCGCGGGCCGCCATGCCCGCATCCAAGTCGACCACCTTCCAGCCCAAACCTTCGCGCAAGGCATGCTCGTAGCGTTCCGCCAGAGCCTCCTTGCCCGCTTTCCATGGGCCGGCCAGCACTTCGGCCACCGTGATCGGCGTGATCAAGATCCGAACGCGCCCACTTTCGGCGGCTTGCAGGAGCGGCCAAAAAAGCGGTAGGAACGCGCGATTGTCCTCAAGCAGATAGATGACCGGCGCGGTGTCCAGCACGACCGTGGCCGTCCAAGGCAGGCGGGCCAGCAACGCCTCGCCCCGTTCCCGCATTTCGTTTTCGGAGTGGTGCAAAGCGGCATTCTTCACTCCCATTCCTCGCGCATTCCTTTCACATGGGAACGCGCATCGCCCCACAACCCGTGCCCGCTGCCGCGCAGCGAATCAAGTGTCGTTCGTTGGGCTGGACGCCGCAAGGAAAGCGGCCCCAGAAGCGCCACCGGACGCCCACGCCGCGAGATCACCGTTTCGATTCCGGCCTCGGCAGCTTCCAAAATGGCCGGGAACCGTTCTCGGGCCCGGGCCACCGAGAGATCCTCATTCGATTCCATTTCATCATTCATGTACATAATGTACAGAATCCCCTAATCCCAGCACAAGTTCTTTTTTCAACCCAGCCCAGGCACCTCCGGGTCGGGCTCGATTCCTGTGGGCCAGTACTCCAACCGCCCTTGGACATGGAGGCGACGCATCGCCTCCCCCACGGTATGAAAGCTCCCGCACACCACCAAAGGCATGCCCTCCGCCTTCGCTTGGGCCACCGCCGCTTCCCATGCGTCCGCAGCCTCAAGGTGCGCCGTTCCCCCAAAGGCCTCCGCCAGAGTCTCAGGCCTGGCCGCCCGGGGCGTTGCCAGCGGCAGCCAATGGCAAGCAAAAGCCCTGGGCACCAGCATCCCCAGCACTTCGCGCCAATCCTTGTCGGCCATGCACCCGAAAAGCAGCACGAACGGTTCGTCCCCGACGGTCTCGATCAAGGCGCCGATCGCCTGCGGGTTGTGCCCCACATCCAAAAGCACTTCGGGAACCCCGGCAATCCGCTGTGCCCGGCCCGGCCAGACCATTTGCGCAAAGGCCGCGCGCACCGCCGCAACCTCGGGAACACGCCCGAGCATTTGCGTGGCCGCACTCCAGGCAAGGGAAAGGTTCCCTTCCTGGTGCTCCCCGGCAAGGGGCGGATCCAAGGGCGCATAGGCCAGGCAATCCACCACCGGCGCACCGGCCTCTGCTGCGGCATTTAACAGAATCTGTCGTAGGTTCAGATTCAGCTCGCACGTGAAGACCGGCTTGCCCGGCCGCATGGCCGCGATCTTCTCGGCCCAGATCTTCTCCACGGTATCGCCCAGCAGTTGCGTATGATCCAGGTCCACCCCGGTCAGCACCAAACCTTCGGCCGGCAAGGCCGTCACCGAATCAAGCCGCCCCCCAAGCCCCGTCTCCAGCACCGCGATCTCCACACCCCGCTCCACGAACCACAGCACGGCAAGAGCGGTGCAGATCTCGAAGAAGGTGGCCCCCGTCGCTTCGGCTTCCGGACGGATCCGACGCGCAAGCCGCACGAAATCAGTCTCGGGCATGGCCTCGTCGCCGATCACGAAGCGCTCGCGCACGCACACCAGATGCGGCGAGGTGAAGAGTCCCGCCCGCATTCCTTGAGAAGTCAGGATCGTCTGCAGCATCCGCGAAGTGCTGCCTTTGCCGTTGGTGCCGGCGATCTGGATCGAGCGCAGGGCGGCTTGAGGATCGCCCAGTCGCGCCATCAGTTCGCGCGTGGTCTCAAGGCCCGGCTTCATGCCCAAACGGGTGCGTCCGACCATCCATCCCAGAAGGTCCAGATATTCCTCTCGAGTGCTTGCAGTCATGAGGGGAATCAAGATGCAAAGAAACCTGCCGCAAGGGGCGCGTCGTCTTCGAACCTCTGGTATCGAAGAATAGGCCCTCAGCTGTCGAGGGCGAGGTTCCCACTGCAAGGTGGGCATCCTTTCCCCCGGAGCTTACAACCTTGGTAACAAACATCAGGTCGAAGCACCAGCACCCGCATGCGGCAGGCATAATGGAAGATACGCGGAAACACCCACACGCGCAACCCTTGACGAAGGAATCTTGGGGCCTTCTCCGGCCCTGCTCGCCTGACGGCTCATCGGGCCTCCTCGGTCCGCCATCCATTGCCTCCGTCGGCTTCACCGGAGTCGTCCTGCATTGGCGGCCCTGCGGGGTCCCGCCGCTTCGCGCGACGGTCCGGGGCAGCCAACGGTCCCGGCCGCCCGCGATCTATCTTTGAGCGCATCGGGACTTCCCCCCAACCGACTCCGCAAACCGAAAAGGCACCCTATGCGCAAACCCTCGATTCTCTCGGCCTCCCTCGCTGCCCTCGTCCTGTCCCTGTCCGCTTGCGATGGGGACGGAGATGCCACCGGTACATCTGGCAACGGAACCAACGGCGACTGGGACACGACCTACAGCGTGGCCTACCGCAAGCTCAATGACACGTTGTTCGTGACTGCAGGCGATACCGAGAAAGTCCACATCACTCGCCAATGCCGCTTGGACCGCTCCGTGACTCCAGCGACTGTGAAACTTTTCGTCGACTCCGCCCAAGTAAGCCATCAGGACGACACGATGAGCGTTCACGCCAGCGCCACCACGCTGCTCGTGTATGGCTACACCAGAACCTTGCCATCGGGCACAACCTACGTCACGCGCAGCATGTACGATCGCGTCGGAACCGGGACCGGTTATCTCGGGACTTGGAATCCAGCGGCACGCGATTCCATCCGCGCCATGAACGGCCCGGACGACGACACCGCGATCCTGCGCATGCGGGCGGAAAGCGCCAAGTGGGAGAGCCAGCTCAAGTCCATCGGATCACTCACGCAGATCCAGTTCACCAATGAAGCGATTGTGATCCGCCTCAAATTCGGTCCCGCCGCCAGACTCATCGCCTGCTACTGGGAACGGTACAGCGCGGATTACTACACGATTACCGCCACAGCCACCTCTGACAACAGCCTCACCTACACCAGCACCAAGACCGGGGAAGTCGTTACCGCCACAGTCACCGCCAATGGTGCCATTGCCTACTCCAGCACCAACCCCAAGCGTGCGCCCTACACCGAGATCAACAATCCGACGACGGTCTCGCAGTGCCCTACCGATCCTTGGTTTGACACCTTCCAGTCGGAGAATTCCAACTGGCAAGCCTTCGGTCGCGTGAGCGGAATTGTCACCTCATCCAGGCCCGTCTTCCTCCGCAACCCTACGCGATTCTGAGCGTATCACCAATCGGAGCCGTTCAGCCTTCGGACTGGGCTTCCTTGGCCACTCCTGCGGCCGCGGCCAGCTCAGCTTCCTTGCCGGGCCTCTCGCCCACGGCCAAGCGCGCCATGTGGAGCGCGTCCTTGTACTCCTGTTTGTCGCTGATGGGCAGGAGTCGTTCTTCAAGGATCTTGCGCGCGGAATCGGGAAGCTCCAGATCCACCAAGAAGATCTGCACCGACTGCCACAGGGCATCTTCGTCCGCCGGGTCGTCGCGCAGGATATCCTCGTAGCGCAGCAGGGCCATCTGCGGCTCGCGGATGAGCTGGAGCGCCATGGCCCAGAGCATCAAGGCAGAGCGACGCTCCGGCCCGGTCAGAAACGCCCGGATCCCTTCCACGGCCCGTTCGACCTGGATGTCGGCCTTGGAGTCCTCCCCTTCGGCATAGAGATCGATGGCATGGGCAAGCTTGGCTTCAAGCTCGGCGAGTTCGGGCGATAGAGTCGATGTGTCCACAAACGGGCAAGGTAGCAATGACGCGCCCGCGAAGGCCTGGCTTCAGTCGGCGCAGAGCACCGATCCGTCGTTCTTTCGCCTCAGCTTCCCAGAGGCGTCGAGTTGCGCATGGCAGCCGGCCGCAGTCCGCCAAAGCGGGGTCAGATCGAATTCCACTCGGCCTGTGAGCGGCAGGGAATCCAAGAAGCGCACCCCCCTGTCCGTCCCCGTTTGCGGACGCAGGGCCACGGTCCAGCGCAGCGAGGGCGCCACGATGCAGGCGCTTGCTTTTCGCTCCCGGCCAGCAATGCCCGTCCCTGCGATGCCCGTGCCGGGAAGGGACAGCTCGAAACCGCGATCGGTGCTGTCCGTCAGCTCCAAGCACACGTCTTGAAGGAACTGCACCTTGGGGGGAAGGCTCGACCCGGGGAAGGAAAGCCAGATCCCTTGAGTGCTGTCGGGCTTGAGGATCGTCAGGACCACCGCTTGTGCCGGGGCCATCGCTTTCAGCGAGTCCGGTTGGGCCAAGGTATCCTGGGCAAGGATCGAATCGGGCTCTCCCGGAAACCGCAAGAATCCGGCCCGCCGCTGCGTCACGACCACGCGCCCCACGGGGGGCCCGACCGAAATCTCCTGATCTTGCGTGCCCACCCGGCTCCCGCTCACATCGTCCACCGGATTCGCGCATCCGGCCACAAGCGCGCCAACCAAGAGGACAGGGGCCAAAGGTCTCATGAGAGTGCTCCGGACAGGGGAAAGAGCTGCAGGTTGACTTGGGTGATTTCCTGGGCCGGCAAGGCGTCGTTCAGGGCGATCTCCACCACTTCGCGCCGGAACTGCAGGAAGCGCTCCCGAATGCGCTGCGCCGCTTCGGAGCTGACGGCCAGCGTCTCGCTCATGGCCAGGCGACGGGAGGCATCGACACGCTCGTGCGCCGTCTTCCCAAGATCGATCATCTGTTCGCGAAAGCCCCGGATCACCCACGGGCCGGTGCGGGCATCGCCCAGGAGATTGGAGTCGGTCGGCTTCCAGAAGCCGCGCGCATCCTTTGCGATCAGCTTCAATTCCTTCAAGGTGGAAAGACCCCGGCGCAGCTCCTCAAGCGAAGGGGACGGAGTCAGGAAGTCCCGCACCGAGGCAAGGTCGGCATCGACCTCCAGGCAGGTCAAGGCCTGATGCAACGCCACATGGATCCACGATTCGTAGAACCGGCTGCGGGCCGCCTCCAAGCGCCGAGGCCCTTGAAGACACAACCCCTGAAGCACCTGCTCCAGGCGTCGCTTCTCGCCATCGGAGGTCGCATGGGTGAACTCCACCAAGGCCCGGAAATAGGTCGCCTCACGCAGATTCAGACCAAGGGCCCGCACGAAGCCATCCAGGTAGCGCTCGGTGAGGTTGCGCTTTCCCTGCACCAGAAGCGGCACCAGCGCCGTGCTGGTGTATCCCGCCTTGCGCGCGAAGACCCGGTGCGAAAAGCGCGGTTCACAAGCCTTCCGCGCCAGGAACCAATCGCGCAGGAAGTCGCGATAGCTTCGATAGGATTCCAGATCCGGCATCTCCATATGTAAACAATATGTAAGCAAAATCTCGATTTCGCAGCACTTTTGACCATGCACGAAGAAGACATTCCTGCCATCTTGTAAACACACGCCGCAACCGGGAGACTGCCATGAGACCGTTCAAATCCACCCTCGCCCTTGGGATCGCCCTCGCCTTGCTTTCGGCTTGCGATGCCTCCCAACTGGTCCAAAGCCAAGAGATCCAATCCGCTCCCGCCTGCCTCTCCGACTCGGCCCAAGCCGGCTGCGTCCTGCGCGAAGGCACCACGTTCCTGGGCGGATTGGACACGCTTCACCTCGCATCCCGCGGAAGCTCCAAAGACTCGCTCACGGCAGTCGTCGTCTACCCGGCCGGCTGCAGCACCTTCGACGGGATCGAAAGCCGACGCTCGGGGGACACGCTCTTTGTCGCCGCACGACACTTCCTTCCCACGCCGGCGAAGGACCTGCTCTGTGCCCACGGCAGCGGCTTGGACACGATCCGGTTCCAGCTCGATCCGACGCTCATGGCCGGCGTCCGTTGGCTCACCTATGCCAAAGCCGAACCCTACCGTGAATCCCCGCTCGACACCATCACCCTGCCCTTCCAGCAGGGCCACGACCAGCGATCCTTCTTCGATACCTTGATCCTGCCCAAGCCTGGAGTCACCGCAGACTCCCTCGCCGCCGTCGTGGTCTATCCGGCCGGCTGCAACGCCTTCGACCGGCTGGACCAAACGCGCTCCGGCGACACCCTCGATCTCGTCCCGGTCTTCCACACCCCATGGATCGCACCGGACATCGAGTGCGCCCACGGCAGCGGCCTGGATACGATCAAGCTTGCCTTCGACCCGTCGCGGCTGGAGGGCATCCGCCACCTCCGCTACCCCAAAGGCCGCCCCTGGCAGAACGCACCGGACTCGACCATCCTGCAGACTTGGCCCGTTCCTTGAGCCATTCGCCAGCCACTGGATGGAAGGCTAGCGAAGTCGCAGCGAAAGCCCCCAGCCCTTCCACGCGGCGGGGCGTTCGATCCGATCGAGCTTGACCGGCGGCTTCCCTTCCAGCGGAAGAAGCTCGATCTTGCCTTTCCAAACATCGGGCTCGACCCGCACCACCCATCCTTCACCTGCAAGCGTCTCAGGGAAGGCTTCCCGCAAAAGCAGCTCGTCGACCTCGGGCACCGTCGGCAGGCGCGCCGGGAAATGCGGCAGATGGTGCTTGGCCAGCTCCTGCGGCTGCAACAGGCTCTGCGCCAGAAAATGGCGCACCTCACCGGGAGGCGCCCTCCACTCCCCGCCCCGTGCACAATGCGACAGCCACAGCCGCCCAAGCTTGCCGCGCCACAGGGAAAGATCGGCGTCGGGAACCAGGCGCGCGACCGCCTGAGCCCAAAGCATGGGATCCTCCGCATCGCGCACGCTTTCGCCCAAGGGTTTACCACTCAGGGAATGGCGCACCTTCACCTTGAGCACGGCGCCTTCCTGCCAAGCGTCCACCACCTCCAACCGGCCAAGGCCTTCCTCAAGGACCTGAGCCCTTGTGAACCCCACGGCGGCCTCGGCATGATGCACCACCTTGCCGTCATGCCGCTGGCTCCCGTGCACCGCGATGGGAAGCAGGAATTCCGGGGTCGGTTCGAGGAACGCCAAGCTCCCCCGGGAAAGCTTGAGATTGCGCCCGCCCGGCGCCGTCCATACGGGATCGGACAATTTCTGTCTTATGCGAAGGTTCGACGGAAAGAGCCTGGCAAGCTCCAAGGCAAGGGTACGCGATTGGGTCGCGGCCGGCCAGCCATCCACCCCGCAACCCAACCGCAGGCACAACCGATCGAACTCCTCGCGCGCCTCCCGCCATGCCCCCATGTGAAGGCCCGCCTCGCGGATCCCTTCCGTGCGCTGGACCGCCCGCGCCAGCAGCGAGACGTCCCCGCCCCCGGCGGACAAATCCTGTCTCGCCTGGATCTGCGCCGCATCGGACCTTCCCAACAGCAGGGTCCGCCCGGAAAGGGCCGCCGCCAAGGCCAAGGCATCCCGGTAGGCCGCCGTCCCGGTCAGTCGCGCACACAAGGCGCCCAGCATCGGATCCATCGGCAGCGCAAGCACCTGATGCCCCAGCGCCGAAAGGACCAAGCGCCCGGGCTCCCGCCATTCGTCGGCGACCACCAGGCCCGCATCCCGCAAACGCTCCAAGGCCTGCCGCAAGGCCGATGCCATCGGTCGATCAAGCCACGGCAGATCGCGCACTTCAAGCCCGGCCCCCAAGGCCTGCAGCAGCCAGCCTTGAGGGTCTTCAAGCAGGATCTGCGGGGCACCGGCAGGTCGCAATTTGAGTCCCGCGTGCCACAGCCGGATAGCCCGGCCTGGTCTGGTGCGTCCAGCTCGCCCGGCCCGTTGGTCGGCACTGGCCTGACTGATCGCCCCCAAGGCAAGCACGGGAAGCGGCCCGTCGCGCTCGATGCGCCGCTCCAAGCCCGAGTCGATGACCGCCACCACATCCGGGACGGTCACGGCGCTTTCCGCTACGTTCGTGGAAAGCACCACGCGCAAGCGCTCGCCGCGCGGCGCAAAGACGCGGTCCTGCGCCTGAGGCGTCAGGCCTCCATGCAACGGCAGGACCTCCCAAGGCTGCCGGGAAGCAAGCCAAGCCGCGACCTCCGAGATTTCCCCGACCCCCGGCAAGAAAACCAGGACGGTCCCTTCCACTTCCAGCCGCAACACGCAACGCTCCACCCGACCCGCCAAGCCTTGGGCCGTGGGCTCGCGTTGGCCGGATTCGCACACATGCTCGATCGTGACAGGGTGCTCCCGGCCTTCACAGACAAGTGCACGAAACCCCCACTCCGATTCCAAGCGATGCGAGTCGAGGGTGGCCGAAAGCAGCACCACGCGCCCCAGTTCGCCGCGATGGCGCGCCACCGCAAGGAGCAGATCGGTTTCCGCTCGGCGCTCGTGGAACTCGTCCAGCACCAAGTGTTCCCAACCGTCCAAGGCCCCATTTCCCAGCATGGAAAGCGCCACGCCGGGGGTCGCAAACAGCAACCGGGTCGATGCACCATGACAGGCATCGCCCTTGGTGGCATACCCGACCGTGTGCCCCACAGCTTCGCCCATCAGCTCGGCGCAGCGGCGCGCCAGCGCACGGGCGGCGACGCGACGCGGCTCGACCACCAAGGTGGGTCCGGCCTCCAGACACCACAACGGCACCAACGAACTCTTGCCCGAACCGGTCGGAGAGCGCACCAGGACCGGCTGTCCGCGAAGCGCACGGAAATCCTCCGCCAGCGCTTCGACCGGCAGACTCATGGCAGAGGCTGGCCTCGCAGCGCGGGCTCGGTCCAGCCGTCGTACCCCACACGCTCAAGCGTCAGTCCTTCGGGCGGAAGCCACAAGCGCGGCCCCACGTCCCCGCACCCGATCAAGGTGTCGAAGTGCTCGCGGGTGAACCGATCGCGCGCCACGTCCACGCAGAACCCGGTGACCGAACGCACCATGCGGTGCAGGAAACGATCGCCCCGGATCCAGATCTGCACGCCGTCGGGATGCAAGACGGCGCGCGCCATGTCGATGCGGCACAC
>JBDKGV010000073.1:0-15017 GCA_039798005.1 Fibrobacterota bacterium
GGCTTGGAAGCCGTACGCAAGCGCCCGGCCATGTACATCGGCTCCACCGACATCCGCGGTCTGCACCACTTGGTGTGGGAAGTCGTCGACAATTCCATCGACGAGGCTCTCGGCGGCCATTGCAATCGCATCGAGCTGACCATCACGGTCGACAACCGCATCCGGGTCAAGGACAACGGACGCGGCATCCCCTGCGACATGCACGAATCGGGCATCTCCGGCGTGGAAGTCGTGATGACCAAGCTCCATGCCGGTGGCAAGTTCGACAGCGATTCCTACAAGGTCTCGGCCGGTCTTCACGGCGTGGGCGTGTCTTGTGTGAACGCTCTTTCCAAGGAACTCATCGCCACTGTCGCCCGCAACGGCAAGCTCCACCGCCAGCGCTTCGAGCGCGGCGAGCCGGTCTCGACCCTTGAGATCCTGGGCGACACCGAAGAGCGCGGCACCACCATCGAATTCCTCGCCGACGACGAGATCTTCGAGACCGATCTGTTCGAGCGCAGCGTGCTTGCCACCCGCTCCCGCGACCTTGCGTTCCTCAATCCGAACCTTTCCATCGTCCTGGTCGACGAGCGCCTGCCCGCCGATCACGCGGACCATCGCGAGGAATTCTGCTATCCGGGCGGCTTGGTCAGTTACGTCGAGTACATCGACCGCAACCGCACCGTGATCCACCCCAAGCCGATCTTCCTGTCGACCGACGCCGAGCCGCTGCCGCTTGAGATCGCGCTGCAGTACAACACGTCGTATTCCGAAGTGCTCTTGAGCTTCGTGAACAACGTGAACACCACCGACGGCGGCACGCACGTCACCGGCTTCAAGGCCGCCATGACCCGCGTGGTCAACAATTACGCGCAGGCCAAGTTCCCCGCCAAGCTCAAGGGCGTGGCGCTGGAAGGCGACGACTGCCGCGAAGGTTTGACGGCAGTGATCAGCATCAAGCTGCGCGAGCCCCAGTTCGAAGGCCAGACCAAGCACAAGCTCGGAAATTCCGAGGTCAAGTTTCAGGTCGAAGCCATCGCCTACGAGTTCCTCAACCGCTACTTCGAGGAAAATCCGACCATCGCCAAGCTCGTGGTCGAGAAGGTCATCGACGCGGCCTTTGCCCGTGAAGCGGCACGCAAGGCCAAGCAGTTGGCCCGACGCAAGAACGTGCTGGAGGGCGCAGGCCTTCCCGGAAAGCTGGCCGACTGCGCCAGTCGCAAGCCGGAGGAATGCGAACTCTACCTCGTGGAGGGTGATTCGGCAGGTGGTTCGGCCAAGCAAGGCCGTGACCGGTACTTTCAGGCCATCCTGCCGTTGCGCGGCAAGATCCTGAACGTGCAGAAGGCCCGCATCGACCGCGCCTATGCCAATGAGGAAATCCAAACCTTGGTCACCGCCATCGGTTGCGGTGTCGGGGACGAGAACTTCAACATTCTGAAGGCTCGCTACCACAAGATCATCTTGATGACCGATGCGGACGTGGACGGGTCGCACATCCAGACCCTTCTGCTCACGTTCTTCTATCGTTTCATGCCCGAGCTGATCCACTCCGGTTACCTCTACATCGCCCAGCCGCCGCTGTATCGCGTGAAGGTGGGCAACAACGAGCGCTTCGTGTTCGACGAACGCGGCCTCGATACGGCGGTCAACGAACTCGGTGGCGATCGGCGCAAGGCCTACATCCAGCGCTACAAAGGCTTGGGTGAAATGAACCCGGACCAGTTGGCCGAGACCACCATGAACCCGGCCAAGCGCACCGTGCGGCAGGTCACCATGGAGGATGCCGTGGCCGCCGACGAGTCCTTCGAGATGCTCATGGGCGAGGAAGTCGAGCCTCGTCGCCGCTTCATCGAGGAGAACGCCCACCTGGTTGGAATGCTGGACGTGTGATGGATGACACGGACTCGCTCTGTCCGTGTCTTTCGGGTCGGCAATTCGCCCGATGCTGTGGTCCGTTCGAAGCCTCCCCGGCGATCTCCGGAGAGGTCCCGGTACAAGCGGCCCACCGTTCGCTTCGCCACCACCTGCTGGAACTCCTCGAGCATGTCCCGGATCTCCAGGAGATCTGGTTTTCCTTCGCCGACGACCTGCCCGGCCCGCTGCACGATGTCCTGCCCGGACATTCCCTTTGGGAGCTGGAGCAGGCGCGGATGGAACTGTTCCTGTGGGACTATTTCCAGAAGATCTCCTTCGCCCGCCCCATCCTGCGCGTGGCACGCATGCTTGAGATCGACGATCTGCGCTCCGCCAGCCGCCTCGACGACTGGTCCTTGGCGCCTTGGAGCGCCTACCAGGCCGTTTCCTTCGAAAAGGACGCCTGGATCCTGCGCCATCTGACCACCGACAAGCTCGTCCATGCCCACCTTGGCTTCGAACACCATGCCTTGGCGGCCGGGGACGGCTTGGTCTGCCGGATTCTCAAGCACGGTGGCCACTCCTTCACCGGACTTGGATTCCTGCGATTCCCGACCGCACCCGCAGCCAGGAATCTGGAGACGCAATGGCGCGCCCTGTGCACGAAGATGGGACTGCCCGTCACGATCACCCTGCGGCCCGACGTCCACAACGAGCAATGGTTCCCTTTCCATCGCGCCGTATTGGAGCTGTGGGCGGGGATCGCCCCGTTGCGTCAGAAGAAGGCGCGCGGCACAAGCGCGCACCAGACGGCACCGGCGACGACCCGTCCGGCTCATGTCGATCTGGATCAGCCTCAAGCGGCCTTGGGGAACCAATCCCCCCGCGAAGCGATGCTCCACGCCATGGGCAAGCATCGGCTCAAGCTTTGGCTCCTGGACATGGAACGCCAAGGAACCGACACCGCGACGTTGCGCAAATCCCTCGCCTTGGAATGAACCTGCCCATGACCTACAAGATGATCGTGCTGGACCTGGACGACACGCTGCTCACCTCGGATTTGACCATTTCCGTCAGAACCAAGACGGCGCTCCTGGAGGCCCAGCGGCGCGGCGTGCGCGTGGTGCTGGCCTCCGGCCGCCCGACCGGCGCCATGAAGCGCTTTGCCGTCGAGCTTGAGCTCGAGAGGCACGGGGGATTCCTGATTTCCTTCAACGGGGCCGTGATCACCGAGTGCGCCGGGATGCGCCAGCACTTTCGCAAGAGCCTCTCGTGCGCCAACATGCGCGAGATCCACGACCACGCCCGGCATCACGGGGTGAGCATCCTGGGCTACCACCAGGACCGCATCATCACGCCCGTGGAGAACCCCTACACTGAGGTCGAAAGCACCCTCACGGGCCTGGATGTCGAGCAGGTGGACGACTTCCCCGAGCGCATCACCGAGGAGAGCATCAAGGTGATCGTGGTCGACGAGCCCGAACGCCTCAAGGCCGTGGCCGAGGCCATGCGCCCCCATGTGGAGGGTCGCGTGAACATGGTCTTCTCCAAGCCATTCTTCCTGGAGTTCACCGACCTCGGGATCGACAAGCGCCATTCCCTCTCGCTCCTGTGCGAACGGCTTGAGATCCTGCCGTCCGAGGTCATCGCCATGGGCGATGGCGACAACGACAAGGGCATGCTCGAATTCGCGGGCTTTGCGGTCGCGATGGAAAACGCGCGCGATTCCGTGAAGGCGATCGCCGACCACATCACGGCCCATCACGATGCGGACGGCGTGGGGGTCGCGGTCGAAAGGTTCGTGCTGGGGGCCTAATTCGGACCTCGATATCAACTTTTCGACAATTTCCTGTCCGGGCCACCGGTTCCTGGCGGTATACTCAAAGGATGACCCGCCTGCACCTTGCCTCAGTCATCGCTCTTTCGACCATCGTCCTGACCGGCATGGCCACCGCCACGACCTTCCGTCTGGACAGCACCCAGACCTACCTCAAGACCGGCAAGCTCAAGGCGATCCCCGGCGACACCGTCTGCATCGAGCCGGGACGGCGCCTCAACCAGTACATACAAGGTCTGCGCGGCACCGCCGAGAAGCCCATCGTGATCACCAACTGTCCCGGCGGCAGGGTCCTGATCGGCACGACCTTCCGCTACGGACTGTTCCTGGACAGCGTGGCCCATGTGCGCCTCACCGGCACGGGCGACCCGAACTTCCAGTACGGCATCCATGTCGACGGCACCGCCGCGGGAAGCGGGCTCTCGGTCACCGGACTGTCCGAACACGTGGAGATCGACCACCTCGAGATCTCGGGGACAAGCTTTGCCGGCATCATGGTCAAGCAGGACTACGGCGGCACGCCCCCCTCTCCCCTGCCCCTCTTCCCCGGCCTTTCCATCCACCACAACCACATCCACCACACCGGCGGCGAGGGCATGTACCTGGGCGAGACCAAGAGCCCCGGCATGTTCTTCTCGGAGGTCGAGGTGCACCACAATCTGGTCACCCACACCGGCTGGGACCTGATCCAGGTCTCCAACATGGACGGCGTGCGCGTGCACCACAACGTCATGATCGACGGCGGCTCCCTCAAGGTCCTCTACCAAGGCAACGGCTTCCAGGTCGGCGACAACGTCACGAACCTTCGCTTCGATCACAACATCGTGATCGGCAGCAACGCGAATGCGGCCATCCTCCTGGGCGGCGGCAAGACCTCGCTGGACTCCAACTGGTTCCAGGACCCGAGCGGCGGCCAGAGCCTGTTCATCGACAACCGCTCCATCGCCGACACCGGCAAGGCCATCGAGATCCGGGACAATTTCTGGCAAAACCCGACCCGCCTCGTCTGGAAGAACTACGACGAGGTCAACCCCGTGGTCTTCTCGGGGAACCGGATCGGCAAGGTCGACACCCTGATCACCTACGCCTCCGGAGCCGGTCCCTCGACCACGACCTTCAGGGACAATCCTGTCGGCCCCATCGCCCCGCTGATCTTCGCCGATTCCGCCAAGGGCGACTGGAGACTGGCCTACGGAAGCCCTTGGTCGACCCTTGACATGGGATTTGGAACCGCTCCGGCCTCGAACGGCATCCGACGTGGACTTGGCAAGTCCGCATCCCCCTCCCTGCCGGCTCGCACCTTCCGTCCCCCGGGCCTTCCGGTTCCGCTTGTCGAACCTCGCGGAAGAGGCCATGCCGGGATCCTCCCATGAACGGAAGGAGCAATGGGTCTTGCCCTGAAGGAATTCGTGCTGGCCTGAAGCACGAGGCGCGCTACATTCTCCGGATGCGCACCCTCATCCTCCTTTTGACCATCGCCTTTGCCACCCGGGCTCAAACCCTTCTCAAGGTGGACTTCGAAACCGAGCCTGCCGGCGCCTACACCTTGGCACAGTGCAAGAAGGCTTGGCCTGGCGTGACGTGGGAAGACGGCCTGGCCGAAGGGCGTGGCCACATCGTGAGCGGCGACAGCGCCATCGGAAAATCACTGCGCATCGGGTATCCCCTGAACAGCTTCGGGCCCCAGCTGGGCGGCGCCCAATGGCGCGCCTTCCTGCCCCAGAAGCGCGACACGGTCACCATGAGTTACCGGATCCGGTTCGGGACCACCTTCGACTTCGTGAAGGGCGGCAAACTCCCCGGCCTTTGCGGCAGCAAGTGCAACACCGGCGGAAACGTCCCCAACGATACCGACGGATGGTCGGCGCGCCTGATGTGGCGCGACACCGACGGCAAGGCGGTCCAGTACCTGTACTACCCCGGCCAGAGCGGCACCTACGGCGCCGACCTTGCCTGGAAGGTGGATGGCAAGCCTTGCGTCTTCGTGCCGGGGACCTGGCACGAGGTGCGCACCCGGATCATCTTGAATACTCCGCGCCGCAACGGGCAACCCGCGCTCACCGATGGCCGCATCACCAGCTGGTTCGACGGCAAGCTCGCCCTGGACACCACCGGCTTCAAGCTGCGCGGCGAGGACACCATGCACATCGACCAGTTCTACTTCTCCACCTTCCACGGAGGCTCGGACGCGACCTGGGCCCCGGCCCGCGACGTCTCGGCCCAGTTCGACGACTTCCAGATCGTGGTGGGCGGCCCCGAATCGCTGGGCGTTCCAAGCTCGGGCACGACATCGCCGCGACTGCGTCTCGTGCGCAAGCCGGACGGATCGATCGCTCCGGATCGCCCTCTCCCCGCCGGCACCAGCTTGCGATTGTTCCGACCGGACGGGCAAGTCCTGTCAAATCCCAACCTTCGCGGAAGCATCCTGTGGAGGCTTGAGGACCTCCAAGGCAGGCTCGTGGAACAGGGAAGTGCCGTGCTCCCCTGACCGCAGCGCTGCCGTCCCTTTCCTGCATCCTTCCAGCGGCACCTCGCAGCACCGGCATTTCAAAAGCCTCAAACCATTGGGCACGGCCATTGCTGAAAGGATCCTCATGAGTTCCTTCATCAAACGCCCCGGCTTTTTCGCGGCCAGCCTCTTGGTCATTTCCCTGCTTGCCCCGGCCCCCACCCATGCGGCTTTGGACAGCACGGCTCCCGATGCCATCCTGCTCCATCCGCTTTCGCTGGGCTATGGCGCCACCCAAAAGGCCTTGTGGCTCGGTCTCACCTGGGAACATCACCTGAAAAAGGACATCGACCTTGTCGTCGATCCTTCGATCTCCCGCTGGACCATCCATGAGGCCGAGGACAAGTATTACATCATGGGTTACAAGGACGACACGATCGACATGTCCTTCGCCTCGGAAGCCCTGCACCTGGGCGTGCGTTTCTGGTGGGGCCAGCTCTATCTCCAGCCGACCTTGCGCGTGGCGCACCTGAGCCGCGAATCGCGTCGTCAAGCCGGCATGAGCTACGACGGATTCCAAGTCGCCCCGATGGTCCAATGGGGTCTTGGGATGGAGGAAGGCCGCTTCGTGACCCGCTTCGACGTCGGCATGGGACCCGGATTCGGCGAATCCCGCTGGTGGCCCTCACCTGCCGAACAACGGGACAATTACGTCCTGGACGTCAACCTCACGCTCGGATGGCGCTTCTGAAGTTCGATTCCCTCATTGCCTTCGACCAGTTGGTGTGGGATAGTGTGACATCTGCCGCGCGGCGGAGAGATCACCAACCAAGGAGCAGCCATGCTTTGTCCATTGGCCGGGTATTCGATCGACGAAAAGGGCGCACGCATCGTGGCCGGGATCACATCGCTCCTGGCGCTTTCTCTTCCCTTCGTCTCCAAGAACCTTCAGATCGCCCTGTTGCTGCTGTTGATTCTGGATTTCACGCCACGCGCCTTTTCACGCCCGTCCTTGAGCCTGTTTTCCAATCTCGCCCGCAGGGTGCTTGCGATGGTCTCGGCCAAACCCCACAGGACGGACGCAGGCCCCAAGCGCTTCGCGGCCCGCATCGGCCTTGGAATGCTGGTGGCGATGCTTGCCTGCAGCCTCGCCGGATACCACACGGGACTCCTGACCTTGATCGCGGCCTTGGTGCTGTGCGCCTTCCTGGAATCCGCTCTGGGCTTTTGCGTCGGCTGCTGGATGTGGACCCTCTATTGGCAGCTGCGCAACCGGGACGGCATCAGAGCAAATTGAGTTCCAACCGGGCGGCCAAGGTCATCTTGGTCTTGTCCCAAGGCGGATCCCACACCAGCTCGACATAGCAACCCGATACCTCGGGAAGTTCCGAGACCTTCGCTTGCACATCGGCCACGATGCTGTCGGCCACCGGACACGCAGGCGCTGTGAGCGTCATGCGTACATTGACCACGCCGAACGCCGCGACCTCGATCTCGTAGACCAGGCCCAGGTCGTAGATGTTGACCGGGATCTCGGGGTCCTTCACCGTCTTGATGGCCGCGATGACCTTCTCTTTGAGCGCTGCCAGTTCCTCGGGTTCGGTGACCATCGCTTACCCCCTCTGCGCCAGCACGAGCGCGTAGAGCTTCATCTGCTTGACCATGGCTGAAAGGCCATTGGAGCGCGTGGGAGACAGGTGTTCCTTCAGACCCAAGCGATCCATGAATCCAAGCGTGCTCTTCGCGATCTCGGCGGCCGGACGGTCGGAAAGGATCGCCACCAGCATGGCGATGAGCCCTCGGGTGATGGCCGCATCGGAGTCGGCATCGAAATGCACCACGCCATCGCGCACCTCCGGATGAAGCCACACCTGCGACTGGCAACCCTTCACCTTGTACTTCTCGTCGCGATGTTCGTCGGGGTATGGTGCAAGGGTGTTGCCGAGCTTGATGATCTCCTCGTAGCGGTCCATCCAGTCGGTGTGGCCGCCCAAGAGGGCCTCGAGACGGGCTTCGCGTTCTTCAACGGTTCCAGTAAGATCCATCATTTGAGCATCCCCACGACGCGGCGAAGACCGGCCACCAAGGCGTCGATCTCCTCCTCGGTGTTGTAGAAGGCTAGGGAGGCACGGATGGTGCCCGGTACGCCGAAGCGGTCCATCACGGGTTGGGCGCAATGGTGCCCGGTGCGCACGGCGATGCCAAGCTGGTCCAGGAGCACACCCGTATCGTAGGGGTGAACCCCCTCGATCACGAAGGACAGCACGGCCACCTTTTCCGGTGCGGTACCGATGATCCGAAGACCCGGGATCTCCAACAGCTTCGGGGTCGCGTATTCCAGCAGTTCGTGCTCACGGGCCGCGATGCGGTCCAGACCCACGGAATCGACGAACTCGATCGCCGCACCCAATCCAATGCCCCCCTCGATGTTCGGGGTGCCGGCTTCGAACTTCCACGGCAGCTCGTTCCAAGTGGTCTTCTCGAAGGTGACGGTGGAGATCATGTCGCCACCGCCCTTCCAGACGGGCATGGATTCCAACAGATCCCGGCGTCCGTACAGGATTCCGATGCCGGTGGGACCATGGATCTTGTGGCCCGAGAAGGCCAGGAAGTCGCAATCCAAGTCCTGCACATCCACCTTCAGGTGCGGGATGGACTGGGCGGCGTCCAGCAGGGTGACGATGCCCAGCGCCTTGGCCTTGGCGATCATCGCCTTCACCGGATTGATGGTGCCCAAGGCGTTGGAGACATGGGTGATGGCAAGGAGCTTCGGGCCCTTTGCCAGCAATTTGTCAAATTCCGTCTGGTCCAGCACGCCTCGGTCGTCGACCGGGATCACAAGGAGGCTAGCCCCTTTTTCCTCGCACACGATCTGCCAAGGCACGATGTTGGCGTGGTGCTCGATCGCGCTCACCAGGACCGTGTCGCCTTTGGACAGATTCTGTCGTCCCCAGGTGAAGGCCACCAGGTTGATCGAATCGGTGGTGCCGCTGGTGAAGATGATCTCTTCGCTTGCGGTGGCGTTCAGGAAGCGGCGCACGCGCTCGCGGGCGGCCTCGTGGGCGTCGGTGGCCTTCTGCGAGAGGTAATGCACGCCGCGGTTCACATTGGCGCGGTAGGTGGTGTAGAAGTCCGCAATGGCCTGGCTCACCACGGTGGGCACCTGGGCGGTGGCGGCATTGTCCAGATAGATGAGGGGCTTGCCGTGCACCTTCTCCTCCAGCACGGGAAAGAGGGCACGCAAGGCCTTCATGGAAAGAGGGGCGGTCATGCTTGGCCCTCCAGAAGATGTTGGACCCTGCCCTTGAGTTCGGGCCAAGGCATCTGGTCGGCGACTTCCTGCAAGAAGGCCCGGATCAGGACGGCGCGGGCCGCGGCGTGCGAGAACCCGCGGGCGCGAAGGAAGAAGAGCGCCTTCTCATCGAGGTTGCCGGTGGCCGAGCCGTGGCTTGCCTTGACATCATCGTTCTCGATCTCAAGCTGTGGCCGTGCATGCACCGTGGCCTTGCGCGAAAGCAGGAGATTGCGGTTGGACTGCTGGGCGCGGGTGCCCGCGGCCCCGGGCCGCACGTACACGCGACCGTGGAACACGCCGGTGGATTCGCCATCCAACACGCCTTTGACGGTCTGGGCCGAGCGGCATTTGGGAGCCGCATGGTCCACGACGGTCTGGATGTCGATGTGCCGGTCGGCGTCCGGGCGAAAGACCCCCTTGAGCGATCCTTCGCAGTCGGTTTCCGCGAGGTTCAAGACCGTCTCGATGCGGGCGTATTCGGCGCCGATCTGGGCCAGATGCCCTTGATAGTTGCTGGAGCGCGCCTGCTTCACGGCGGTGGAAGCCCAGACGGTGTCGCCGCGGCCTTGAAGGCCGATCCTTCCGTGGGTCAGTTGGGCATTGGCTCCCAGCACGACTTCCGTGACGATCAGGCTGCGGTGGGCCATTCCCTCCGAGCTTTCGTGGACTTCGGCAAGGCTTGCGCGGGCATTTTCCCCCAGCACCACCAGCACCCAGTTCCAAGCGGGTGAGGCCGAGGAATACTGGCGATGGAAGAGCTGAAGGGGAATCTCAAGGGACACGCCCGCGGGGACATGCAGGAGCACTCCGGTCTGGAAGCTCGAGAGGTTCCAAGCCGGAAGCGCCTGTCCGTTCCAATCGATGACGCTTGCCAGTTTCGCTTCAAGAAGCGCGGCCAAGTCCGGACGCGCCAGCGCCGAGGCGAAGCTCCCGAAGAACACGCCATCCGGAAGGTCGAGAAAGTCGCGCACCGGGTGACCATCGACCAGCTCGAGGAACGGAGCCTCGGCCTCCAGAGGATAGGTCGAATCCGCGGTGGTGAAGGTGGAGCAATCGACCGGCCCGATCGCGCTGGTATCTTCCTCCAAAAGGAAGCGTGCGGAACTCGTGTATTTCCACTCTTCGAGCTTGCGCGAGGGAAGGCCCAGTTCGTGAGCCTTCCCTCGGGCCTTGGCCCGCAGCTCCAAGAGCCACTGCGGCTCGCCGCTCACAGTCCTGCCTCCTCGAGAAGCCAGTCGTAACCGCGCTTCTCGAGCTCCAAGGCAAGGTCCGCACCGCCCGAGCGGATGATCCGTCCCTTGGCCAACACATGGATCTGGTCGGGCTTGATGTGGTCAAGCAAGCGCTGGTAGTGGGTCACCAGGATCATGGAACGGTCCTCGGCGCGCAACCAGTTCACTCCCTTGGAGACTTCGCGCAGGGCATCGATGTCCAGACCCGAGTCGGTCTCGTCCAGGAGGCACAAGGAAGGCTCCAGCACCAGCATCTGCAGGATTTCGTTGCGCTTCTTCTGGCCGCCCGAGAATCCTTCGTTGAGGGAGCGCGTGAGGAGCGCGGGGTCCATCTCCAGGACCTCCATGCGCTTGGTCACCAGCTCGATGAAGCCGGCACCATCGATTTCCGGCAGTCCCTTGTATTTGCGGTGTTCGTTGAGAGCGGTGCGCAGGAAGTAGCTGTTGGAGACGCCGGGGATCTCGATCGGGTACTGGAACGCCAGGAACACGCCTTCGCGGGCGCGGTCTTCCGGTTCCATCGCCAGCAGGTCCTTGCCCTTGAAAAAGATCTCGCCCGAAGTGATCTCGTAGGCCGGATGGCCTGCGAGCACCTGGGAGAGCGTGCTTTTTCCGGCGCCGTTGGGCCCCATGATGGCATGGATCTCGCCGACACCGACCGTCAGCGAAAGTCCCTTGAGGATCTCCACACCGGCGACCCGGGCGTGAAGGTTGCGGATCTCGAGAAGTGGTGTCTGGCTCATGATTTTAAAATAGCACCAAAATGGTTCTGTATCCAAACGGAAAGATGATCATGTCGAATTTATGGGGGCCTGCCAAGCCTTCTCGCCATGCCTTGCCGGCATCGTTCCACTCTTGGAAACATCCCATGGAATGCTGGATTGAATCCAGCGATCACGCCATCCCGGCCATGGTGCGTGGAATTCGCTTGACTAGAAGGGCAAATGGTCCCTACCTTGTCAAAGTTCGTCCACTTGTATATCAACCGGGGTCCATCACGATGCGCCGTCTTGCACTTGCCACTCTCTGTCTCTCTCTCGCCGGTTCCGTGGTCCTCACGGGTTGTGCTGGTTCCAAGCCCAGCGAAGGCTCGGAAACCAAGGCCCCTGTGAAGAAGAAGGCCGAGTTGGAAGCCGAAATCCTCAAGGCTCGTCAAGAAGCCGAGGCTCAGGAAAAGAAGCTGACCGAACTGCGCGAGGAAAAGGCCGCTCTCGAGGCCGAACTTGAGCGCAAGAACAACCCGACGGCCGCCGTTCCTGCATCGGCAGCGACCCCGGCGCCTGCCGCCGCCAAGGTCGACAGCGCCAAGGCCGCTCCTGCCAAGGCTGCGACTCCAGCAAAGAAGAAGTAGCCTGACTCCGGAAGCTTGGACTCGCACCCCGTTTCCCGGGGTGTCTGCCGAGGTCCGTCGCGTCCTGCTTGCCAACGGTGAGCGCAATCTCATCGAGATCGAGCGTCGCTTGGGCGTACGGATCCACGCCCGAGGCGACCTGTTGGCCGTCGAGGGTGGCGACGAACCCACCCACAAGAAAGCCGTGGAGGCCCTGCGCGCCCTGATCCGCGCCGCAGAGCTTGGCGGCAGCGAAGACGACAGGCTCGGCGAGCTTGCCTCTGATGCGGCATCCCAAGACTGGGAAAAGCCCATTTTGTACGACGCCCGCGGCGGTGGCATCCGGCCCCGCAGCGTCGGGCAGGTGAAACTGGTCGAGGCCGTCACCCGCAATTCCTTGACCTTCGCCACCGGTCCTGCCGGCACCGGCAAGACCTTCCTTGCCATCGCCATGGCGGTCGCCGCCTTGGAAAAACGCGAGATCGACCGCATCGTGCTGGTGCGCCCCGCCGTGGAAGCCGGCGAGTCCTTGGGATTCCTGCCCGGTGATCTCAAGGAAAAGATCGCCCCTTATCTCCAGCCCATGTTCGATGCCTTGGGCGAGATGATGCCCCGCACCAAGTTCAAGGAGCGCATGGAGGACGGCACCATTGAACTGGCGCCGCTTGCCTACATGCGTGGCCGCACGCTCTCGCGCAGCTTCGTGATCCTGGACGAGGCCCAGAACACCACGACCAGCCAGATGATGATGCTCCTGACCCGCATTGGTGCCCGCTCCAAGGCCGTCGTGACCGGTGACCCGAGCCAGTGCGACCTGGGGCCCCGCGAGACCTCGGGCCTGTCGCATGCCTGCAAGATCCTGGAAGGGATCGACAGCATCAGCATCGTGAAGCTGCAAGCCTCCGACCAGATGCGCCACCCCTTGGTGCGCGCCATCATCGAAGCCTACGAACGCGACGCCGACGACGCGTTCTGATCAATCTCTTCGGGTCTGATTCCTCGAAGCTTGCATCAACGACCCGAAATCGCTGGCCGAAGAAAACCATCGCAGCTTGCTGCGGGGGGGTATTCGCAGAGCACCCTCGATCAGTCCCCAACCCGGTAGTGGAACCGGAACACACTGGTGGAGGGACCGCTCAGCAGCACCCTCAGCTCGATCGTGCACAGGTCCAACCGCCACTGATCATGGCCTCCTGAAGCCGCCAGAGCCTTGATCGCATCGTTCTTCATGGATTCGGGCATAGCCGGCTTCCCACCACCGGAAGCCTCTCTGGAAAGCAGCGTCCAAGACCGCCCGGACTTGCGGGGCAACGTCATCCATTCCGAAGAGATCGGCTCGACCTCCGAGGCCAGCACCACACCCCCACTCCCGTCGCTCCCCAAGAAGACCCCGTACGAGAAGCGCTGCTGCACCGCCAGGATGTCGCGGGAGATCGCGTAAAGGAAAACATCCCGCCCCTCGACCGTTCCGGGAATCCCGAAGGCATCGGCCATCACCGCCTCGTTGCCGGTCCGGTACAGACTGTCTGCGGGAACCTCCGCTCCAAAGCCCCCGACGATGCACTGCACCTCGTTTTCCTCGAGGAACAGTCCATGTGGAACACCCGGCACATGGATGCTGTCGACAAGACGACGCTGCCAACGGCCCTGAGCCGTGACGCTCCAATCCACGGTCACTGAATCAGTGAACACGGTATCTTGCAGCTTCCAGCGCCTGGTGCAATGCGTCCTGACCCCTTGGGCGGAAATGTCCATGGCCGCATCGGTGTATCCACCGTCCGTCCAAACGCTCAACAGATCCGCTCCGTCGGCAACAAGGGAGTCGACCTTTCGCACCAGCAGTCCCCGGACGCGGTAGTCCGGTTCCGAAGCATGGATCGATACGATCGTCACCAGCCAGTACGGTCCCAAGTCCCGAACGTCGTGCAGGCGATGGAACCAACGTATGGTGCGCACGGATCCATCCTCATCGGTCTCCGCCCAGGGGAAGGCCTCAAGGACCTTCCCTTTCCCATAGAAAAGGGACACGAAGGAGCTGTCCAGCAGGCGCGCCTGACGGAAGGAGGCGAAGGATGCCGGCTTGGGAATCCAGTCGACCGGCTGCAGACGCTCCAATGGAAACTTCACCAAGGGAACGCTTGCCACGGGAGCAGCCCCACTCGCAGTCGACTTGGGCTTGCAAGCCGCAACAAGACCCAGCAGGCACAGAAGTGCTGCCAATCGAGCACCCCTCACGCCTGTCGACCTTATGCCAAACCGTTCTTGCGGTAGGCGTTCCAGGTCGTCTCGAGGATCTCCTCGATCGAGCTGTGCTTGGCTTCCCAGCCCAGCAGGTCCTTCGCGCTTTGGCTGGAGGCCCACAGCTCGGACGGGTCGCCTGCACGGCGATCGACGATGCGATGCGCCACGGCGCGCCCAGTGATCTTGCGAGCCGCTTGGGCCACCGCCAGGACCGAATGGCCGCGTCCGGTGCCCAGATTGACCGAGAAGGTCTCCCCTCCCCGCTCCAAATGGTCCAGCGCCAAGGCGTGGCCACGGGCAAGGTCGGTGACATGGATGTAGTCGCGGATGCAGGTGCCGTCCGGAGTCGGGTAGTCGCCCCCGAAGACCTGCAGATCCTTGCGGATGCCGCAGGCCACTTCCATCACGATGGGAATGAGGTTGGCTGGATTCTGCTCCAATCCCACGATCTCGCCCTTGGGGTCGTATCCGGCGGCATTGAAGTAGCGAAGCGATGCCGACTTCAATCCCTTGAGCTTGGAATACCAGCCAAGGATCTTCTCGATCTCAAGCTTGGTGTAGCCGTAGAAGTTCTCGGGATCGGTGGGATGGGTCTCGTCGATGGGCAGCCTCACCGGCGCCCCGTACACGGCCGCGCTCGAGCTGAAGACCACGAACTCCACGCCCTCGTCCACGCAGGCCTCGAGGAAGTTCAGGGTGCCGGCGATGTTGGCGCGGGCGTACTTGAGCGGATCGGTCATGCTCTCGCCGGCGGCCTTGAGGGCGGCGAGGTAGACGGCGGCCTTGCAGCCCTT
>JBDKGV010000074.1:0-15011 GCA_039798005.1 Fibrobacterota bacterium
CACGGTGGAGGATCCGATCGAGTTCCTGTACCGGGACAAGCGCTCGATCATCAGTCAGCGCGAAGTCGGGTACGACACCCATGATTTCCCCAAGGCGCTCAAGGCATCCTTTCGCGAGGATCCGGACACCATCCTGATCGGTGAGATCCGCGATTCCGAGACGATGCACATCGCCTTGCAGGCGGCCGATACCGGGCACCTGGTGATGAGTACGCTCCACACCATGGATGCCACCGAGACGATCTCGCGCATCGTCTCGTTCTATCCGCCCCACCAGCACCAGCAGGTGCGTCTGCTGCTGGCCAACACGCTGGTGGCGATCATCTCGTTGCGTCTGTTGCCCCGCAAGGACCGGCAAGGACGCGTGCCTGCGTGCGAGATCCTGGTGAACAACGCCACGATCAAGGAATACCTCATCGACCAGATGCAGACGCACATGATCGAGAGCGCGATCCGCGAGGGCAATGCCCAATACGGAAGCCAATCCTTCGACCAATCCGTCCACAAGCTGTTCATCGATGGGATGATCAGCTACGAGGTTGCCTTGCGCAATGCAAGCAATCCCGCCGACTTCGAACTCAAACTGCGCGGTGTCGAGGGTACCTCGGACCGCTCCTGGATGACCTGAATGTTCAAGAAGATCCTGATTGCCAACCGTGGTGAAATCGCCTTGCGCGTCATTCGTGCCTGCCGTGAACTCGGCATCCGCACCGTCGCCGTCCATTCGCTTGCGGACAAGGAGTCCTTGCATGTGAAGATGGCCGACGAGGATGTCTGCATCGGGCCGGCCCCCAGCAAGAAGTCCTACCTGGACATGAAGCAGATCCTTTCGGCGGCGACCTTGACCAATGCCGATGCGATCCATCCGGGGTACGGATTCCTTTCCGAGAATGCCCGCTTCGCCGAGCTCTGCCAGAAGTGCAACATCGGCTTCATCGGACCCAGTGCCGACGCCATCTCGCGCATGGGCGACAAGGCCGAGGCCAAGCGCACCATGAAGGCCGCCGGGGTGCCTTGCATTCCCGGTTCCGAAGGCATCGTGGAAAGCCTCGAGGATGCGCGCATGTGGGCGACTCAAATCGGGTTCCCGCTGATCATCAAGGCCGTCGCCGGTGGTGGTGGTCGTGGCATGCGCGTGGTGCAGCACATGGAAGAACTGGACACCCAGTACACGATGGCCTCGACCGAGGCGCTTGCGTCCTTCGGCAACGGCGGCGTGTACATGGAACGCTACTTTACCAAGCCCCGCCACGTCGAGATCCAGTTGATGGCCGACAGCCACGGCAATGCGGTCTCCCTTGGCGAACGCGACTGCTCGGTGCAGCGCCGCCATCAGAAGCTGGTCGAAGAGGCGCCGTCGCCTGCCGTGGACGCAAAGATCCGCAAGGCGATGGGTGATGCGGCCGTGACGGGTGCGCTTGCCGTGAACTACTGCGGTGCGGGCACCATGGAATTCCTCCTGGACGAGGATGGCTCCTTCTACTTCATGGAGATGAATACGCGCATCCAAGTTGAGCATCCCGTCACCGAGATGGTGACCGGTATCGACTTGATCCGGGAGCAGATCCTGGTCGCCTCGGGCGAGAAGATCTCCTTCACGCAAGATGAGGTCGAAGTGCGTGGGCATTCCATCGAATGCCGCATCAATGCCGAGGATCCCTCCTTGGGATTCCGTCCTTGCCCGGGACTGATCGAGGCCTTGCATGTGCCTGGTGGCCCCGGTGTGCGTTGGGATAGTCATATCTACGCCGGCTATGTGATTCCGCCGAACTACGACAGCATGGTCGGAAAGCTGATCGTGCATGCCCCGACACGGACGCAGGCGATCGATCGCATGTTGCGTGCCTTGGATGAGCTGGTCGTCAAGGGACCCGCAACGACGGCCCGTTTGCAGAAGAAGGTGCTGGACAGTGCGGTCTTCCGCAGTGGAAAATTCAGTACCAAGTTCTTGGAGGAGTATCCTCAACTTTTGGAGGTCTAGATGTCGCGCCAATTCCTCGCTGTACTTCTTGTTGCCGGTTCCGTTTTCGCGAACGGAACCCGAGTCACCTTCCTTGTCGGTTCGGCGGACATCCGTCGTGGTGGCAAGCCCATTCCCGTGCGAGTTCCCATGGTCTTGCAGCCGGGGGATTCGATCAAGGTGGCCAAGGAAAGTCGCCTGGAAGTGCGCTATCCGGACAATACCGTGCTGCGGCTGGATGAAAATTCCCGCATGGTCGTGACCTCCAATTCGGGCAAGCCCGAACCGACCTTGCTGGGTGGCAAGGCTTGGGCCAATGTCACGAAAATCGGCAAGGGAGGCAAGGGCTTCGGCCTGCGCACGCCTACGGCCGTGGCCGCGGTACGTGGAACCGTGTTTCGCATGAGCGAATCCGATTCTTCCAGCGTTCGTCTGTACGAGGGGAAAGTTGATGTGGGGCGCCCTTCGGCAAATGGCGAGGTGGCCGGGCCGAAGGAAATTTCCCTGGACAAGTGGGTGCACATGCTTCGCGGTGACGAAGTGGTCTGCCGCAAGGATGGCTCCTGGACATCAAGGCATTTTGATGTCGTGAACGACCTCAAGGACCCTTGGGTGAAGTTCAATACCGAGCGCGACCGTGCCTTGGGGCTGCCAGTCGCTTCGGAGGAGCCTGCACCGGCGACTTCCGAAGGGGATCCCTGGAAGAAGTAAAGGGTTGGATCGATGTCAAAAGGCCTCGTCCTGCAATGCAGGGCGAGGCCTTTTGATTTTCAAATCCCGTATAGGGGATTCAGGTGGGAAAGACCGTGGAGGGATTGGGGATGTCTGTCGTGACTTCTGCGGTGGCTCCACCGGCGAGGCGCCGGAAGTGGACATCCGCGATGAGATGCCGGTAGGCATCGGGGATCTGGTCCGTGGTAAAGATGAGCCCGCAGCCTGGAACCGTGGAGGGCTGTTCCCAAGTCACGCTGCGGCGGACTTGGGCTTGGCATTCCATGGGAAAGGGGAGATCCAAGAGGCGTACCGTGACAAGCGTCCCCTCCTTGGGCGGCTCCCATGTCATGACATAGGCACCACCGATGCTTGCGTTGGAACAGTAGCCACGGACTTCGTCCGGTTGACCGGGATTGATCAGGACGCGAGATGGCAATGGCACCCGAAGATTCCGACGCGGATACAGCGGATGGTTCCAAGAGGGTTCTTCTGCGGCGATTTGCGTCAAGGCCTGAAGCAGGGCCATCTTCTTGAACGGTGCATTGCACATCGCGACCGGCTCGCCGGCTTCCCATCCGGAAACTCGCAACACGGGCATGTTGATGCCCATGTCATAGATCGCAGCCATCTCATGGATTCCGACGCGCAAGGCGCTGACGGTGTCCACCAAGGCTCCAATCACATCGCCCTCGACACAACTGCGCATCAGATCTCGTGGGCGGACCACGAGGCGGAAGCGGAAGGGAAGTTCGGCCAGCACCTTGGTGCAGGACTCTTCCCGTTCAGCAATGCAAAGGACGGCAAATTTAGGTGTGCTCATTCCTCCTCATTGTCCTCAATTGCCGGGGGATTGTCCAGCACTTCGGAGTTTTCTGGAACTTGCGATTCTTCGGCATCGCCCTCGCCCGTGTCGGCAAGCGATTCGCCACCGGCTTCCGGCAACGCCTCGTCCTCGGAGGCGACCACGTGGGCCACGTCCTGCACGAGATCCTCGGCATCGAGACGGATCACGATCACGCCTTGGCTGTCACGGCCGGTTTCGCGGATGTCGTCGACACCGGTGCGGATGACCATGCCGTCCTTGGTGATGGCCATGATCTCATCGCCGGGCTTGACGGAGATCAAGCAGACGGCAGGGCCGTTCTTTTCCGTGACGCGGACGTTGATGATGCCCTTGCCGCCGCGGTTGGTGATGCGGTATTCGCCGGGCTGGGTGCGCTTGCCGTAGCCGTGCTCGGTGATGGTGAGCAGGGTCGACGAATCCTCGACCTTCACCATGCCGATGACGGTGTCGGTCGCGTCGAGATTGATGCCGCGCACGCCGCGGGTCCCGCGTCCGAGATCGCGGAAGGCCGAGAGCGGGAAGCGGATGGCCTGTCCTTCGCGACTTGCCAGCACGAGATCGGGTTCTCCTTCGACATGCAGGACCGTGACCAGCTCGTCGCCTTCGTCAAGCTGGATGCCGATGATGCCTTCGCGGCGGATGTTCTTGAACGCGATGACCGGGATGCGGTTGATGGTTCCCTTGCGGGTGGCGAAGACAAGCTTCCCATTGCCGCCAAATCCACGGACGGGAACGATGGCCTTGACCTTTTCGCCTTCCTTGAGATTGAGCAGATTGGCGATGAAGGTGCCTTGGGCCGTGCGCTGGACGATGGGCAGATCCCAGACGCGCAGCCAGTAGCAGCGGCCAAGGCTTGTGAAGCACATGAGGTAGGCGTGGGCGGTGGCCACGAAGATCTGGTCGACGATGTCGTCGTTCTTCAAGCCGGCACCGGTGACGCCCTTGCCACCACGGCCTTGGGCGCGGTATTCGGTGAGGACCTGGCGCTTGACATAGCCGGAGTGCGTGACCGTCACGACCATCGGATCGTCGGCGATCAAGTCCTCCATCGAGACCTCATCGGAGGAATCGACGATTTCCGTCCGGCGGTCGTCGCCCAGTTCCTCGGAAACCTTGACGAGTTCCTCGCGCACGATCGAAAGCTGGAGCTCGCGGCTGGCCAGCACGCTCTCGAGATAGCTGATGCGGTTCATCAGCTCGTTGTATTCGTTCTGGATCTTGTCGCGTTCAAGGCCGGTGAGGCGGCGCAGCTGGAGCTCAAGGATGGCCGCAGCCTGGACTTCGGTGAAGTCGAACTTCTCGACAAGGCCCATGCGGGCCTCTTCGGTGCTTTGGGAGGCGCGGATGAGCTTGATGATCTCGTCGAGATGATCGAGCGCCTTGAGGTAGCCCTCGAGGATGTGGGCGCGCTCACGAGCCTTGCGCAACTCGAATTCGCTGCGGCGACGAACGACCTCGACGCGGTGCTCGAGGTAATGGTGGATCAGCTCGCGCATGTTCAGGAGCTTGGGCTGGCCGTTCACCAACGCAAGGTTGTAGATGTGGAACGGGTCCTGCAACTGGGTCATCTTGAACAGGTGGTTCAGGACGATCTGGGGCTGCGCGTCGCGTCGGCATTCGATGATGATGCGCATGCCGTCGCGGTCGGATTCGTCGCGCACGTCGGCGACGCCTTCCAGACGCTTGTCGCGCACGAGCTCGGCGATCTTCTCCTGCAGCTTCGCCTTGTTCACCATGTACGGGATTTCCGTGAACACGATGGCTTGGCGGGTGCCGATCTCTTCGAAGTGATGCTTGGCGCGCACCACGATGCGGCCGCGACCGGTGGTGATCGCATCGCGAATGCCGTTGCGGCCGTAGATGATGGCGCCGGTGGGGAAGTCGGGGCCCTTGATGTGGTCGAGCAGGTCCAGAGCGGTGAGCTCGGGGTTGTCGATCACGGCGCAGCAGGCGCTGATGGTCTCGCGCAGGTTGTGCGGGGCCATGTTGGTGGCCATGCCCACGGCGATGCCGGTGGTGCCGTTGACGATCAGGTTGGGGAAGGCCGACGGCAGGACGGTCGGCTCCTCGAGGGAGTCGTCGTAGTTCGGGGCCCAGTCCACGGTCTCCTTCTCGAGATCCTGGATCATGTACTTGGCGGCCTTGTGCATGCGCGCTTCGGTGTAACGCATGGCGGCCGGAGAGTCGCCGTCCACCGAGCCGAAGTTTCCTTGGCCATCGATGAGCAGGCAACGCAAGGAGAAGTCCTGGGCCATGCGGACCATGGTGTCGTAGACGGCCGTATCACCGTGCGGGTGGTACTTGCCGATGACGTCACCGACGATGCGGGCCGATTTCTTGTACGGCTTGTTGAACTCAAGGCCCAGCTCGTTCATGGAGAAGAGCACGCGGCGGTGCACGGGCTTGAGGCCGTCGCGCACGTCGGGAAGGGCGCGAGCGACGATCACGCTCATGGAGTAGCGCAGGTAGCTCTGGCGCAGTTCCTTGTCGATGGCCACCGGAATGACGCGTCCGCCGTTGGTGGCAAGCACCGGTTCGGTGTTCACTTCAGGGGGGAGATCGGGGGTGTCGTTGTCGCTCATGGTTGACTCGCTACCGGAGGAAAGGAATGATCCAGCCGTTCGGCCAGTTCAGGATGGGTGCTGTCGATGTGCAGAGGTACCAGGGCCGGATGTCCCAGGGCAAGCCATGCATCGTCAGTGCCGGGGACGATCCCGGCGGGATTTTTGTGTCCGACAAGTTGCCACGTTCCCGGTTCGATCTCCTCGTAGCGATCGACGAACATGGCGGTGGAGGCGCGGCAGACTTTCACATCCTTCCATTCGGAAGGATGTGCCTTGGGGAAATTCACATTCCAGTAGGTGCCGCGAGGAAAGGGGGGCAGGGGATTTTCCAGCATTCGAGCGACCCATTGGGCGATGGCCTCGTAGTGCCCTTGGTCGTTCTCAAGGCTTGAGAGCGCGATCGCAGGCATGCCGAAGAGCGCGGCTTCCCGAGCACAGGCGACCGTGCCTGAATACGGTTCGCAGACACCGGCATTGTCGCCGGGGTTGATGCCGGACAGGACCAGGTCGAAGTTGGAAAGGCCCAAATGGCACAGTCCGAACTTCACGCAGTCGCTGGGAAAACCGTCGACCAGAAGAAGTCGCACGCCATTGCGCATCTGCTCTTGGACCTTGAGGGACTTGCGGAAGGTGAAGGCGTGTCCGGTGCCGCTTTGTTCATGCAGGGGAGCGGCCACGACAATCTCATGGCGCAAGCGAAGAGCGTCGACCAAGGCCCAGAGCGCAGGACTCTCGATGCCATCATCGTTGGCGATCAGAAGGCGCATGGTCGCTCCGTACACCGGGTTGGACAGGTATTCATCAGAGCAGTAAAGCTAGAAAAATGGAGGCCATTCCGGGGGGGAGATCGGTGGGGCTGTTTGTGCTGAATGCACCGCGCCAAGGATGCCGCTTCGCTGGAGCATCACCCACCCCAGCCATCCCATCCAGGAGGGAGTCATGGTGCGGCGCTGTGCGCCAGGGATGCCGGCCGACAGGCCCAAGACCCCGGCGCAGCCGAGGCTTGGCAGGCAGCCCGGTGACGCCCGAAAGAACGAAGGGACGCAAGGTTTTGCGTCCCCACGGGGCCATGGGCGGCAGGCGCCCAGCACAGGTTTTCTACAGCTCGGAGCTTGGGAAAAGCAGATTCGATATCCGTTCGCCCTGAGCTGTGTCGAAGGGCGACAACGGAGATGCTACGTGATCCGCTCATGGTTCTCCCACCCTGCGGGTGTGAGCTCCCCACGTTGTGGTATCGGAGGGAGTCGACAGGCTCACCACGAACGGAAAGACAAGCTCCCTTCGGCTACGCTCAAGGTATCGCACCACGAAGGGTTGGGTGATTTTCTCACGCTCTCAGTTCTTGAGGATCATCTTTTCGAAGGCTCCGCGGTCGGTGACCACGCGGGCCAGATAGACGCCGGACTTCAGGCCTTCGAGGGAGACGGTGGTGCTGCCATGGGTGGCCAGCACCCGGGAGCCGTTGGTCGCGAAGAGTTCGGCCGAGAGCAGGGTCCAGCCTTGGGTCAAGGTGAGGGTATTTGCGGTGCTTTGGCAGATCGGGTTGGTGCCGGATGCCTTGGAGTTGCGCACGGAGACCGTCCCCGAGGAGGAGGAGCCGTCGCCTTGGACCGAAACCAGTGAGGTCGAGTAGTTCGTCAGAGCGGCCTTGAGGGCGGTGTTGACCAGGGATGCGGTGTCGTCCACGGCGTCGTTGAAGGTCCACTTGAAGTCGCCACCGTTCATGCGTCCGGCATAGGCCTTGACCTTGGCCACGACCACGGAGGGACTGTCGGCCACATAGGCGTACATCGTCTTCGGGTCGGTGTCGAAGTTGTTGTAAATGTTGGAGCCCAAGGAGGACTTGACGGTGGCGGGGACGGTCTCGGAACGGCTCTTGGCCACGTAGGCGTCGAAGTCCACGGTGGAGTTGGGGAAACCCGCGGCGCCGTAGGGCACGAAGCGACCGGCGCCGGTGATGCTGTTGTTGTAGGCCTTGATCATGCCTCCGACCTCGTTCGAGAAGGTGGCCATGTCGTTGTCGTTGGCCTTGGTCGCCTCGTTCCAGAGGTCGGATCCCTGCATGGAGATCATCATCGGGTGCTTGCAGTTGCGAAACACGTTGGCTTCCACGAACAGGGAGGAGCTGTCGGTGGATCCGGCGCCGTACTTGGCGTTGCCGTCGTAGTAGTTGTTGTAGACGTGAGCCGAGTAGAAGCGGGTGCGGGGATGGCGGGAGTCGGAGTGGTCGAACCAGTTGTGGTGGTAGGTGATGGTGTAGCCGGTGTTGGAATTCTCCTTGAGGCCCAGGAGGCTTGCCTTGCCGTTGTCCCAGAAGTGGTTGTAGGCCAAGGTCACGGCGGTGGAGAGCTTGACATCCAGAGCGCCATCGCCCTTGACCTGGTCGGCATCGGTGCCGGCGTTGCCGTAGAAGAGGTCGGTGTGATGGACCCAGATGTGGTCGTTGTCCTGCTGCACGCCGATGTTGTCGCCGGCGGTGCTGTTGACGTTCATCACGCCGAGGTTGCGGACCTCCACGCGGCTGCCTGCCTTGATGCGGATGCCCCAGCCGTTGGCGGTGGCGTCGTCGCCTACGCCCTCGAAGGTGATGTGGCTGCCCGCGAGATTCCCGTTGGACAGCAGGATGTCGCCTTGCTGCAGGTAGGCCGCGTCGGTCACGGTTCCGACCATCCGCACGATGAGGGGGCGCGCGTCGGTCGCCTTGGCAAAGGCGTCCAAGATCTTTTGGATGCCCGTGTATGTGGTGTATTTGGCCGGGGCGGTCTGGACCGGGAAGGAGATGGTGTCCTTGTTCTTTTCGGTCAGGTACAGGATGACGGCTCCGCTCATCGGGGTGCCGTCGAGATTGTAGGCGCCGGGGATCTGGCCGCCGGAGAAGGCAAAGCCCGAGCGATCGTGGGAAGTCACGGCAAGGGGAGGGGTGGTCACGGCCGTCTTTTCGGTTCCCGACACGACCGGGACGACTTTGAGGGTATAGCTGCCTGCCGCAAGCCCGATGGCGTCGGCGCGCCAATGGGTGCCGTAATTGCGGATCAGGTGGTTGTCGAGCTTCTGGTTGGTCAGGCCCTTGCCGGTGACGTAGACATTGTAGCTGGTTGCGGTGCCTGAGGTCGTCCATTGGACATTGGCGGACTCGAGCCAGCCGGCGGAGCTCTTGAGGGTCACCGTCTGGGCCTGGAGGGCGAGGGCACTGGCGAGGAGCCCTGCGAGCATGAGTCGTGTGTTCATGCCACGAATGTATGGCCAGGCTTGAGAGAGGGCAGGGCATGCACGAACGCAACTGTTGAAGCCGCGTCAACGCAATCGTGCGCCATGGCTTGGCAGGTGCGCCCGGTGACCCCGAAAGATGAAGAGACGCCCGGGCGGGGCGTCTCCACGGACAGGGCGGCAGGCGCCCCAAGTCGAGCTGCGAAGGTTCAGTTCTTGATGACCATCTTTTCGAACGCGCCGCGGTCGGTGACCACGCGGGCCAGATAGACGCCGGACTTCAGGCCTTCGAGAGAAACGGTGGCGCTGCCATTTGCGGCCAGCACCCGGGAGCCGTTGGTCGCGAAGAGTTCCGCCGACGCCAAGGTCCAGCCCTCGGAGACCGACAGGCGATTGGCTTGGAGGTCGAGGCGGATGGGGTTCTGGATGGGTTGATTCCTGGTGGTGATCGAGACCGGCACCGTGCCTTCGCCTTGGATGTAGGCCATCATCGTCTTGTAGCCGATGATGGCGTTCATGAGAGGAAGGTTCACATCCGAAAGGGTGTCGTCGGCGGGCGCGAAGGTCCATTTGAAGTCGCCGGTCTGCACGCGGCCCGCATAGGCCATGACCTTGGTCTTGGCGGCCTCGGGCGCATCGACGGTGTAGGTGTACATGAGGTTGGCATCGGTGTCGAAGTTGTTGTGGGTGTTGCCGCCCAAGAAGGACTTCACGGTGGCGGGCACCTTGTCGGTACGGCTGGAGACCACGTAGGCGTCGAAGTCCACGTTGGAGTTGGCGTACTTGGCATCACCGTAGGCCACGAAGCGCTTCTGGCCTTCCATGTAGTTGTTGAAGGCCTTGATGGTGCCACCGGCTTCGCCCGAGAAGGTGCCCATGTTCGCGGGGTCGTTGGCGCCCTTGGCCTCGTTCCACACGTCGCTGCCCTGCATCGAGGTCAGCATCGGGGATTTGCAGTGGCGGAAGTAGTTGCCTTCCATGAAGAGGGAGGAGCCCAGCGTGGAGCCAGCCCCGTACTTGGAGTTGCCGTCGTAGTAGTTGTTGTAGATGTGGGCCGAGTAGTAGCGCACGCGGGGGTGGCGGGAATCCGAGTGGTCGTACCAGTTGTGGTGGAAGTTGATGTAGAGGTCGGCCATGGCGCCTTCGGACAGGCCCAGCAGGTTGGACTTGCCGTTGTCCCAGAAGTGATTGTACGAGAACGTGACCCACGTGGACTTCTTGCAATCCAGCGATCCGTCGCCCTTGACCTGGTCGGCGTCAGAGCCTGCGGCGCCGTAGAAGAGGTCGTTGTTGTGGACCCAGATGTGGTCGTTGTTCTGCTGCAGTCCGATGTTGTCGCCTTCGGCCGAGTTGACGTACATGACGCCCAGGTTGCGCACCTCGATGTTCGATGCGTTCTTGAGGCGAATGCCCCAGCCATAGGCCGTGGCGTCGGTGCCGATGCCTTCCAAGGTGATGTGGCCGGTGGCGAAGTTGGCATTTTCAATGACCATGTCGCCGCCATCCAAGACGGCAGGATCGTTCACCTTGCCGACGACGCGCACGATCAGAGGACGAGTCTCCTTGCCTTTCTTGTAGGCGTACAGGATGTTCTGGATGCCGATGCAGGGATTGGCGCTGGCTCCCGTGACCGTCATGGAGACGGTGTCCTTGGTCTTGTCGGTGGCGTACAGGACCACGGCACCGGTCATGGGCGTGCCATCGAGGTTGTAGGAGCCGGGGATGCGACCGCCCGAGAAGGCGAAGCCTGCGCGGTCGTGGGCCAGAACGGTGAGGGCGGCGGTGGTGGCAGCGGTCTTTTCCGCGCCTGACACGACCGGAACGACCTTGAGGGTGTAGCTGCCGGCCTTGAGGCCCGGAGCGTCGGCGCGCCAGTACGATCCGTAGTAGCGGATCAGCGGGTTGTCGAGCTTCTGGTTGGTGAGGCCGCCGCCGGTCACGTACACGTTGTAGCTGTCGGCCTTGCCGCTGACGGTCCATTCGACATGGGCCGACTCGAGCCAGCCGGCGGCGTTCTTGATGGTCACGGTCTGGGCCTGGATGGCCAAGGCGCTGAGCAGGATGCCTGCCAGCGTGTATCGTGTCTTCATGGTTTCGTCCTTCTGTACCTGGTGGCAAACGGTGGCGTTCCATTGACGAACCGTCATTGTTGCATAGGGACGAATGTATGGCTGGGTTTCTTTGAGGGAGGTTCGTGTGCGATCGCAACCGTTGAAGGAGGATCAACGCGGACATCCATGGTTCCGCCGGAAACGACGAAGGGACGCCAGCTTGCGTCCCTTCTGGAGAATCGCGGGGCGGGAGGCGCCCATCGCGATGGATGGAAGTCAGTGAAGGATCAGGGGGTTTCTACGATGCCGGCGGCGCGGGCGCAGGGGCCGTCGATGAAGAAGGTGGCCTGGCGGTTTTCGATCAGGCGCACCAAGGGGATGTCGCGGTCGCCGTCCAAAGCTTGGCGCAGGGCGCGGCCCTTGAACTCGCCGATCGCCACGATGCAGACTTCCTTCGAGCGGCGCAGAGGTCCGAGCCCCAAGGTCACGCGGGCGTGCGGGGCCACGGGAGAGGTCGTCTCAAGAGCGATGGAGTCCAGATCGTTCAAGGATTCGGCGTAGGGGTAAAGGCCGGCCACCGAACCGTCCATGCCAAGTCCGAGCCAGACCTGGTCCGGGGTGGGGATGTCATCGGGGCTTTCGCCGCAGGTGCCGTGCGCCACATCCTCAAGGGCCTCGGCGTCGATGGCCCATTCCAGCGCCTGCTCGTGCAAGCCGTTGGGATCAAGCAGCAGGCGAATGACGTTCATCCAGTTGGAGCCGGGCTGGGAGAGGCCTACGCAGCGCTCTTCCAGCGGGAAGAACATGCACTGCAGGACCTTCGGGCCGCGCCAGAAGGGGAGCAGCTTTTCGAAGGTGGCGCCACCGGACAGGCCCACGGCAGGACCTGCGAGATGCTCGAGGGTTGCGCGGCCAAGTTCAGGAACGGTTTCGGAGATGTGGAAATGCCAATCGCGGTTCATGTCAGAAATGGTAATTCCGCCACGCCGGAAAATCGGGAAGGATCTCGATGGTGGGCCAAACCGGTGTCTGGACGGCGGGCAGGGTGTCGTCGTCCTCCACGATCTTGCGGATGGGGACACCGGCCAGCAGACTGACGATCTTGTCCTGCAGACGGCGCATCGAGGCCGCACCGGTGTTGTAGTTCTGGCAGAAGATGGCGAAGGACAAGGTGTCCCGCAGGGGGGAGCGCACGAGTCCGCACAGGTTGGAGACGCGATCCAGAGTGCCGGTCTTGGCCAGGATCCATGCCGGGTCGGGGAGGTTGCGGAAGCGCTTGCGCAGCGTTCCTTGGCCACCGGCCGCGAGGAAGTCAACCGTCCGAGTCGATCCTGTGCCAAGTGAAGATCGCTGCAGGAGGCGGGCCAGTTCCAGCGGAGGAATCGCATCGTAGCGGGAAAGTCCGGACCCGTCGCGCATCTCCATTTCCCAGATGTTGGCGCCGCTGGCCTGAAGATTGGAGCGCACCCGTCGCATTCCAGCTTCGCGCAGGTCTTCGCCGGGCTTGGCAAAGCCGGCTCCCATGCGCAGCACCATGGCTTCACCCAGCTGATTGATCGACTCCCACAGGAAGGGGCGCAGGATGGATTCCAGCATCGGGCTTTGGGTCTGACCCATGGATGTCCATGTGCGAGGAAGAGCAAGGAGGGAGTCGTCCCGGGTCAGGACGGAATCCGGACCGCCGATGGCAATTCCCTTTTTTGAGAGCGCCTGCCGCAAGTTCTTCAGGACCAGCAGGCGGGGTTCCTGGCTGGGCCTCCAGCCGTCGCGGTTGAGGTTCCAGTTGAGTCCGGCGATGGGGGCGCCGTAGAGGTCGCGGGCGTTGCCGAAAGTCCAGTCGGGGGGCCAGATGCCCCATGGGGCGGCGCCGCAAAGGGTGTCCAAGGCGATGAGGGAGCCGCTGACCTTGCGGATGCCGCGTTTCTGCAGGGCATTGACCAACGGGTTCAGGGTCGCGCCCCATTCCAGGCCCAAGGTCGGATCGCCGCTGCCGACCAAAATGAGATCTCCGATCCAATCGGCTCCGTTCTGGGCGCCGCGTCCGTAGAGTTGGGTCGAAAAACGGAATTTGGGACCGAGCACGCGCAGGGCGACTTCGGTGGTGAAGACCTTTTGGGTGGATGCGGGCATCTGCCGCGTGTGGGCGTTGCGTCCCCAAACCAAGGCGCCATCGCGAGCGCGGATGGCGGCGGCGGCGAATTGAGCTCCCCGCGGGAGGCTGGCATCCACCAGGGAATCCAGTTCGATGCGCAAGGTCGAATCGTTGGATACAAGCGCGTTTGGTGCGGTCCGTTGCGCCGGGGAGGCACCGGGGGCGGCCATGCCAAGAGCCAGAAGTAAGCCGAAGTGGAGCATTTCCAAGGAAGCATAGGTACTCGCCGCCAGGAAAACCTCGTGCAAAAGAGATGGCGTGCTTCCATGTATCCGGGGTTAGATTCGTGCGACGGCTGTTCTCCTTGAGTCAATGGAGCTGTTTTGGGGGAATCGGGTCGAAGCGGAGGAACGAGCATGTCTGAGGCTTTGCGGATTGCTGTGGTCGGGGCGGGGGTTTCCGGCTTGAGCACGCACTATCGACTGGAAAAAATGGCCCAGGACCTTGGGCGCGCCGTGGAAGTGGAGACTTGGGATCCCAAGGCCATGCCGGGCGGCAACATCGGGACTCACGAAAGTGAGGGCTTTCGCTGTGAGCAGGCCGCGGAGAGCATCCTCTACAGTCGCAGGGAAGTGGTCGAGCTGGCAAAGGAACTCGGGCTTGCCGACAGCATCGTGCCCGCGGCTCCGGCGGCGAAGAAGCGCTATCTCGTCTTCAAGGGGCGCCTGTGCGCCGCACCCGAAGGGCTTGGGGACCTGCTCAAGGGCGGCTTTCCCCGTCTGACCGCCGTGTTTCGAGCCATGTTCGAGCCCTTCATCCCCAAAGGCCCGGAGGACGAGAGCGTGTTTGCCTTCGGCAAGCGACGTCTGGGCCAGGAGTTGGCCGAGAGCGTGCTGGATGCCATGGTGACGGGGGTCTATGCCGCGGACCCGCACCGTCTTTCCGTGCGTGCCGCCTTTCCCCGCATCAAGGAACTGGAAAGCCGCTACGGCTCGCTTCTGTTGGGCATGGTGCGCAAGCGCATGGACAAGAACCGGCCGGCTCCGTTGGGGAAAGGCTCCTTTTCGTTCCGAGGGGGAATGGCCGAACTCATCGACGCCTTGCGACAGAAGCTTGTCGGTCCGGTGCACCAATGCCGTCCGCTCACGGGGATCTATCGCGAAGGTGCCCGTTGGAAGCTGGTTTCCGGGAACGACGAAGGCGTCTTCGATCAGGTGGTGCTGGCGATCCCGGCCTACTCCCTTGCCGGCCTTCCTGGGGATCTGCCGGGTGGACTGCGCGAGGAGTGTGCGCAAGTTCCCTACAATCCGGTGGCGGTGGTCTGTCTTGGCTTTGATCGCGAACAGGTGCAGCATCCTCTCGATGGATTCGGATTCCTTTGCCCGGGACGGGAGAACCGGACCATCCTCGGAACCCTGTTCTCAAGCACCCTGTGGCCTCATACCGTGCCGGCGGGCAAGGTGATGCTGCGGACGGTCGTGGGAGGAGGGCGTCAGCCCGAACTTGCCGCGCTTCCCGACGCCGACCTGGTGGAGCTGGTGCGCAGCGAACTTGCTGAACTCCTTGGTGTCCACGGGCA
>JBDKGV010000075.1:0-14957 GCA_039798005.1 Fibrobacterota bacterium
AAGGAGATCTCCGATGCCAAGGGGCCCTATGTGGAAGGGGAGATCTACGTCTTCGCCTACGATCTGACGGGAACCATGTTGGCTCATCCCAAGAACCCCAAGCTCATCGGCAAGAATCTCATCGAAACCCCGGATGTCGACGGCAAGCTCTTCCGCAAGGAGATCGTGGAAGGCGCCAAGGCCAAGGGTACCGGGACGGTCGACTACCGCTACAAGAATCCCGAGAGCGGCAAGATCGAGGACAAGACGACCCACTACGTGAAGGCGGGCGATGTCATCCTTGCCTGTGGTATCTACAAGTAGCAAGCCGCAGGACTCAAGTCCCGACGAGCCGTTCGCCCTGAGCTTGTCGAAGGGATGAACACTGGAGCAGGTTGGTTCAAGTCTTGAGGCGGGCGCGGGGGTGGCAGGTCGCATGCACCTCCCGCAGCGTCGAGATGTCCATGTGGGTGTAGATCTCGGTGGTGGTGATGCTGGCATGGCCCAGCATCTCTTGCACCGCGCGCAGGTCGGCGCCCCCTTCCAGCAGGTGCGTCGCGAACGAGTGCCGCAGCACGTGCGGGGTCACGCGGTTGGCGTATTTGCGCTTGCCCTCGTCGTGCTCCTGCAAGCCGGCCTTCCAGGCATGGTCCGAGAGGATCTTCCAGGCGGACACCCGTGACAGATCCTGTCCGCGGGAGTTGAGCACCAACGTGTCACAGCGCGGCTTCAGTTCCCGGCGTCCGCCATCGAGCCAGGCCTGGATGCGGTGCGCCGTGGAGTCTCCGATAGGGACGATGCGTTCCTTGTTCCCTTTGCCGATCACGCGCACCAGGCCCTGATCCAGCAGCACCTGCTGGAGTGTGACCGAACACGCCTCCGAGACGCGCATGCCCGTTGCGTACAGGAGTTCCAGCAGGACGCCGTCGCGTTCGCCCAAGGGGGTCGATGTGTCCGGACTCTCCAACAGTCGAAGGCATTCCTCCACGGAAAGGGCGTAGGGGAGGTTCTTGCCAAAGCGAGGCGCCGCCTGGTCCCCCAATGGGTTGCGGGAAAGGGCGCCCTCCTGGCACATCCATTTCAGGAAGCTTTTGAGCGTGGAATGGACACGGGCCAGGCTGCGGGAATCAAGTCCGGTATCGGACAGCTCGCCGAAGAAGCCGGAAAGGGCATGGATGTCCAGTTGCGAAATCGAAAGGTCCTGCGGCTCGAACCATCCGACAAAGACGCGCAGGTCGCGGGAGTAGGCTTCCAGCGTGGCCGGGGAGAGAGAGCGCTCCAGGCCCAGGAAGTCGATCCAAGCATCGATGCGTTCGTGAATCCCGGGTTCCATCGGCCTCCAAGGTAGTGCACAAAAAAGCCCTGCAAGGGACTTCCTTGCAGGGACGGATTCTGTCAAATGTCGCTCTTGATCTACGGGATCAGGATGCGGCTGGTCGCGGCGATGCCCGTGGTGCTCACGGCCCGCACCAGGAACAGCCCGTGTCCGGAAGTCCTGAGTTCGATGGTCGGTGCGACTGCGCTGGAGCGGGCCACGGTCCGGCCGTCGATGCCCAGGATCTCAAGGCGTGCAAGGGTGTGGCCGGGCATGTTGGCGCTCACGAAGCCCTTGCGGGTGGCCAGATCCAAGCGCGCGCCGTTTTTCGCGGTGCGGCTGGTGATGCCGGTTCCGACGGCCATCGGAGGAAGGCTTGCACTCCACACGCCGGCCAAGTAGGCAAGGGGCGCATTCCAGTTGATGGCCACTTCGTTGGATGCGTACGATGTCTGCACATCGAGATAGGCCTTGGGCCCCAAGGTGTTGGGGTAGCCGGGATAGAGATCGGCGATGTCCTTGTCGTCGTTCTTGTAGTTGCCGTTGGGACCGCCAGCCAAGAAGCCGGGAACGGGAGCTTTGACGGTGTCGGCACCGGAGGGACGGTGATGCGGATGCAAGGGGCTCTTGCCGCCGAATCCGGTCACGAAGCAGTAGCCGGTGGGGTTGCGACCCAGCAGGTAGTCCAAGGTCTCAAGCGAGGCGTCGCGGAAGGTGGTGTCCTTGGTGGCCTGCCAAGCCTTCCACAAAAGGATGCCGTTGTTGGCGAACACGGCATTGCTTCCCCAGTAGTATCCGCCCTTGGGAATCCGATAGGCGTTCTTGGTGCCGGCATCGCGGATGACCACGCCCATGGCGTTGATCGAGGAATCCAGGCGGGGACCGATTCCGGCAAGGGAGCCGGTCAAGAGATCCTTGTTGGACAGGAGCGAAAGCCAGCCGAGGGTTCCGACGTTGGGCCAGCCCAACTCGCTCCAAGGGGAGGCGAAGGCCTTGGTGGCCAGTCCCTGCGCGGTGGCGAAGCTGTCGATCTGGGTGGTCAGGAACAGTTCCGAAGCCGCCCAGTTGAACTCGTCGGCGAAGCTGCCGTCACCATAGCCGCCGGTGTTGATCTTGGTCACCCAATCTTCATTGAGGTTGTTGGCGTTCTGGTCGTAGACGCTGTCGGGATTGGCGCGTGCCCAGTTCCATCCGGAGATGGCCGCCGCCAGACAGGTGTCGGCGAAGGTCTTGAGCTCCGGGTCGTTGCGGAAGAGGCGTGCGGCATACGCAGCCACGGCGGCCATGTCCAGCGTCGCGGCGGTGCCCTTTTGCACCATCCAACGCTTGGCCTTGTCCTTGACGGGCATGACAAAGCCTGAGAAGTTGGCCGTGGTGACCTTGTTGTAGACGCCGCCGTCGTTGGGGTCCTGCATCGAAAGCATCCAGCGCAGGTTCCAGAGGATCTCGTCGACGAGATCGGAGCGGACGGCGGGTCGCGTGGGGACATCCAGCGGGAGGGTGTCGAAATAGGGTCGAGCCGATTCGTAGAGATGAAGCAGGGTCCAGGTGCTGATGCCGGAATTCACGACGTACTTGCCATAGTCGCCCGCGTCGTACCAGCCACCGACGGAGCGCAGCTTGGTATTCTCGGGGCGGGCCTCGGTTGCGGCCGCAGCGTGCACGAACACCGCCGTATCAGGGTGCCCCAGTTCACGAGCCCACTTGCCGGCGTGCGATTCCGGCAGGGCGTAGGAGCTTCGGTTGTACCAGAAGGCCTTGATGCTGGCGCGGGTCAGGTCCTGCATCGGGTTGGCCGAGATCTGGAAGGCGTGGGAAAGCTCATTGCCGACCTTGATGCGATAGACGCCGGGCTTGTCGAATGCGGTGAAGTCAAGGCCGCGGCAGGTGTCCATGACCCTTCCGGCGTAGTTCCACTTGGTGACCGGTCCGGGCACGATCGCATGCACCGAATCACCGGTGCTTGCATCGACCAGCAGGGCCGTGGAGTTGGAATCCAGGCTCACGGCGAACTTGGGCTTCCCCAAGGCGAATCCGACCTGGTTGAGTCGGATCCTTTCCGATGCCTGGGCCATGCAGGTGGTGGCCGAGACGACCCCGACAGACAAACCAAAGAAGAGACGCTGGACGGACATGGTTCCTCGCTTGCTGGTCTGACGCTTCAAGACGGTGGTTCCATCTCCTTGAGTCAGACCTGTGTACAAACCCATTGTCGCAAGTCGTAGGCGGCAGGTTCATGAAAAATGCGGAAAAGTGCGTCCCTTCCGCTAGGCAAGAAAATCCTGCCTACTGGGGGGCGGAAAGCGCAAGTCCTTGTTTTTCACGGCTTTATCGGTCGAAAAACAATTGGCACGGATATCGATAAGACATTGATCGTGACCAACACGAATCACAGATCCGGACTCCGGGGACGCACAGGATCCAGCTCGCAAGAGACGGGGATCTTGACCTCCCGGACAAGCAGGTTCCTTGCGGACCCTGCCAAGGGAGGATACCATGCGTTGGTTTGACAAAATTCGTCAAATACTGCCTGTGCTTTTGCTTGCCGGACTGGCTCAGGCCCAGGTGCGCATCAAGGATGTGGCTCAGGTCCAAGGGTTGACCGACCTGCAGCTGGTGGGATACGGCATCGTGGTGGGCTTGCCCGGGACCGGCGACGGCTCCTCTTCCATGATGACGGTCCAGTCGGTGCGCAACATGCTGCGCAACCTCGGCTTGGAAGTCGAACCCAAGCAGATCCGGATGAAGAACGTGGCCGCTGTGATGGTGACGGCTCGCCTTTCCCCCTTCTCCAAGCCCGGTACCCGGATGGATGTCCTGGTGAGCTCGCTTGGAGACGCGAAGTCCCTGTCGGGCGGGACGCTCTTGATGACCCCGCTTCGCAGTGCCGATGAAGAAGTCTATGTGCTGGCCCAAGGGCCGGTCGGCACCGGGGGCTCGTTCTCCCAGGAGAGCGGTGGAGCCTCCACCAAGCAGAACATCTCCTCGACGGGAATCCTGCCCTTGGGCGGAATCATCCAGCGGGAAAATCCCGCCAACCGGCTGGATCAGGGCCAGCTTCGCTTTGCCCTCACCAGTCCCGACTTTTCGACCGCCGCCGCCTTGGCAGAAGCCATCCGCAAGGAGTTCGGAACCAGCAGCGCCGCGGTGGAGGACGCCGCCACGGTACGCTTCGAAGGCGCCGAGGACAAGGGTGGCCGTGCCGCTCTCATCGCTCGCATCGAGAACCTTCGCCTCCAGGTGTCCCGCTCGGCCCGCGTGGTCATCAACGAACGCACCGGCACCATCGTCGCCGGTTCCGAGGTCCGGCTTCAGGAAGTCGCCGTCACCCACGGCAGCCTGACCATCAAGGTCGATCCTGGCACGGCGGCCGTCCAGCCCAACGGCTTCAGCATCGGCACGACCGCAACCATTCAGAATCCCCGCATCGACGCCCAGGAGGGCAAGAACCAGATGCGGGTGATTCCCCAGAACGCAAACGTAGGGGAGCTTGCCCAGGCGCTCAATGCCATGGGCGTGACCCCCCGCGACCTTATCGCGATCCTTCAAGCCATCCAGAGGGCCGGCGCCTTGCAGGCGGATCTGGTGGTCATGTAGCCGTGTAGAGGTTAGCGCCACGGTCCGCCAAGCGAGGCGGGCCAAACGGTACCGGCTGGTGACAGCGAAAGGGCCGTGGCACTCACAACGATTCCAGGGCAAGGAAGCCCGGGAGCGTGCAAAGCAGTCAACAAGGAGGTTTTCACCCATGCGCATCTATAACAACGTCAATGCGATAACGACCCAGAACTCACTGCTGCAGACCAATGGCTCGATGTCCAAGAGCCTCGAGAAGCTCTCGACCGGCCTTCGCATCAACCGCGCCGCCGACGACGCCGCCGGACTTTCGGTCTCCGAAGGCCTGCGGTCCCAGATCCGCGGCTCGGAGCAGTCGCGGCGCAATTCCGACGATGCCATCGCCATGATGCAGATTGCGGAATCGGGTGCCCAGCAGGTGACGGACTCCTTGCAGCGCATGCGTGAACTGGCGATCCAAGCGGCCAACGGAACCTACACGGAAACCGAGCGCAAGTACATCCAGCAGGAATTCGATCAGCTCTCCAGCGAAATCTCGCGCATGACCAATGCCGTGACCTACAACGGCATCTCGCTCCTGACCGACAACACGACCTTCACCTTCCAGGTGAGCGCCATGGGCACGGGCATGGCCTCGACCATCAGCTTCATGACCAACAACCTTGCGGTTTGCACGACCGGCTTGGATCTGGGTGGAAGCGACGTGGCCAGCCAGGACCACGCGCAGATGGCCATTCCTTCGATCGACGCCGCGCTGACCTCGGTGCTGAATCTGCGAGCCACCATCGGTGCCGTGATGAACCGCTTGGAGAAGACCATCGACTCCTTGGGCGTGATGATCTCCAACTACTCCGACGCCGAAAGCCGCATCCGCGACCTCGACTTTGCGACGGAAACCACCAAGTTCACCCGCAATCAGATTCTCACCCAGTCGGGCACCAGCATGTTGGCGCAGGCCAACCAGCTCCCGCAGGGCGTGCTTTCGTTGCTCAAGTAGCGTTTTCAGGGTCGTCGCGATCCTTGAAAAAGGGCTCCCTCCGCCTTGGCGGTCTTGGGAGCCCTTTTTTTGTCCAAGAATGGTTGAATCTCCTCGGGTCTGATTCCTTGAAGCTTGCTTCGTAGACCCGAAATCGCTGGCCAAAGAAATACCTCGCAGCTTGCTGCGGGGTGGTTTATTGATCTACTTTCTGGTCCATGGAAGCATGGGCGTGGGACAGCCACTGGACACTTGACGTCGCCGAATTGGACACGCAGCATGACAAGGTCATGCGTTGCTGGGAGACTGTCCGCAGTCTTGCGCAGACGGATCGCCTGCAGGCATGGAAGTGCCTTGCGGAGGAGATGCGCACGCATTTCGATTTCGAGGACGATTGGATGGCTCGCAGCGGATTCGGGCACAGCCGCTACCACAAGAGGGAGCATCGATCCTTCTTGGCCGAGATGGATGCCGTGCTGGAAGATGCCCAAGCCGGCTTTCCCATCGACGACTCCACGGTCGGCGCCGTGCGGGGGTGGCTGTCAGGCCATGTGAAGGGACTGGATCGTGATTTTGCCCGTTTCCTGCAGGAACGCGAGGCGTGGGACCTGAAAAGCCAGTGGGAGCTCGAGGAATTCGAGCACCGTGCCAGTCTCGTTCAAGCCTGATTTTTCACATGACTAGCGTCTGATTTGGGCAAAAAGGGAAGCGACGACTGCATTCTCCCCCGTTGCAAGTCGTTTTCGTTTCCTAGATTGGCCCACTTCCCACACAGGGGGCATTGTACTTATGAAGATTGTCGAAGGTGTCTTTCAATCGCCGTCTAAGCCGGTTGCCTTGGTTGCATCCCGCTTCAACGCGCTGGTCGTCGACCGCTTGGTCGAAGGGGCACGCGATGCCCTGCTTCGCCATGGTGTTTCGGACGAAAACATCCACGTCATCTGGGTTCCAGGTGCCTTGGAGATCGGGCCAGCCGCCCGCAAGGTCGTCGATTCCTGCAAATATTCGGCTCTGATCGCGCTGGGCTGCGTGATTCGCGGCGAGACGGCTCACTTCGAGCAGGTCGTCGGTGCATCCACCCGCATGCTGGGCGATCTTGCCTATACGGCGAACATTCCGGTGATGAATGCCGTCCTGACCACCGAAGACTTGGACCAAGCCCAGCAGCGCTCGGGCGCCAAGGCGGGCAACAAGGGCTTCGAGGCCGCCATGGGCGCCCTTGAAATGGCGGATCTCTTCCGCAAACTGGATGGCAAATGAGTGAAGTCCGAACCGGTGCCCGCGAACTTGCGCTGCACCTGCTCTATCAGATGGATCAGCGCAAGGAGGATCTCACCCAGATCCTGCCTGAAGCCATCGAATTCCTGCGTCCGACGGCGGAAGACCGCAATTTTGGACTGAAGCTGGTCGAAGGCGTGATCGAGCATCGCGAAGTCATCGACGAACATCTGCGCAAAGCGGCCCGCAATTGGGACCTCGAGCGCGTGGCAAGCCTGGACCGTTGCGTCCTGCGGCTGGCCGTGGCCGAATTGATGCTCATCCCGGAAAGTCCCACCCGCGTGGTGCTTGACGAGGCGATCGAGCTGGCCAAATCCTATTCCACAGAACAATCGGGACGCTTTGTGAACGGCGTTCTCGATCCCATTGCAAAGATCGTCCGTTCGGGCGGTGCCACAGGAGACGCGAAGTGACCTACAACCAGAAGAAATGGCTTGGTGCCGCCCTGGTGACCCTCGTGGGCATCATTGTCTATACGCTGACAATGTCTCCTACGGTGAGTTTCTGGGACTGCGGCGAATACATCTCGTCCGCTCATGTGTTGGGCGTGGGCCACCCCCCAGGTGCTCCGACCCATGCCATTCTCGGACGCGTGGCGATCCTGACCTTCGCGTGGTTTGCGGATCTCGGTGCGCGTGTCAACTTCATCTCGGTCCTTACTGCGGCGATCACGGCCGGTGCCGTGTACCTGGCGGTCGAGAAGGCCTTGTTCCTCGTGCAAAAGGGCGACAAATACGCCGCCAAGTACGAATGGACCCGCCTCTTCGGTGCCACGATCGGTGGTCTCTTGACGGTGTTCAACGACACCTTCTGGTTCTCGGCCATCGAAGCCGAAATGTATGCCCCGGCCACCATGGTCAACTTCATCTGCATCGCCCTCATGCTGTACTGGGTGGAGCTGCGCAAGACTCAGTGGGGCGATCGCATCCTGGCCTTTGTCGTATACCTCTCCTTCCTGGGCATTGGATTCACCTTGCCTTCGGTGATGTTCGTCCCGCTCTTTGCCCTCTTCATCGTGGCCATCGACGAGGAAAAGCGCAAGAGCTGGTCGCTGTACGCCGTCGGCATCCTGATCATGTCGGTGATCTACATGCCAGGCATGGCTCCTTTCATCATCATGGGCTTGGTTGCCGTGATGGTCACGCTCTGGGCGTTTCCGATCGGCGGCAACCGGGAGCAGTACAAGCTCTCCTTCGTGCTTGCCTTGATGGCTCTTCTGGGATGGTCCATCCAGGCCTACACGCCGATCCGCGCCACCTTGCGCACGATCGTCAATGAAGGCGAAGCGATGATCCGCCCCCCGGTGGTGGCCGACAAGCCCGAGACTTGGGACAACTACAAGCAGGAACGCTCCTTCTCGCACATCTTCGATCTTGAGAACTGGACCGTGTTCCAGGACATGATCGAGCGCAAGCAGTACGGCAGCGAGAGCATGATCACACGTGCCATGCACCGTCGTGGCCAGATCCTGAACCAGCTTCTCGTGCACCAGAACATGGGATACGGCGGCTACATGGTCGCCCAGTACCTGCCGTTCAAGGTCGATGTCCCTCTCGAGCGTTTTGGCATCCGCATCCCGACCCAGGTCGAGGCATTGGGTGTGCGCTATGCTCCGGATGAGAAGAACGTCTACCAGTCGGTGACCTCGCGGGCCGGAAACAAGCGCTTGCTTGCCTTCATGCTTCTGCTCATCGCGCATCTGCCCATCTACTACGTGATTCGCCACACCTGGAAGAAGAATCTCCCCGTCACGCTCCTGGTCGGTGGACTCTATCTGTTCGCGGGCTTTGGCATCATGTGGTATGTGAACTTCGCCGACGGCACCAAGCCGGAGCTTTCCGACTACAGGTACTACAAGGACGAGATGCGCAAGAATCCCGGCCAGGAATTGCGCATGCCGGATCCGGTCCACATGGAAGTGCGCGTTCGTGACTACTTCTTCACACCGGGCTTCATCATGGTCGCGCTGATGTACGGCATGGCCGCCGCGATGATGGCCCAAGACCTCAAGCGCCGCAAGGACGAGGAGAACGGCGCCAAGGGCACCGGGTTGAAGTTTGCCGCCTTCATGGTGCTGGTGGGTTCCACTCCGATCCTGGCCTGCTTCTCGAACTGGAAGGAAAAGGATCGCTCCAACAACTTCGTCGCCTATGACTACAGCTACAACCTGTTGATGAGCTGTGAGAAGGATGCCGTCCTTTTCACCAACGGCGACAATGACACCTTCCCGCTTTGGGCTCTCCAGTACGTGTACGGGATCCGCCCCGATGTGCGCTTGGTCAACCTTTCGCTCTTGAACACCGACTGGTACATCCGCCAGATGCGCGATGTCGAGCCCAAGGTGCCCATCCTGTTCTCGGACGCCGAAGTGGCCGCGCTCCAGCCCACCGGAAACGAAGACACCGCTGCCGGACTGATCAAGGTCGGCAACTACGTCATCGTGAAGGAAGGTCGCAAGCAGCGCCCCTACTACCGCGTGCAGGACATCATGACCTTGCACATCGTCGACGTGAATTCGCGCTCGAAGAACCCCAAGCCCATCAACTTCGCCGCAACTGTCGGCGATGACAACTTCCTGGGCTTGGATCCTTACGTGCAGATGCGCGGCCTGATCTATTCGCTGAAGAAGCACCAGGTCAAGGATCGCGTGGATGTCGTCGGTACCCGCGAACTGTTTGAGAAGACCTACCAGTTCCGCGGCTTGGGTGCTGATCGCGGCTGGATGGACGACGACTCCGAACGCCTGTTGACCAACTACTCCTCGATCGCGATCCAGGTGGCGATGGAAGAAGTGCCCGGCATCAAGGCGCTCCAGGATTCGGTGAAGCTTGCCAAGGATTCGAGCGCATCGCCCGAAGCCAAGGAGCGTGCCGCCGTCCTCAAGAGCGTCATCAACAAGCGCATCAACAGTGCCATGAGCCTGCTCACCCGGGTGAAGGACCTCAATCCCAAGGAATGGCGCACTCCGTACTTCACGGCGCAGTTCTTCTCGGAAGTCGGACGCAACACGCAGGCCGAGAGCACCTTGGTGGCGGCGCGCAAGCGCATGCCCAACGAGGCCCTCATCGTCCGCGCCATCGCCGACATGCATGTCAAGAACGGCCAGGCCAAGCGCGCACTGGCTCTCTACGACACCGCGCTCAAGAATCCGTACATGTCGGAAGACGGTCGCATTCTCGAAGGTCAGGCCATGACCTTGGCTGAGGTGGGCAAGTATGAGGAGGCCTTGGGCGCCGTGGAGAAGGCCGCCAAGACCAATCCCAACGACCAGCGCCTGGGCATGCTCCAGCAGATGATCCAGCAGCGGATGATGGCCGCTCGTCAGCCCATGATGCCGGGTGCTCCCGCGATGCCCTCGGGCATGCCTGGTCAGCCGGTGCAGCAGGCTCCCGCCCAGACTGCCGACAGCGGCAAGGGCTCGGACAGCGCGGTCAAGTGATCCAGGGACGCCCTCCCCGCGTCCTGCTGTTGAATTGGCGGGACCTCCGCAACCCCCTCGCGGGCGGTGCGGAGGTCCATGTCCATGAAGTGTTGCGCCGTCTCGTGGCCAAGGGCTGGGAGGCGGTTCTTTGCTGTCATGCCGTGCCGGGACTCCCGGAGCGCGAGGTGATGGACGGGGTGGAGATCCGCCGCCAAGGGGGAGCCAACACCTTCAACTTCACGGTCTGGGCGAATCTGCGCCGATGGGTTCGCGAGGAACGCGCTGACCTTGTGATCGACAATTCCAACAAGCTGGCCTTCCTTGCGCCTTGGATCTCCCAGGTCCCGGTGGCGGGCCTGATCAATCACCTCTTCGGCAAGGTCATCTGGCAGGAAGCCGCACCGCTGGGAGCCGCCTGTGTCGCTCTCTCCGAGTGGCTGGTGCCGCATGCCTACCGCGACACCGTGATGATGGCCGTCTCGAACTCCGCCAAGGCCGAGTTCGAGGACCTGGGCATGCAGCGGGTCGTGAACGTCGGTTCGGGAGTGGAGCTGGCGGGATACCGCGTTCCCGAGGCGGGTGAACGCAAGCCTTTCCAGCTGCTCACGCTGGGGCGCATCAAGAAGTACAAGGGACTTGAGGTGATGCTTCACGCCCTCAAGACCCTTTCGCGCCGCTTCCCGGAAGTGACCTTGGTGGTGGCGGGATCGGGGGACGACATCCCTCGCCTGAAGTCCATCGCCCAAGGCTTGGGCATCGCCTCGCGTGTGGTCTTTGCGGGCAAGGTCAGCGGCGAGGAGAAGCTCAAGCTCTACCGCGAATCGTCCGTGTTCCTCAACAGCTCGATGAAGGAAGGCTACGGCCTGACGAGCATCGAGGCCAACGCCTGCGGCACTCCGGTGGTCGCCTCCGACGTGCCGGGCCTGTGCGACAGCGTGCGCGACGGCGAGACGGGCTTCCTGTTCCCCTTCGGCGATCACGAGGCGCTCGCGGATCGGATTGGTCAGATCCTGTCAAATGAAGAATTGGCCGCAAGGCTTCAAGGACAAGCCGTGACCTGGGCGCACAAGAACAGCTGGGATGCCGTCGCGCAGGAGACGGAAACCGTACTGAACCGATTGCTGGGGCGGGTTTGATGCGCACGAAGTTCCGCAAGGTCGTGGCTCCCGTGGCGCAGGTCGCTGCGACCATCCTGCTCCTGTCGTGGATCCTCTGGCGCAACGATGCCCCGCGCATCTTCTCGGCGCTCAAGCAGGCCGAACCCGTCTGGCTGGCCGGGGGAGCCTCGGTGCTGCTGGCCTCGCTCTTCCTGGGCGCCTTCCAGTGGGATCTGCTGCTCCGGCACCAAGGGGTGCGCATCGCCTATCGCCGGCTTCTGCACGCCTACAACCTCGGGACCTTCCTGAACTTCGTGCTTCCCACCGGGGTGGGCGGGGATGTGGTGCGCGCCATCGCCGTGCATCGCGAGAGCCAGGGCGGAGCCAAGAGCTTTGCCGCAACGATCTTGGATCGCTTTGCTGGCCTTTTCACCTTGTCGATCCTCGCGTTCCTGGCCGCCATGCTGCTTTCTTCGGGACGGCATGATCCGTTCTTCGCGCGATTGGTGTTCCTGACCGGGGCGGCCTCGTTCGCCTTCGTGGTGGCGGCGGCTCTGCTCTTTTCGCGCAGGGCCTTGGGGTGGCTTGCTCCGGTGGCGAAGTTCCTGGGGGAAGGCAAGCTTTTTGAGATGGCCAAGGGGATGCGGCAAGCCTTCTTGGAATACCGGGCCGCTTGGCCGCTGGTTGGACAGATCGTGTCGATTTCGCTTCTCACCCAGTTCCTGCGCATCTCCGTCCACGCCTTCTGCGCCCAGGCGCTGGGCCTGAAGATCGACTTCGCGTGGTTCCTCCTCTTTGTTCCGGTGGTGGCGCTGATCTCGGTGCTTCCCATCTCGGTGGGCGGATGGGGGCTGCGCGAGGGTGTGCAGAAGACGTTCTTCGCGCTTCCGGGTGTGATGATCGGGATCACATCGAGCCAGGACGCCGCCGCAATGGGACTTGCCTTGGCCTTCCTGACAAGCGTCGTGGGCATGCTGGTGCCGGCGATCGCAAGCTTGATCGGTGGGTTGCTTCACTTCTTGGCGGGTGCGCGGGCGCACGAAAAGGGTCACGCATGAAAGTCAGTCTGGTCATTCCTGCCTACAACGAGTCGGAAAGCCTTCCCCAGCTTTTCGCCGAGATCCATGCGGCCTTGGATGTGCCGTTTCCCGAGTGGGAAGCCATCGTCATCGACGACGGCTCCAAGGACTCGACCTTCGCGGTCGTGAAGGAACATGCGGCACGGGACGGCCATATCAAGGGCATCCGGCTGCGGCGCAATTCGGGCAAGGCCTTTGCGCTGGCCGCCGGCTTCGCCGAGGCCAAGGGCGAGTTCGTGATCACCATGGACGCCGATCTGCAGGACGACCCGCTGGAGGTGATCGAGTTCGTTCGCCTGCTTTCCGAGGACGGCTGGGATCTGGTGTCGGGCTGGAAGCAGGTGCGCAACGACCCGCTGGAAAAGCGCCTTCCCAGCAAGCTCTACAATGCCGTGGTCTCCAAGGTCTCGGGCATCCGGTTGCACGACTTCAACTGCGGGCTCAAGGCGTATCGCCGGGAGGTCCTGCCGCACCTCAAGATGTACGGCCAGATGCACCGCTTCCTGCCGGTGATGGCGCATTGGGCCGGTTTCAAGGTGACGGAGAAGATCGTCAACCACCGTGCCCGTTCCTTCGGCGTGAGCAAGTACGGATTCAGCCGCTACTTCCACGGCTTCTTCGACCTGCTTTCGCTGACCTTCCTGAACCGTTACCTGCGTCAGCCGCTGCACCTGTTCGGTCTGGTGGGCATCGCGTGCATGGCGGTGGGAATGCTGCCCATCCTGTGGTTCTTCGTGGACTGGATCCTCACCGGGGCCTTGCACATCCGACCGCTCCTGCTGTTTGCGATGGGTGCCGAGATCATGGGCGTGCAGTTCATCTCGATGGGCCTGATCGCCGAGCTGATCCAGAGCCGTGACCGTCAGCTCGAGGTTCCGATCGCGGAGAAGGTGTGACCGAGGCGTTTCCGCAACTGCTTGCCCTGACCCTTTTCGGGGCTTGCGTCGGATCCTTCTTCAATGTGGTGATCTGGCGGGTTCCCCGTGGCAAGAGCGTGGTCTGGCCCGGCTCCCGTTGCCCCGGTTGCGATGCGGCCATTCCCGGATGGCGCAACCTTCCCGTGCTCACTTGGGTTTTCCAGAGGGGAAAGGCCGCCTGCTGCGGCATTCCCATCGCGCCGCGCTATGTGCTGGTGGAGGCCTTCACGGCGCTGGTCTCGCTGGGATGGGGACTTCTCTGGGAGGCGGGCGTCTGGGGCCATGATCTCAAGGCCGGCTTGGGCTGGTACGCGCTTGCCTTGCTTTCGATTCCCGTGAGCCTCATCGACTGGGAGTTCTTCATCATTCCCGACGGCTTGAATTTGACAGGATTTGTCATGGGGCTTGGGGTCGCCGCGGGCTTCGGGGGGATGACTGGGTTTGTCGTCAGCCTGCGCGATGCGCTGCTGTGCGCAGGCGGCCTGTACCTGCTGTCCTGGACGTTCCGCTGGGGACTTTGGAAGCTGGGAATGTTCGCCGGAGCGGCTCTTGCCCGGGGCTGGGTGCGCAAGGGATTCGGATGGAGCGGGGTCGCCAGCTACCGCAGCGTCTTGGCGACCTTTCGGCGCTGGAGCGGATTCGACGAGAATACCGAGGCGTTGGGTCTCGGGGACGTGAACCTGATGGTGGCGGCGGGTGCGCTGATCGGGCCGGCAGCCGTGGCGGTCGGGATTCCGCTTGCGGCATGTCTTGGAATCGTGGGCTATGCCGTACGGGCCGCCTTCCCGCGCAACGCGCAGCAGGCCCAGGCGGCGGGAGTGGATGCGCACGCGGTTCCTTTCGGTCCCTTCCTGTGCGCGGGCATGCTTCTGGCGCAACCGCTCACGCCACGCCTGCTCGAACACCTGTTCCCCGGCTGAACTGCGCCTCGGCGATCACTCAAGGAATGGAAAAGGGCTCTTGGGTTCGGGCCATTCCAGGAGGCGCAACTGCTGCTGCAAGTCCAGATGCCGTTCGGCCTTGAGCATGTGGGCATTGAGATCGGGGATGGAATAGGGCTTGGCGAGGAAGTCGTCGGCACCGTTCTCGATCGAACGCAAACCCTCCGTGCCGTCACTGACCGTGGTCATGAGCACAAGGTGGACCGGCTGGTCGATGCGCATCTTGCGCAAGGACTGGCAGATCGTGGCCCCGGTGATGTCGGGAAGATACCAGTCGAGCAGGCCGATGGTCGGAAGGGTGGAGGTGCAGATCATCTCCAGGCATTCCATGCCGTCCTTGGCGGCCACGACATCGTAACCCCATTTGCGCAGGATGGCATT
>JBDKGV010000076.1:0-14848 GCA_039798005.1 Fibrobacterota bacterium
CGTGGTGCCGCCTCTTCGATGTCCGTGGAGATCGAACCCGGATGCGGTTGCACCCGCTATGTCGGACGGACCGTTCGCGGCGTGAAAAACGGCCCGTCGCCCGCTTGGATGCAAAACCTGCTGCGATCGGTCGGTTTGCGACCCATCTCGGCCATTGTGGACATCACCAACTTCGTGTTGATGGAAATCGGTCAGCCGTTGCACGCCTTCGATCTGGCCAAGGTCCAAGGGGGATTGGTCGTGCGCGGGGCTCGTGCCGGTGAAACGCTTGAGACCTTGGATGGGGTGCAGCGAACCCTGACCGAAGGCGACTTGGTGATTGCAGATGCCTCCGGGCCGCAGTGCTTGGGCGGCGTCATGGGCGGGCTGCACAGCGGAGTGGGCGCGGAAACGACCGACATCTTCCTGGAAACCGCATGGTTCCAGCCCTCTGTGGTTCGCAAGCTGGCTCGTCGCACCGGCCTTGGCAGCGATTCCAGCTATCGCTTCGAGCGTGGCGTGGATCCGCTGGCGACCGGCTTGGTATCGAATCATGCGGCGCGTCTGCTTCAGGAGATCTGCGGCGGGGTGGTGGATGAACCGATGGATGTGCAACTCCCCGAGCATCCTCAAGAGCCGGCCCGGATCCGGTTGAATCCTCGTCGCATCGCCTCGCGCTTGGGAGTCGAGGTTCCGATGGAGCGCATCGCAGGGATCTTGACGGGCCTTGGATTCGAGTCCTTGGCCACCTGCGATTCCGAGGCGGACTTCGCGGTTCCCGGTTGGCGTCCGGATGTGCGCGTCGAGGCGGATCTCTCGGAAGAGATCGCACGCTCGATCGGGTATGACAACATCGAGCCAAAGGAAGCCGTGCATCCCGTGACCGCCGTGCGTCTGCCCGCTCGGGAGCGCTGGTTGCGCCGCTTGCGCCGTGCCTTCTCCGCCCGTGGCGTCCACGAGACGCTCTCGATCCGCTTCGTGAACCGCAAGGATCACGAACGCATGGGCTTTGCCAAGGATGACCCGCGTTCGGCATTGGTGGCCTTGGCCAACCCCCTTTCCGACGACTGGGCCGTCTTGCCGCGGCTTGGCGTGGTCAATCTGTTGCGGGCCGCCCGCCGCAACGAATCCCGCCAGGAGCGTTCGGTCCGCCTGTTCGAATGCATCCGCGTCTTCGGTCATGACCTTCCGGAAAGCTTTGCCGCCCATCGACGGATCGGAATCGGCGAACGCAATGTCTTTGCCGGGGTCCTCTCCGGCCCGTTGGCCCGTCAGAGCTGGCGTGACGAGGAGGCGATCGACTTTTGGCGGGCCAAGGGAGTCCTGCAGGCCGGTCTTCGCGAACTGGGTCTGGAGCCTCGCTTCGAGACCCTGAAGGACGAACCTTGGCTGCATCCCGGTCGGGCCGCAAGCGTCGTGGTCGATGGGCAGGTGCTTGGTGTCTTCGGGCAGTTGCATCCCCAAGTGCAGGATGCATGGGAGCTCCGTCAGGACACCTTCGCATGGGAACTTGATCTGGACGGCTTGGTCCTCCTTCTCGATGCCCGCAACGCACCTCAAGTCAAGGCTCCGTCCGAATACTCGGCGACCCGTCGTGAAATCAATGTCGTGGTCGTTTCCGAAACGCCGGCCGAATCCTTGATCGATCAAGTCCGGTCCCTGCCGCAGGCCAGTCATCCGTTCCTGAGGGAGGTCATGCTCGCCTCGGTCTATCAGGGCGAAGGCGTTGCCGCAGGGCACAAGGCTCTGCTCCTGCGCTTTTGGTACCAATCCACGGCGGGAACCCTTACGGATGCCGAAGTGAATGAAATTCACAACGGCTTGCGAGATGCCTTGAGCGCGCTGGAGGGGATTTCTCTCAAATAGGGAGATTTCCGTGCAAGGCGTCCTCCGTCATGGTAGAATGGGGAGGCAATGCTCACCAAGTCAGCTCAAACCAGAACCTATCGCAGTGGCCAGTGGATCGTCGTGGAATGTCGCGAGGGTCTCGACCCGGGAGCCGCATCGGTCCTGCGATCCGTCATTGAAACGCGCGATTCCGGTTGGGTCGGCGCGATCCTGAACTTGGGCGCCAGCAGCAAGATCGACAGCAATGGCCGAAGGATCCTCACCAATTTCCACCAAGCTCTGCGGCAGCAGGGGCGCACGTTGGGATTGGTTGTCGAGGATGTCGATCTTCGCAACCAACTGGCCGAAGGGGAGGATCAGATCACTCTGCTTGCCGACCTTTCCGAACTCAAGCGCTCGATTCACGAGATGAGCACGGAGCGGCGCAAGGCCTTGGAGCAAGGGGGGATGAGGCAGACGAATCTGCTGGCCTTCCAGTTGCGCTGTCCGCTTTGCCGCTGTGAGCTGGTGAAGGGGTGGATGCCCTCGCTGAAGCTGCACAAGCTCGAATGGTCGGCCAACGAGATCACCCCTCAGATGGTGCGCGTGGATGGTGTCCAGGAGTTGCTCGACGTCGAGACCTATCGACCGGCGGTGTGTCCGGAATGCCTCTTTGCCGCCGTTCGGCTGGATTGGTTCGACAATCCGATCTTGAACCTGCGGACGACGCTTCAGGATTCGTCGTTGGATCGCCTGGTCAAGAATTCCCAGCGCCGCCGCATGCTGCTTTCCGGGGAGAAGATGGAGGAGGATGTTTCCCTCCCCACCTTCTTCGGGATGCCGCGGTTGCGCCAAGCGGCAAGCTTTGCTTGGGCTTTGGCGGCCGATGCCATGCAGGTCATTGGCAAGGAACGTTCGTCCGTCGATGCCATGGGGGTGGCCATGAGCCACATCATGCGCGCCCGGTTCGCCAAGGAAGGCGAGTCGCTGGAGAAGCACTACACCGGCGCCTACATCTGGCTGCGAACGGCCTTGGAAACTCCCGACAACTATGCCGAGGAGAGAATGGCCGAAGCCTCGGTCTACCTCGTTTCGGTCTGTCTTGCCATGGGGCGGGAAGCGGAGGCCAAGGAGGTTCGGCACAAGGCCGCCCTTCAATGGGGAGAGCGTCGCGACTTCAGTTTCTGGCTCGATCGCAGCGAAAGTCTGCTCGGGTAGATTTAAGATGAAAAAGTCGTGAAAATGGACGGTGGATTTCTGGACCTTGTCGTAATTTGATGGCAAGGGGGGTGCTCAATGTCCATGACCAGGAACTTGGAATGGGTCGTCTTGCTTGCTGTGCTTTTTTGCACACTGGCATCGGTCGTCCGTTTCTAAAAAAGAGAAATCATCGTCGTATCGGGATGCGGGATGGTATCATTTCTTCAAGATGAGCCGTAGCCGCCTTCGTTTCTGCTTGCTTTCCATCGCCATGTTTTTGGTCTCATGCACTCCGTGGCCTCTGGAATCGCCAGAGCCAGCGGACATGTCACCGAAGATCGCTTTCGTGGCGCCGGTATCCAACGGTCAGCTTTCCTATCTGGGTGGCGACGTGGTGATCAGGGCCGAGTTTTCCAATGTTGTCGGGGATACTCTCGAATACAGTTGGCGAACCGGTCGGTCCATCGTGATCGGTCGTGGATTCGTCGCGGATTCCACCGGGATCGCCTCGGCTTGGGTGAAAGTGAGATGGGATTCGACTTTGGCGCGGGATTCCGGAGCAAAGTATTCCAAGGACACGATCGCGCTCATGCGCAGCAGTTCCGAACCGGTGGGTTCGGTGGTCGTGACGCTGGAGAATTTTCTTCCGCGTCTTGATTCGATCCAGGCGGGTTCGTCACTGGACAGTTCCGCCATGCGCTCCTACGGGGCGATCGGCGATACGATCGGCTTGCTCACGCGACCGGGATCGATGGCCTACATGCGGTTGCGGTTTCGGGACCCGGACAGGAACTACCCGGCCAAGTTGAGGATCAACCTGCCGATGAATCTGGGCAAAGGGGGCACGCTGCGCTGGCGCAGCAACGATCCCGGTGACTCGATCCTGGTGTGGCAAGCGCCCGATGCCTTGTTCGACACCAGTCTTCCGATCGTGGAGACGGATGGCATGGGTGTAGGCGTGCGGGCATGGGTCCTGCGATTGGCCACCTATGCCGAAGAGGGAAGCGTCTGGGTCGGTCAGCGCACTCAACTCGTCAAATTCGGCCAGACCGCCAAGGGGAAGCTGATCGAAGTTGCCCGATTGAAGGGGTTCGGTGAAGTGACAAGCCTCGCCATCGATCCGCTTCGAGAGGGGGGGCTGCTTCTTGGGACGGACCGGCGCAATGGAACCGTCCTCAAATACACGACCGAAGGTCTGTTGCGATCCGTGAAGACCAAGATGAAAAGGCCTCAAGCCATCGCTTGCGACTACGACAAGGGAAACTGTCTGGCGACGGATGGTGACTCTCTCGGGCGGGCGTGGATCTCAAGGATCGACGGAGATACCGGGACGATCACCGGGCTCCCGGGGATCGCCACCTCGATCGTCACCGTGCAAGGGGCGTGGGGACGTTCGTGGATCGCCGGACGCGATTCCGGCTATGTCGGTCGCCTCACTGGAAAGAAGCTGGACACCCTCCTGCGCGGGGTCTTCCGACGTCCCTCGGCCCTGGCCTTCGATGACTCCACGGCATTGCTTTGGGTCGCGGACCTCGATTCAGGGACCGTGACTGCCCTCGACACCGGGTGCCGGAAGGTAGTGGTCCTGCGCGGGTTCAAGAAGCCTTGGTCCATCGCCGTCAAGAACGATCATGTCTGGGTCGCCGATCTGGGCGAGCAGAGCGTTTCGCGCTGGAAATCCGGGGTGTTGGAGAAGAAGTTCACGGGCATCGCGTCTCCCTCGGCTGTCGCGGTGGATTTCCGGGACGGGCGCAATGCGTGGGTTGTGGATGAGACCATGGGACGATTGATGCGCTTCGAGGGCGACTCGCTGGTGGCTCAGACCAGCGGTGGTGGGCTGGATCGTCCCAATCTCCTGATTGGGCATCCGGGGAACCAGTGAGCGCGGCAAGCCAATACAACCAAGCGACAGGGTGGCTTTTCGGAAATCCGGTCGTCGACTTCCTGGTCAAGCGCAAGGATTTCCTGCTGCTTTTGGGGATCATCGGCGTCATTGTCGTCCTGGTGATTCCGCTTCCGCCGCTGTTGCTGGATCTGTTGTTGTCGTTCTCCTTCGCCGTGGCCCTGCTGATCCTGATGGTCAGCATGTTCATCAACACGGTCCTGGATTTCTCGATCTTCCCCGGTGTGCTCCTCATCACCACGCTGTTCAAGCTTTCCTTGAACGTGGCGACCACGCGACTGATCCTCTCGACCGGTGAAGGCGGCCAGGTGGTGGAGGCCTTCGGCAGCTTCGTCACCGGCGACAACGTGGTGATCGGTGCGGTGATCTTCGTGATCCTGCTCGTCATCAACTTCAAGGTGATCACCTCGGGTTCCACGCGCATCGCGGAAGTCGCCGCGCGCTTCACCCTCGATGCCATGCCGGGCAAGCAGATGGCCGTCGATGCCGATCTCAACGCGGGAATCATCGACGAAGTGGAGGCCAAGCGCCGTCGCAGCGACATCCAGCGCGAAGCCGACTTCTTCGGTGCGATGGATGGTGCCTCCAAGTTCGTGAAGGGCGAGGCCGTCGCAGGCCTGATCATCACGGCGGTCAATATCGTGGGCGGATTCGCGGTGGGCATCCTGATGCTGGACATGGATGCGCTGCATGCCATGTCGACCTTCACCAAGCTCACGATCGGTGATGGACTGGTCGGCCAGATCCCCTCACTGATGATCTCCACGGCAGCGGGCATCATCGTCACCCGTGCGGCTTCGAAATCCAACCTCGGTGCCGAAGTCACGGGCCAACTTGCCCAGTCCCCGACAGCCCTGTTCCTGACGGGCCTTGTCATGGCGGGGCTTGGCGTCGTGCCGGGACTTCCGACGCTTCCCTTTCTGGTGCTGGGTGCTGCGATCGGTCTGGTGGGTTGGGGACGGACCCGCGCCATCAAGACGGAGATCGCCGCCAAGGCCGCGGCCGCCTTGGCACCGGCCAAGAAGGATTCCAAGCCTGATGACGATCGCATCGAGAACTATCTCGCCGTGGATCAGATGGAGTTGGAAATCGGATACGCCCTGATTCCGCTGGTCGACGTCAATCAAGGGGGCGATCTGCTGGAGCGCATCACCATGCTGCGCCGTCAATGCGCCACGGAAATGGGCATCATCGTTCCTCCGATCCGCATTCGCGACAACATCCTGCTTCGGCCCGCCCAATACATCGTCAAGATCAAGGGCGTGGAAATCGGCCAGGGCGAACTGATGACCGGCTCGTATCTGGCGATGGATCCCGGGACGGTGAGTCGCAAGATCAGCGGAATTCCAACGCGGGAGCCCGCTTTCGGCCTGCCCGCGCTTTGGATCACCGAGTCGCAGAAGGAATCGGCCGAACTGGCCGGCTATACCGTCGTGGAACTGCCCGCCGTGCTTGCCACCCATCTCACCGAGGTCATTCGCGGCAACAGCAACAGCATCGTCTCGCGTCAGGACGTGAAGACCCTGATCGACAACATCCGAACCACGCACGGAACCGTGGTCGATGAATTGATTCCTGCCCTGCTGTCCTATGGCGATGTGCAACGGGTGTTGGAAGGGCTGTTGCGGGAGCGTGTGAGCATTCGTGACCTTCCCTCCATCCTCGAAGCGCTTTCCGATGCGGCTCGGGTCAACCGCGAAACGGGCAGTCTGGTGGACGCCGCCCGCATGGGCCTTGCGCGCAGTCTGTGCAAGCAGTTGGCGGGTCCTGATGGCGTCCTTGCCGTGCTCACCCTCGAGCCGGGTCTTGAGCAGATCCTGGAGGCGAGCCTGCATGCCAGCGACAAGGGGCCTCGACTGCTGTTGCGTCCCGACTTGGTTGGGCGCATCCTCGAAGCCGTCGGGCCGCTGGTCGAAGAACAGTCCGCCATGGGTGACAATCCCGTGCTGGTTTGTTCGCCTGGGATCCGGTTGCCACTGCGGCGTTTGCTGGAAGCGAATTATCCCCAGCTTTCGGTGCTATCTTACGCAGAGATCGTGCCGGGCGTTCAAGTCAAGACGCGCGGAATGGTGCAGGCCCTCGACTCCAACCACACCCAGGCCTAACGTCTTCCTATGCGTATTCGCAAATTTCAAGCAGACACCATTCGGGAGGCGCTTCTCCAAGTCAAGGATGAGCTTGGCCCGGAAGCACTCATCCTTCGAACTCAGAAGATCAAGGGCTCCTTTCTCGGTGGCGGGGAACGCTATGAAGTCACCGCTGGACTTGAGGAGAAATTTGACCCTGAGCCGGCTCGTTCCGTCGCTCCAGTGACCACGATCGGGGCCAGTTACGGGCCAGGCACGCGTCCCGCCATGGAAGGCGTTGCTCCAGGTCGGATTCCGTCGCCGCCTCGACCTTCGGACACCACGGGCATCACCCGCGATGAATTCGCTGCCCTTCAGCAGGGAATCGATGCGGTGCGCAAGGCGGCCGAATCCCCGAGGGAGGAAATGGCTGCGGTCCGCCGGGAAATGGGGCAGATGCGCTCGGTGCTTGCGATGCTTGCCGATTCTTGGAAGGATCAGGCCGGTGTGCGGATCTCGGAATCGCTGTTGCCGTATTACCAGAAGCTCCTTGCTTCCGATTTGGCGGAATCCATCGCCCAGCGGGCTTGTGAAGAGACGCAAGCGCGCCTGGAGGCCAGTGGAATGCTGGACGATCCGGAATGGTCCCGGAACATGCTGTTGCAGGTGCTTGCCGAGATCCTCCCCTGTGCGCCGGTCCTGGTGCCGCGCGGGCACGGCCCGAAGGTCCTTTTGTTTGCCGGTCCGACCGGGGTGGGGAAGACCACCACGATCATGAAGCTTGCGGCGCGCCTGAGCGGCCAAGGCGCCTTGCGTGTCGGGTTGGTTTCCTGCGACAGCTATCGCATCGGGGCCCAGGAGCAGATTCGCACCTTCGCGGAAGTGGCCGGCATCCCGCTTCGCAGCGTCTTCACCGACGACGACATCGGGCAATCCATCAAGGAGCTGCACCTGTGCGACGTGATCTTGGTGGATACCGCTGGCCGGTCGCCGCGAAACCAGATGCATCGAATGGAACTGTCCGCCTTGGCCGAACGGATCAAGCCCGACGAGATCCATCTTGTTCAATCGGCCACCACGCGCTTGCGCGACCTGCGCATGGCACTCGCGGCGTACAAGGACCTCGGGCCGAATCGGCTGGTGTTCACCAAGCTCGATGAAACCGATTCGTATGGAGCCCTTTGCACCCTGATGGCCGAAGAGAACATTCCGGCCTCGATCCTCTGCTTCGGGCAGGACATCCCCGAGCACATGGGAGACGCCTCCCCTGAGGAGCTGGCGCGGATGATCCTGGGGGACGATGATGGCCAATCAGCTTGATTCGTTGCGCGCCTGGCTGCCCAATGCCGGGGCTCGACTTTCCTCGGCGGTTCCGGCCCAGACGATCTCGATCGCAAGCGGCAAAGGGGGCGTCGGTAAAAGTCACATCACCCTGAGTCTTGCCTTGGCCTTGTCGCAACAGGGCAAGCGGGTGTTGCTTCTCGACGGGGACATGGGGCTTGCCAATCTGCATATTCTTGCCGGCGTGCATCCCAAGGCGGATCTGGGCGACGTGATGGCGGGGCGGTGCACCGTGGCGGATGCCTTGATTCCCGTGGCCCAGGGCGTGGATCTGCTTCCCTCGGCATCCGGGGTCGCGGGCCTTTCTTCCCTGCCTGTCGAGAAAATGAATCAGCTGGTTGACTCGCTGTCAAAAATACAGGATGATTACACTCATGTCCTGGTCGATATCGGCGCGGGCATCGGTGAAACGTCTCTCCAACTGGCCGTAGCTTCGGATCGGGTGATCCTTGTGACCACACCCGAGGCGACAGCCCAGGCGGATGCCTATGCATTCGTCAAGGTGTCACGTGCTCGCCGTGCAGATCTTCCGTTCAGTTTGGTGATCAATCTTTGCGATGCTCCAGAGCAGGGGCCGGAGAGTGCGATGCGATTGGCTTCCGTCGCGCGTCGCTTCCTCGGCATCGAGCTTCCTTATTGGGGGGGGATTCCCCGCCAACGGGGACTGGATCAGTATCTGCGGCAACGCGTCCCGGCGTTCCTGGCAGATCCGCAAGGCCCCTTTTCCCGAGCGATCGTAGAGCTTGCACGGCGGATCCCCGATGGCCAGACCGGCAGCTCCCCGGGATTTTTCGCTCGTTTGAAAGAGTCTGCATAATCTCTTCTTCAATAGGCAGGTTCCTATGTTCCGTCGTTTGGTCCGATCCGCTTCCGTAGCGTTCAGTCTTGCCTCCATCGCAGGTGCGCAAGCCCTCGACGAGTACACGATCTTTGCAAGCCAGAGCGCCGTCCTGATGGACCGCTCCGCTTGCCTGTCCGTATGTCTCATGGGTGCCGGGGGCACCATGCGTATCGGTGCCGATGCCATGGCCGACGGTGATGTGCGCGCCGTGGGTACTATCAACGTCGCCGATCGAGGCAGGATCCAAGGCACCGCCACTACGGCGGATGTCGTGGTCAAGCAATCAGGCAGTTCGGTCGGGATCATCAACGCGGGGGCTCAAGTGGTGCTTCCGACCATCCCCGGATTGCCTGTGAGCTACGGTACGACCGACATCAACATCTACAACGGTCAATCGTTGGATCTGGCACCGGGAAGCTGGGGGAGGATCCACGTCTATGCCGGTGGCACGGTACGCCTCGTGGGAGGGACGTATCAAGTCCGCAGCCTGCAGCTCGAGGCCGATGGCAAGGTCGGGCTGGACGTCGCGGCGGCCGACATCGACTTCCGCGCATCCGATGGCCTGTGGTTCGGTGATCGCTCCAAGCTCACCCTGGCCAACGGGAGCGAATACAAGGTCAAGTGGTACTCAGCCCAGGTGGGCCAATTGAGGATCGGCACCGATGTCGTGTTTCGCGGGATCCTGACGGCCCCTGCGGCGGACGTGAGCATCGCCTCGCGCTGCTACCTTCACGGGGGAATGCGGGCCCGGACGGTCTCCCTCGAGCCGGACAGCCGCATCCTTCGGGTGCTCAAGCCGACCGAGACGACTCCGGTCTTCACTTCCGCACCCACATGGACGGAATTCGGAACCGGAACGGACATCGAGTTCTATTGCCCGACTGCAAAGGACCCCAAGGGACTTCCCGTCACCATCACCCTGAACAGCTCCGTGGAGAACCTGAAGCAAAACGCCAACGGCTGCTTGCAATTCGCCCCCAAGCGCTGGCAGGACAACAAGCTCTTCTCCGTCCAGCTCAAGGCGACCAATTCCGCGGGGTACTCCTCCTTCCAGGATTTCAAGATCTCGACCTTCAGCATGGAGCATTCCTACAGCCTGTTGCCAGCGACATTCACCAACAAGGCGAAGGTCGGCCAGCAGTGGGTGTTCAAGCCGGGTTTCATCTACTGCTCCAACGAGACGGGAACCAACAACCGTTGCGATGTCGAGACGATGGATGATGACGGGGATGTCGTGAACTACAAGGTTTCCGGATTGCCTGGCGCCACGATCGTGAACCGGGTGATCTACTGGACTCCGACAGCCGCCGGCAACTACTCCATGAAGTTGGAATGGTCGGATCTGCGCAACGGGAACTATTCCGGGAACTACTTCGGTGTGACGGTATCGCCATAACTTGTTGCGGGATTTTGTCGCTGGAGCCTTAACCCTCTCCAGCGATCCTTCATTTTGCTAGAATTCCCCCTTTGCGTCCCTTTCCATCAGAGTCCGAACAGCGAACCATGTCCAAAGACATCATCGATCTCCTTCCCCTTGGCGAACTTGCCGTCCACGAATTGCTTGAGGACGCGCGGGTCCAGAAGCTGCGCTTCCAAGAACAGGGGCCCGACACGGAATTCGCCGGTCGCACGGCGGCCCTGTATTTCGAGAAGCCCTCCCTGCGGACCAGGACGACCTTCGAAGTCGCCATGAACCAGAAGGGCGGCTCGGCGCTTGGATTGGATGCCGGATCCATCGGGATCGGCAAGCGTGAGAGTCTTGAGGACGTGGCGCGCAACTTGGAGCGTTGGCTTGATGTGTTGGTTTGCCGTACCTTCTCCCACCACTTGGTGCAGGAGTTGGCACGGTTGGCGCGCATTCCCGTCATCAATGCCCTGACCGATGTTTCCCACCCTTGCCAAGCGCTCGCGTTCGGGCAGACGGCCATGGAGCATCGCGGTGCCTTGAAGGGGCTTTCCCTCGTGTTCGTCGGAGACGGCAACAACGTGGCCCGCTCCCTGTGTGAACTGGCGGCTCTTGCAGGGATGGACTTCACCTTGGCCTGTCCGGTGGGCTTTGAGCTGCCGCAGGACTTCTTGGCCACGGTTGCGCCGGAATTTGCCCGGAGAGGGACCAGCCTCAAGCAGGGGAACGATCCCATGGCCTGCGTCAAAGGCGCGGATTTCCTTTATTCCGACGTATGGGTCAGCATGGGTCAGGAAGGGCAGAAGGAGCAGAAGACCTCTCACTTCCTGCCCTTTCAGATCAATGAAGCTCTCCTTGATCACGCCGGATCCCAGGCGCTTGTCACTCACTGTCATCCCGCGCATCGCGGTGAAGAAATCACCGATGGCATCATGGATGGCGCGCGCTGCGTCTGTTTCGATGAAGCCGAAAATCGCTTGCATGCCCAAAAGGCGGCCTTGCGCCGCGTCATGAAAGCTACAGGGAGGCTCTGATGGCATTGCCCCGCGTTTCCACTGGTATCGAAGGACTTGATCGCATGTTGGGTGGAGGCTTCGTGGAACGGAGCGCCAACATGGTGGAAGGTGCGCCAGGTACCGGCAAGACGACGCTGGGCCTGCAGTTCCTGGTCCACGGAGCGGTGCGTCAGGCGCAGCCGGGCCTTTACATCAGTTTCGAGGAGTTCCCGGCTCAGCTCTACGCCGATGCCCTGCGGATCGGATGGGACCTCAAGGCGCTGGAAGCCCGCGGACTGATGAAGGTGCTGTTCACGACTCCCGAGGACTTGCTTGAGGAATTGGAGCAGGTCGGATCCTCCTTGGAAACGATCATCTCCTCCATGGGAGTGAAGCGGGTCGTTGTCGATTCGCTCTCCCATTTCGAGCCCTTGGCGGTTTCGACGTTCGAATTGCGCGACTTGGAGTTTCGACTGGTGTCCGCGTTCAAGCGTGAGGGGATCACCGCCGTCCTGCTGCGCGAGAATGCCAATCTTCTGGGCGACACCAACTCGACCTCGCGCTCGCCGTTCGTGGTCGATTCCTTCGTGATCCTTCGCTATGTCGAGATCGACAGCGCGGTCGCGAAGGCGCTGCTTGTCCTGAAGATGCGTGGATGCTCCCACGCCACGGACATCCGCCGTTACAGCATCCGCGAGGGTGGTCTGTTCGTGGAGGAGAAGTTCGATGGACGCGAAGGGATCCTTGGGGGTGCGCCCCGCAAGTCCAAGTCCGACGCCTTTGTCGAAGCCTTCGGGAGGCGGCACTGATGGTCCTTGCCTTGGCAGCCTGCCTGCCTCTCCTGATGGTCTGCATCGTCGGGTGGTGGATCGGTCGTTTCTACAAGCTGAAATTCGGTGAAAGTTCCCACAGCTGGATTCTTCTTGTCGGCGGAGTGCTTGGAAGCGTCGGCCTGTTTCTCCATGGCTTGGGTTGCTTGGATCTCTTTGCGCGCAAGGAATTGCCGCTGGTGGTGGGGGAGGTCCTCATGCTGGTGGGCGGGCTGCTTGTCGCCGGAGGATCCTTTTGGCTCTGGTACCTCCTGATGGGAGCGCGACGCGGATGATGACCGGACTTTTGGTATGGCACATCGCCGTGGCTGGATTGATCCTTGTCCTGCACCAGCTCTCCGTCCGGCTTGGACGGGCGCTGTCCGACAACGACCGCTACCTGCCTCTTTATCTGGTGGGTGCCTCCATCCTTTTGGTGGCAGGCATTCTTTGGGCGATGTCCGGGGTCTGGAGCGCCATCGTGCTGTGGGCACAGATCTTGGATATTGTTGGAGGCGGGATCGCCGCCGTGGCCGGCTGGTCCTACTGGAGCTGGCTCCCTGCTGAAATTCGCAAGACGCGGAGGAAATGATGGCACGCATCCTTGTGATCGATGATGAACAGGACATGGCGGAAGTGATCCAGCTGGTGCTCGAACTGGACCAGCACGAAGTGCAGGTCGAGCTCGATCCGACCAGGGCGGTGCAAGCCGTCAAGAACTTCGCGCCTCATCTGGTGCTCTTGGATCTGGTCATGCCGATGATGGATGGGTATGAAGTCTACCGTGCGCTTTCCGATCTCCCGGAGATGGCCAAGGTTCCCGTGGCCTTCCTGACCAGTCGCAACAAGCAGATCGACCTGATGGTCGGGTTGCACATCCTGCATGCCAATGACTACATCACCAAGCCTTTCGACCGGCAGGATCTTTTGACACGCGTAAGACGTCTGCTCGCTCTCGCGGGCTGATGCAAGCCATCCAACTGCGTGGGGTGCGAACTCGCAACCTGCGTGGTTTTGACGTCTCCTTTCGCTTGGGGACCTGGACCAATGTCCTGGGTGTTTCCGGTTCCGGGAAGACCTCCCTGTGTTTTCATACCCTGCATGCCTTGGCTCAGCACTGGTTCCTGTCCGCCATGGCTCCTGCGGCGCGGATGCTGTTGGAGGAGATTCCTCATCCCGTGCTGGATGCGGCCCACGGCCTGATCCCTACTCTTGCCTTGGAGCAGGGGCAGGAACGCATCGGGCCGCGGATGCGGGCGATGGATGTCGCAGGGGTCGATCTGCCGCTGCGCAGCCTGATGGTGGCCTGTGGGCAGGCGGTGTCCCCGGTTACGGGTCAAGTCCTGCGTTCTTGGATCCCGGCCGAGATCGCCGATTGGTTGATTGAACACTGCCTTGGCGTCAAGGTGCAGGCACTGTTTCCCGTTGGCAAGCACACGGCCGGATACTGGATGCAGCGCGGCTTTACGCGTGCCGTGGTGGCAGGGGATGCCTGCGAATTGGAAGACCCGTCCCGGGAACTGGCCGCTTCCGATTGGATCGTGGTCGATCGCCTCGTGGCGGAGGGAAAGTATCGCCAGCGCCTGGGTGAGGCCATGGGGTTGTGCTTGGCAAGTGGTGGTGGCCGGGGCGCCGTTTTGGTGATGGAAGTGACGGGGTCGCGCATCGTCGAATTTTCGGACCATCCACGATGCCCGGAAAGCGATCGGGAGGTGCCTCGTGCGACGATGGGCGCGCTGTCGCCCAATTCCGTGCAAGGGGCTTGTCCGGATTGTGCCGGAACGGGGCTGGTGGAAGAGCGACCGTGCCCGGGTTGCGATGGCCACGGGCTTGGAGAGGCCTCCCGCTGGGTTCGGCTCGGTGGCCTGTCCATGCCGGACATGCTGGCCTTGAGCTTTCGTGAGATGTCCGCCTGGCTTGCCTCCAGTGGATTGCTTGAGCATCCGCAGGAAGCGATCCGCCAGACCGCCTCCGAATTGGCGGGGCGATTCGACTGCTTGGATCGCCTTGGATTGGGGTATCTGCAGATCGGACGCAAGGCGCATGCGCTTTCCTTCGGGGAGCATCATCGGCTCAAGCTTGCGCTCCTGACGGGATATCCGTTGTCGGGAGTCTGCTATGTGCTCGACGAACCGTCCACGGGCCTGCATCCAAGCGATGCAAGCCGGATGCAAGAGCACCTGAAGGCCTTGGTCGGTGCAGGCAACACCCTGGTCGTGGTCGAGCATCGGCTTCGCGACCTCGCAGGGGACCGGGTCGTCGAGATCGGCCCGGGACCCGGCGGGGAAGGCGGGGATCTGGTCTTCAACGGAGATTTGACGGAATTTGTCAAATCGGATTCGCCAAGCGCGATCCTCGGTCGCCGATCGCTGTCTCCTTCCGGTCCCGTTCCAAGGGAATTCCTGCGTCTGGAAGGCGCCACCGGCCGCAACCTCAAGGGTGCAGGCTTGGATGTCGCGTTGGGCGGGGTCACTGGCGTATG
>JBDKGV010000077.1:0-14774 GCA_039798005.1 Fibrobacterota bacterium
CCTTTTGCTGACCTTCGCGTGCCAATCGGGCGCCGCGTTCAAGCAGCAGGGCACTGGCTTGGGCGAGGCTCGCCAAAGCCTCCAAGCCCTCGCGCTTCATGGCGTTGGCCACCTCATCGTCCGCGACGACCAGACCCAACCGGGCACCGACGGCAAAGCGCATGGCCATCAGGGAGCGTGTCGGTGAAGTTTCGTACCAGTCGCAACCACCGGCATGAGGGACATCGGGCTCGAACAGCTCCTCACGACCATCGGGCTTGAGCAAAAGTCCAAGCAATCCTTTGCCCGGCAAGGCGTAGACCCCGGGAACAAAGTCCGGGGCCGCGGTGTCCCAAGCCCTCAGGCGGGCTTGGCCCTCCCTTGCCGGCAGGAAAATGGATACGCTCCGGCAGCCCAGCGCCTGCCGCGCCAAGGCGGCAAGTCCTGCGAGAACCTGGGCATTTTCCTGATCGAGGGCCAACTGCTGTTCCCGCCACGGGGTCGGTGCGGCCGCAGGGGCCTCCAGGACCGGCTCACGAACCGGACGCGCCGCGGCAAGCGAGGGCATCGACATCGTCTCGAAGCGGCGTGAAGCCGGCTCCTCCTCCGGCGCTTGATGGGATTTTCGCGTTGCGAGAAAGACCATCAAACCGGACAAGGCCAGCATCGCGGCCGGAAATGGATGCCACCAGAAAAGCACCAACGCACCCAAGAAGAGAAACGTGGTGAGGATCGGTCCTAGTTTCGACTCGCGCGCCAAAGCAGCCCCATTCCGATGACAAGGAAGACGAGATTGGGAGCCCAACCAGCCCAGAAGGCGCTGATGGCCCCGGAATGTCCAAGAGCCAGCCCAAGACGCGCACTGGCGTAAAAGGCGAAGGCGAGAAAGATGCCCAACCCGAAGGCGAGAGCCTGCCCACGACGGCCCAGGATCGCGGCAAGTGCCGACCCGATCAGGACCACGATCGCATTGATCCATGGCGATGTGCGCTTGAAGACCATTTCCGCCTCATAGGCGTGGGTGACCTCCCCCGCCCGCCGCAGCGACTGGACGCGCTCACCGAGTTCGGTCAGCGTCATCTCTTCCGGCTGCACCTTGGTCGAAATCAAATCCTCAGGGCGTGCTCCGCTCAAGGCAAGGACCACGCTGTCCTTGACGGCATAGTCGACCATGTTCCCCAGCGAATCGAACGCCCTCACCTTGGCGCGCTTGAACACCCAGGCCCCCTTGTCGTCCCAGCGCACATGGCTTGCGTCGATCCGTTCGGCAAGGAGTCCGTCCTGCAATTGCCGGGTGTAGGTGACATCCCAACCTTCCCGGGTCTGGCTCGAGTAGGTGCGAAAGAACATCGGCTCGTTCTTGCCTGCCATGTAGGCGAAATCGGTGCGGGTGGCGTTGGCCTTGAAGACCGATTTCTTCGGCTGCCGGATCTTCAGCCGCTCGTGGTTGCAGCGCGGCATGACATCCTCCTGCAACTTGATCCAAAGGCCCGTATAGGCGATTCCCGCCAGCCAAACAGGCAGCGCCACGCGCCAGAACGGACGCCCGGCCGCAAGCATCGCCATCAGTTCAAGCCGACGGGCAAACCCGGCGAAGGTGAAGAGCGTCGCAAGCAACAGTGCGATCGGGGACGAAAGGAAGATGATGTAGGGCGTGGCGTAGAGGTAGTAGCGCCGGATCTCGGCCACCGACTTGTCGTTCCAAAGTCGCAGCGCTCCGATGTAGTCCACGGCGATGAAGATCACCAGCACGGCGACCATCGCCATCAGGAAGATGCCGAGGAACCGACGCAGCACGTAGAAGTCCAACCGCATCAGGGATCCTTCCTCTGGCCGTCGTTGCGATCCTCATCAACCGCGTCCGGGACGGGTGGCGGATCGGGGGATTTGACAATTTCCGTCACGGTGACCGCCGCGGGCGCCTTTCGCCGCCAAGGCAGGCGCAACCAGCCATAGCGGAAGAATTGGCTCTGGTGTCCCATCCTTGTCACCAGGAAAAGACCGAGCAATCCAAGCAGCATGTTGGGAAACCACATCGCAAGCCAAGGCGGTATCCTCAAGCGATCGGCCTGGGATTCGCCACCGATGAGGCACGCCCAATAGGCGATGAAGAAGGCCAAGGAGTAGCTCACGCCGGTTCCGATTCCACCCGAGCGCGCCATGACTCCCAGCGGGACACCCACCAGGATGAAGACCACGCATGCCACCGGTATCGAGAACTTCTTGTGGATCTCGACCAGATACCGGGCCTGTTCATGCCTTTCCCCGCTGATTTGAGCCACGGTGATCTCGGCGTCGCGCTCGCGGGCGAAACACAGGTGCATGAATTTTTCCACCGCCTCACTCGGGGCCTGATTCAGATCGAAGCCGGGACTGCTCCCCGCCGTGACCGCCATCGGACCGGAAGCGGAATCGCTCGCCAGAAGCGAGATCTCGTCCCGCAGATCGGAAAGAAGCCTCTCCTCCGCCTCCTCCACGATGCCACGCTCCCGGTCACGCGTCACCTTGAGGCTCACCCCCATCTCTTCCACGTTCATCTCGCGATCACCGCGAAATCCCTTCTCGGTCCGGTTGAGGCGGGAATCGATGTTGGGAACATCCACCCTCAGGGAACGGAATACGGTGCGCATGTAGTTCTTGGGATCCTGACGATCCTGGCTGTGCGTCTCGCCGTGACGCAGCTCGAACTGCCACACGCGCCCGGAGTCCGCGAGCGCGACCGTTCCGGCACGGGCCGTGATGACGGTCGGCGCGCCCCCCACGTCCAACTGATGGATGCTGATTCCTCTCAACGAGTCCGTACCCTTGTCCACCCGATCGATCCAGATGCGGAACCCTTCGAAATCCTGGATCATCGTGCGAGGCTGAAGCGCAATGGCCGGCCGCTTGCGCGAGATGTCCTCGCGAAGCGATGCCGCCCGGTAATTCGCCCGCGGCAGCACCTCGTTGTTGAAGAAAAAGAGCCCGATCGACAGGAGCACTCCCATGGCAAGCACCGGTGAGAGCATGCGCACCGGGTGGAGTCCCGCCGCCCGCATGGCATCGATCTCACGGTCGGCGGACATCCTGCCGAAGGCCATGAGGGTGGCGACCAGCACGGACATCGGCACGGAAAGCGCCAGAATCCAAGCCATGTTCAAGACGAACAGCTCCAGGACCACCCTCCAAGGAAGTCCCTTGGACAGGATGCTGTCCAGGACCTGGACGACAAAGTCGATCAGGAACAGACCTGTGATGGTGACCAGAGAATAGATGAAGGGGGCGATATGCTCCCGCAGGATGTGGCGAGCCAAGATCATCGGTACGGTTCAAACTAGTTTTCCTGATCGTGACTTCCGAACTTCAACTCGATCTTCTGCCACTTGCCCGGCAAGCCTGCGCTCTGCTTGCCTCCTTTTACCAGCGCCCGCGCGGGGAACTCGCCACATCCACCAAATCGGATGCCTTCGATCTGGTCACCGAAGCCGACAAGGCGGTGCAAGATCTTTGCGCCGCCTGGATCGCAAGCCATTCCACAGCCCCGTTGGTCGGGGAAGAGGGAGGCGCCGATGAAGGCGGACGGCTTTTCTGGAGCCTGGACCCGCTGGACGGCACGCGGGAATTCGTGGAAGAGCAGGGCGAGTTCGCATTCCAACTGGCGTTGGTGGAATCAGGCATCCCGATCCTTGCCGTCGTCGGCCTGCCCGCCTGGGATCTGGTGTACTTGGCCCGGCAAGGCCAAGGCTGCCAGGTCCTGCGCCTTTCCGACGCATCGCAAGCAATCCTCCCCTCCCCTCCCGTTCGACGGGAGCGACTCCTTGTCTCCCGCTCCCTTGGCCGCCGAAGTGATCTTCAAGCCTTGCTGGAAGCGCACCCATCCTTGGATCGCGAGCCTTGCGGGGGCGTTGGTGCCAAGGTCCATGCCATCCTCTGGGGAATCGGTGACACCTACCTCACCGTCCCGCAAGGCATGTACGGCTGGGATCTGGCGGCACCGCTTCTTGTCGCAAAGGAGTGCGGACTCCACGCCAGCGATCTCGATGGCAATCCGCTGCGCGTTCCCACCGATCGCTCCAAAGTGAGCCAAGGGATCCTGATCACGCGCATCCAACGCGCCGAATCGAATCTCCAATTTCTCAAACTTCGCACTTGATCCTTTCTTTTCCCTTGTCAAGGCCCTCTTGTTTTTTATAATTAGCGCTCTCAACTCGGGATTTCTCAATCATGGGGAATCCTGCATTCTATTGTCCAACACTCACGGGAGATTCCTTGCATAGAGGTTTTTTCGAGCTGCCCAACCAGGAAAATCGCACACGCGTCAATGACATGATCCGCATCCACGAGGTGCGACTGGTGGGAGTGGACGGACAACAGATTGGCGTTGTACCGACTCATGAGGCCAAGCGCATGGCACAGGAGCAGGGCCTCGACCTCGTCGAAGTCGCTCCGATGGCAAGGCCCCCCGTGTGTCGCATCATGGACTATGGAAAGTTCCGCTTCGAGGAGGCCAAGAAAGACCGCCTCTCCAAAGCGAAGCAGCATATTGTGAAAGTGAAAGAGCTCAAGTTCCACCCCAGGACTGGAGTTCACGACTATGATTATCGTTTCAAGCAGGCCCTCGAGTTCCTTGAGGAAGGCAACAAGGTGAAAGCCACTGTTGTGTTCCGCGGGCGCGAGATGGCTCATATGGATTATGGCCGACGAATCCTCGATCGCATGATCAAGGAGCTAGCCGAATACGCAGTCGTCGAGCAACACCCGAACATGGAAGGCCGCGCGCTTTCCGCCTTATTTGCTCCCTCGAAATCCAAGAAAAAGCCCGTTGGTGCCGCTCCTTCCGAGGAGAAGCCGATGGCCCCCGACCTCTCCCAAAACACGCTAAATGCAGAGGTAAACGAGAATGCCTAAGATGAAGAGCCACAGCGGAGCCAAGAAGCGCTTCCGCCCGAAGGCCAGCGGTCTTGTCAAGTGCAAGCAGGCCAAGATGCGCCACCTGCAGAAGAACAAGAGCCACAAGCTCAAGCGCGGACTTCGTGGAGGCGATTACATCGACTCTTCCGACGCCCATCGCATCAAGTTCATGCTGCCGTACGCATAAGCCAGCTTCCACAGTCAAGATAAAGAGACAAGACCATGCCTAGATCTGCACCAAATGTCGCTACCAAGCGTCGCCACAAAAAGTGGCTGAAGGCCGCCAAGGGCTACTTCGGCCGCAAGAAGAACGTGTTCCAGTTGGCCAAGATGGCTGTGGACCGCGCTCGTCAGTTCGCCTACCGCGACCGTCGTGATCGCAAGGTTCAATTCCGTCGCCTGTGGATCGTGCGTATCAACGCCGGTGCCCGCCTGTGCGGAATGACCTACAGCACGTTCATCGCCGGACTCGTCAAGGCCAACATCCAGCTCGACCGCAAGGTGCTTGCTGACCTGGCCGTGAACGACTTTGCGACCTTCCAGAAGATCGCGGAGATCGTGAAGGCCGCTTGAGCCTGCCGGTCTTTCCGGAAATCGACGCGGCCCGGGCCGCGTGGGACCTTTCGTCCGTCTCCCTTGCGGAGATGGACGAGGCGGGTCTCGCGCAGCTGCGGGCCCGTTTTGTTTCCAAGAAGGGCGAGATTCCCGCCCTGATGAGAAACCTGGGGAAACTCCCTCAGGAGGATCGCCCAACCTACGGCGCTGCTGTCCAGACATTGCGCGAGGCCATCGAAAGTGCTCTTGACGAGGCCGAGAACTCGGTTCGCAAGGCGCTGTTGACGGCTCGGCTGGAACGCGAGACCCTGGATGTCACTCTTGACGGTTCGGATGCCCACGCCGGCTCCCTGCACCCGCTGCAGGCCCTGCGCGATGAGCTTCTCGACCTCTTCACCTCGATGGGGTTCGAGATCGCCGACGCTCCGGAGCTGGACACCGAGTGGTTCAACTTCTCCGCGTTGAACGTTCCCGATGACCATCCGGCCCGTGACATGCAGGACACGTTCTTCGTGGAGCGAGCCCCTGGCGAAGAGCCTGTGGTCATGCGCACCCACACGTCGAACTTCCAGCCTCACGCGATGCGCGATCGCAAGCCACCCTTCCGGCTGATCAATTGCGGGCCTGTGTTCCGGTGCGATGCCGATGCCACCCATGCCCCGATGTTCTACCAGATCGAAGGCGTGGTGGTCGACCGCACGACCAACTTCGCCAACCTCAAGGCCACGCTCTACACCATGGTCCGTTCCATGTTTGGCGAGAAGGCCCAGTTGCGTTTCCGGCCCAGCTTCTTCCCCTTCACCGAACCTTCGGCGGAGATGGACGTGGACTGCCGCTCGGCGGGACTGGATCGCGACGGCTGGATGGAGATCGGCGGCTGCGGGATGATCCATCCCAATGTGCTGCAAAATGGCGGCATCGATCCCGACGAGTTCCAGGGCTTTGCCTTTGGATTCGGATTGGACCGCATGACCATGCTGCGTCACGGCGCCAAGGACATCTTCCTGCTTTCCGCAGGAGATATGAGATTCCTGAAGCAATTCCGCGGACTGCCCTGATTCCAACGGAACTTGATTCACGCAACCTACGCCATCGGGATTCCCGATGGCGTTTTTTATTGCCAACCTCTGATACTTCGAGCAGTTTTTGAGGATGACCTCCAAGCCATCCTTTCCGACCCTCGTGGTCCTGTGCTGCGGCACCGAAGGCTTGGCTTGCGCACGTACCCGACGACGAACGGTCCGAAGCTAAGGCAAGGACGGGAATCGCCGCACAAGGATGCGGCGATTCCGATGTGCAGGTCATCCATCACCGGATGCGGACGGACTCCCCGTCCTGCACTGTCCCTTGTCTGCGCACCGCGATCCAATCGGGGAACACCGTCCGCGAGCCATGGAGGATTGAAGATGGAAACGACACCGATCGACGGCCACACGGATTGGATGGGCGGAGCATTGCGCCCCGACCTTGTCATGGCCAGCGGACAAGGCAGCTGGTTGACCGATACGCACGGGATGCGGTATCTGGACTTCGTGGGCGGCTGGGCCGTCACCGCACTGGGACACTGCCCGCCGGAGATCGTCCGCGCCATGACCGAACAGGCATCCACCCTGATCCACTGCTCTCCGGGGTATTGGAACCTCCCTGCGATGAAACTTGCGCTCAAGCTCAAGGAGCTCACCGGCATGGATCGGGTCTTCCTTGGCTCGACCGGCGCTGAGGCGAACGAATGCGCGATCAAGCTCGCCCGGTTGTACGGCGCGAAAAAACGGGGTGGCGCACACGTCATCCTGACCGCACAGGAGGGCTTCCACGGCCGGACGCTGGCGACCATGGCGGCAACCGGAAAAGTCGCTTGGCGCGGGCTCTTCGGACCTGATTTGACAGGATTTGTCCATCTCCCCTACGGGGACCTTGATGCCTTCGAGGCGGCGATCGGACCGGACACCTGCGCCATCATGCTGGAGCCGATCCAGGGCGAAGCCGGGATCAAGCCGGGGACTGCGCAATTTCTCACCGGGTTGCGCTTGTTGTGCGATCGGCACGGGATCCTTCTGATCTTGGACGAGGTGCAGACCGGCATGGGGCGGACCGGCTCATGGACGCGCGCCCAAGGACTCGGGATCGAACCCGACATCCTGACCCTTGGCAAAGGCCTGGGAGCGGGGTACCCGATCTCGGCATGCCTTTGTCGCGAGGCGTGGAACCTCTTCCAGCCAGGAGACCAAGGCGGCACCTTCACCTATCACCCGTTTGGGTCGGCCGTGGCCTTGGCGGTATTGGCGACCATGGAGGCGCAGAACCTGCTTGCCAAAGCAAAGCAAGGTGAGGCACGCCTTCGCGAAATCCTCAAGCCTCTTGAGGCTCGGTACGGCCTGCACAATGTGCGGGGTGCGGGAATGCTGCTGGCCTTCGACCTGCCAAGCCCGGAGGCCGGCAATCTGGTGCAAATCGCCCGGGGGCACGGCCTCCTTCTCAATGCACCACGCGCGGCGACCATCCGCCTCATGCCGGCGCTGAACCTGGATGCCGCCGACTTTTCCGAGTTTGCCAAACGGCTTGAATGCAGCGTGCACGCATTGGCCAACTCCATGCACTGAAGGAGCGGAAAAATCCATTTTGCCTGCGAATTGCACATTCCAAGGCGATGTGGTAGAATGGTTTTGTGTTCCTGTGTCTTGTCATAAGCTTGTTTGCCGTCGATGCGCCCGCAAGCGCACCGACAGCAACCCCCAAGTTCGACGCAAAGGCGATTCGAGCCAAGGCCTTGGCGCGCGCCACCGAAAGCGACGCAACCAAATCCAAGGAGGCCGAGTCCACGCAGACGGCTGGGCACGGCAAGACGGCACCATCCCATGCCGCCCCCGGCCCGACCAGCCACGGCCAACCCTCGCCATCGCATGCCAAGGCCGCGCCCCCCGCACACGCTCCGACTCCTGTAAAAGGGGCGACAAAGCCTGTGGCGCAGCACGCGGCGCCCGCCACAGACCACGGTGCACCCAAGGCATCCCACGATCCACATGGCGCCAAAGGCCACGCTCCCGCGGCCGCGGCCCACGCGCCAAAAGACGCCCCTGCGCACGGTGAAAAGGCCGCACCGGCCAATGTCCACAGCACTCCTGCACCAGCTCACGGAACCGGACATGAATCGGCCGCGACTCCCAAAAACCCACACGAAACCACTCATGCAGCCCCTGGTCACGGTCAACCAACGGCTGGACATGGATCCTCGTCGCATGAGAAGAACGCATCGCATGAAAGCGCACAGGAATCCCACGGAAAGAAGGGGGCTCATGTGGAGCATGCGCCCCCGCCGCCCCCGGTTTGTGGCGAAATCCCGCGCAGCGCCACATGGAAAAAGCCACGCATCGTCCTGGAGCGCACCCTGAGGATTCCGGCCGGAAAAACCCTGTGGATCGCAGCGGGGACGGAGATCCTCGTCGGCAAGCGCGATCGCTGTCAGGAATCCCCGGCGCCCATCGAGATCATCGTGGAAGGTCGCTTGGTGATCGCCGGAAATGCATGGTACCCCGTGCGGATCGCCCCGGATGCCGAGACCAAGGAATGGGCGGGAATCCGAATCACCGGTAGCGCCAAGATCACGCATCTGCGCCTGTCCAACGCCACGAAAGGAATCTGGTTTCACGGCAGTTCCGGGGAAGTCAACTCAAGCCTCGTCGAGAAATGCGTCACTGCGGTCCAGGTGTCCGGCGGCGCCACCCCGACACTGTCGCACCTGGTCATCACGAAATCCCAAGGAGCGGGATTGCTGGTGGATCGCGCCAGTCCCCGGATCACCGGAAGCCTGTTTCTGGAAAACAAAGGCGTGGCCGCGTGGTTTGACGGCACAGGCCTGACTCGGTTCGAGAACAATGCGTTTTGGAAGAATTTGCAGGGCGACGTCGTAGGCACCAGCAAATGGGGGAAGTTCAGCGGCAAGGACCCTCGCATCAAATCCGACCCGAGCGGGAACCTGCTGGCCGAGCCGGTCCTGGTCGGATCGCTGCGGGACAACAGTTGGAAGGATTCCTTGGCTCGACTCGATCGACGCCCCAAGGATCCCCCCTTTGGAGATCCGCCATGGGCCCTTTCAGGGGCATCTCCCCTGCGCGGCAAGGGGCCCAGACATCCGTCGAAGCCATGGGTCAAGACGGACATCGGGCTCTATGGAATGGACATCGAATAGAGCCCTGCAGAGCGGGCTTCGAGAAATCACAAGCCCGAAGGGATTGACTTCGGCCCCGTTGAATCACCTCACAGCAAGCTGCGAGGGTTCCTCTGGCCAGCAATTCCGGGGATGAGGCCACGAAGCGAGCTTCGGGGAATCAGACCCGGAGAGATTGAGAGGACCGGCCTCTCAAGAAGCGGGGTTCGTCAACGACCGAACAATCCGCCCAGCAGTCCACCTGACTTTCCACCGGTGACGGTGGGAAGTCCTTCCCGGACCGCCTGCCCCATGCCGCCGGCAAGATTGTAGACTTCACGAAATCCCAAGGCTTCCAGTTGCGAGGCGGCACGAGCCGACCGTCCACCAGCCGCGCAAATCATGACCACGGGCCGGTGCTTGTCGAGTTTTTTCGCCTCATCAGGAATGGTGGCAAGGGGAACGTTGCGCGCCTTCTCCCAACGCCCGGATTGGACCTCGGCAGGCTCACGGACATCGATGAAGTCGCAATTTGCAGGCAATGCACCGGGAGTCAGCAGATCCTTGGTGGTGACATCTTTCATTCGGAACTCCTTGATTGGGTGGACATCGATCCTGACGCCCCGTCGGGGAGGAAGGTTACAGACAGTCTCGCAAAATGTTCGCAGGATGGCCACTGTCCTGGCAAAGCCGCGGCTTGCGATTCCTAGTTTGGTTCCATGGCTTCCATCGACGACCTCCTTTCCTACCTGCGCGAAAGCGACTCCCTCCTTTCGGCCACCCGACTGCTCCAATGGGATCAGGAAACCATGATGCCCGAAGGAGGAGAAAGCGCACGCTCGGAATCGTTGGCGGCCCTTTCTCGCCTGCACCACGCGAGAGGGACCTCGGTCGATCTTGAGGAGCTTTCTGCGAAGGCCGCAAGCCAGGCGACCCCGGGCAGTTGGGAAATGCGGATGACGGAACTTGTCGATCGGGAGCTTACCAGGTCGCGCAAGGTCCCGGCAAGCCTTGTCGAGGCGTTGACACGCACGACCTCCCGGTCGCAGCAGGCATGGGCAAAGGCCAAGAAGAACCGCGATTTCAAGGCGTTCCAGCCGCATCTTCAGGAAGTGGTTCTCCTCAAGCGGGAAGAAGGCAAATGCCTTGCCCCGGAAGGCGGCATCCCCTACGACGGGCTGCTCAACGACTACGAATTTGGCATGACGTCCTCGCAATGGGACGCTCTCTTCGACGACCTTGAGCCTCAATTGAGGACGCTTCTGCCCAAGGTGCTGGAAAGACAGGAGCCTGCTCGCCAACGCGTGGCCTCCTGCACCGGACTCAAAGGCCCCTTCGCCACTTCCCGCCAGATGGAAGCCTGCCGCCTCCTTGCATCCTCCATAGGGTACGATTTCGCGCGCGGCCGCTTGGACATTTCCTCCCATCCGTTCAGCGAAAGCATCCATGCCGGTGACTCCCGCATCACCACCAGAATCGATGAAGGCGATCTCGGGAACGCATTCTTTTCCGTCCTTCACGAGACCGGTCACGCACTTTACGAACAGGGACTTCCGGAACAATGGGCGGGTACGCCACTGGGTGGACCGGTCTCCATGGCGGTTCACGAAAGCCAATCGCGGCTCTGGGAAAACATCGTCGGACGATCTCGCAAGTATTGGGAATCGATGGCAGCGCCCGTATCCCGTATTCTCCCCGAATTTTCCCGCTTCCCGTTGGACACGTTCCTCGAATCGGTCAATCTGGTCCGGCCAAGCCTGGTGCGCACCGAATCCGATGAGGTGACCTACAATCTTCACATCATGATTCGCTACCGCCTTGAAAAAGCCTTGATCTCAGGGGATCTGGACGTTGCCGATCTGCCCCGGGCATGGAACGAAGCCTATCAAGATTCACTGGGAATCAAGCCTGAGCATGACGGCGCAGGCGTGCTGCAAGATGTCCACTGGAGCGCAGGTTATTTCGGGTACTTCCCGACCTACACGCTGGGAAATCTTCTCTCGGCCCAATTGATGGCCACGGCGCGCACGCAAATCGATACCGACCACCTTCCAAGCCTTCTGGATTGGCTTCGCACCAAGGTCCACGCCAAAGGCCACCTGCAGGACACGACCGGTCTGATTCGCAGCGTATGCGGATCGGAGCCTGGGGCGAGCGATTTCGTCAAGCACCTGAAGGCCAAGTACTTGGAATGACGTCCCCGCAGAAGGAAGCGCATTTCCAGCGCGATGTCACTCTCCATGTCTTCATGGTCTCGTCAGGGCTGGTCGGAGTATGCCTGACGGTATTGGGAATTTCGCGCGTCATCGTGCGACTGCGAGCCATCCGAAGCATCAGCCAGGACCTGCTTGCAGTCGATGCATTGCTCTTCCTGCTTGCTTGTCTTGGCTCCTACCTTGCGTTGCGAACACGGGGCAGGATCCAGGCATGGCTTGCCAGGATCTCCGACTGGATCTTTCTCGGGGGTCTTTCCCTGATGGCGATCGTCTGCCTGATGATCGCCTACGCCACGGTCTGACGTCAATACATCGCAGGTCGCATCGGCATGCGATGGGTCAGATGAATCTTGGCTTGGATGCGGACTTCCAACAGAAGTGACAGCTTGGCAAGCATCCCGTCCTTCTCACCGCCCAGCTGATCAAGCAAGGCAAGCCACGTTCCCAGTTCCTCAAGGAACGTGACGATTTCCAGGTCGCTTGGATGCAGGATGCTGCCGGGCCACTCGAGGTCCCGTGGCCTCAGCACCTCACGCGCGTGCATCAGGGCCTCTTGGTGCAATGCCGCGATCTCCTTGGTCTTCTTGGCGGCAGGACGCACATTGCGCTTGAGACTGGGCAGGACCTTCTGTTCCTGCATCAACAGCATGCGCATCCAGTGGTCCCGGCGCCGCCGATGAAAATGCATCGGTGCCAATTCCTGTGAAATCACGGATTCCCTCCCTGGGGCTGTGTTTCCATCCAAACCATGATGACGTCCAGCACTTCCATTCCGCCGGTCAGCTGAGCGGGATGTCCGGTTTTTTCAAAGTGGAAATCGCCATGTTCGAGGTCGAGCAAGGCGAGCAAGGCATCGATTTCCACGGATCGACGGAACTGCGCCTCGAGAATCCGGCCACGCGCGAATTGAACGACACCCTTGCGACGCCCGGAGGTCACCACGAGGTTGCCACTGGCTCCGATGGTGGACAGGTACTGGAAGACCTCCGACAAGGCCATCTGGGCCAATCCACCGCGCAGACCTTCGCGCTTGATGGGGTGGAAATCCGTCGGCTCGATCGGCGCGACATGCCGCGGGCGGGAATGGTTCTGACGCCCCACGAACCAGACGAGGAAGCCACCGATCAAGGCAAGGAGTCCAACCCATGCCGGATTCATCGACCGCCTCCAAAGACCCGCTCCGCAGACATCACGCCGGTGACTCCGCGCAACTGCCGCAGCGTCGCTTCGACCATCTCCAAGTTCGTCACCCTGACCCGGAAACGATCGCGCACCTGGCCGCCCACCGTGGCGATCGAAGCGCGCTGGATCTCGGCATTGACGCCTGAAAAGGCTTGGGTCAGATCACGCAGGAGGTTCGGACGGTCCCTGGCGGTGACATCGACGCCGATCTCCCAGCGTTCCTTGGCCGCATTGTCATGCCATGCGACTTCGGCAAGCCGACCATCGCGGCCCGCCAAGCGCTTTCCTTCCAAGCAATCCATCCGATGAAGGGAGATCCCCCGCCCCAAGGTCACGTAGCCGAGAATGGGCTCGCCCGGGACCGGCTGACAGCAACCCGCGCGGATGTACGGAATCCCCCCTTGGCCCCCGACCAGGATCGCATCGCGACTCTCCTTGATTTCCGGCTCGCGACGCCGAAGCATGCGCCCGAGGACGCCGACGGTCCGGCGTGGCGGCGGCAAGGCCGGAAGCAGCGAGGCGCACTGTTCCATGGAAATGTCGCCATGCCCGATACGCTCGTAGAACTCCTCGAGAGTTCCAAGCTTGAATCGCTCCAACAACGCCTTGGCCAGTTCATCGGTCAGCTTTTCCTGCCGACGACGTGAGAGTTCGCGCCCGAACACCTCGCGACCGAGATTGCGATTGGCTTCACCCTCCACCTGACGGAGCCAGCGCCGGATGCCGTTGCGTGCCTTGGATGTCTTGACAAAGCGCAGCCAATCACGGGTCGGATGGGCGTTCTCGGAGCGCAGCACGTCCACGGTCTGGCCGGCTTGAAGGGTGGCATTCAGGGGAACCATCGCCCCGTCGACCCGCGCTCCGGCGCAGTGGAGCCCGAGTCCGGTGTGGATCTCGAAGGCGTAATCCACGGGCGTGGCCCCTTGTGGAAGCTGGACGACATCCCCGCGGGGAGTGTAGACGAAGATCTCGCTTGCCACGAGATCGCCCTGCACCATCTCCAGGAACTCCTTGGAGTTCTCGGCATCCTTCTGCCAAGTGACCAGCTGCCGGAGAAACCGGGTCTCGCTGTCGGCTTGGACCTGGGACACGTTTTCCTTGTACGCCCAGTGGGCCGCGATCCCCTCCGAGGCGATCTTGTCCATGTCCTCGGTGCGGATCTGGATCTCCAGCCGACGTCCTTCCTGCCCCATCACGGTGGTGTGCAAGCTCTGGTACATGTTGGACTTGGGGACGGCGATGTAGTCCTTGAAGCGTCCGGTGACCGGAGGCCATGTCGAATGGACCAGACCCAGGGATGCGTAGCAGTCATTGACGGATTCCGTCAATATCCGGACCGCATTGAGATCGTGGATCTGGTCGATCGAGGTCGCGCCCTTCTCCCGCATCTTGCGCCAGATGCTGTAGAGATGCTTGGGGCGGCCGATGACGCGCGCCTTCACCCCCATTTGGGTGAGGCGTTCCTCCAAGGGCTCGATGATCTCGCGGATCGCCTTCTCGCGTTCCTCCCGGCGTTCGGAAATTTGCGAGACGAGGTTCGCGTAGTCCTCGGGGTGCAGGTGCTTGAAGGAAAGGTCCTCGAGTTCCCACCGGATGCGCCCCATGCCGAACCGGTGCGCCAACGGCGCATAGACTTCGATGGTCTCGGAGGCGATCCCCTTCTGACGCTCCATCTTCATGTAGCGAAGGGTCCGGAGATTGTGCAGACGGTCCGCGAACTTGATGAGAATCACGCGAGGGTCGCGTGCCATCGACAGCAGCATCTTGCGAAAGGTCTCGGCCTGTCGCAGTTCGCGGCTCTGCGAAGG
>JBDKGV010000078.1:0-14615 GCA_039798005.1 Fibrobacterota bacterium
GTGCAAGTACGTTGGATCGACGCCGATGCCTTGGGCGGATCCTGCACGGACATGCTGCTGTGCGAGATGGACGATCTGTGGGCCTATCACAAGTTGATGGAGGAGTTGCGCGATACGGAGCTGTTTCATGTTCCCTATTTCAGGATCGTCGAGGTGCACTTGGGATTGGAAAACCCCTACGAGGCTTACGAACGCGAACTGCCGGGTTGACAATTCCTGACAATGTCGAGCGATTGGCATTGTATTGTGCAATCCGGATCTGAAATTCCTTCAATGCGGATGGCTGGCCCGTTCCTTGCGTAATGGTCATGCAAGACCTCACCTTCGAAAGGCGCCATCCATGAATTTTGTCGAGCACGAAACCCTCAGCGGACATCTCGAATTCCTCAAGGAAGGCGACTCCTACCTGAAGACGGTGAAGAATTCCGGGAAGCGCCCTGAGGTCTTCACTCCGGAGATCGTCTTCAACATGCTTGGGATGGCCATCGAGAAATTGATGATGGCCACGCTGACCTATTGTGGCTGCCTCCCGGAAAATCACACCTTCCACGACTTGGCCGATGCCTGGCGTGCCGCCGTCGGGGACATGGCCCCGGAGCGCAAACGCCTGCTCGAATCGCTCGATTCCCACAACAACCTGTGCTCGCTCGACGCCTTCCATCAGCGCATTCCAACGCCCGAGGTGATGGCGGAATTCGTCGGTTTGGCCGAAGACCTGCAGCGGGAGGCGCATGCCAGAATCCTCGTGCCGCACGTGATCGGTCTCCCGAAGGACTGACGCGGACAGCGGGACCAAGGCTGGCGCCGATGCCTTGGGTGCTTCCGATGTAGCTTTGGCGTCCAATGTCCAACTTCCGCAAAGTGCTTGCCTTGGCGCTCTTGGGATGGCTCGCGCAGCCATCGGGAAAAGAAAGCCTGGCCTGCCTCAAGCGACGCTGGCCAGGAGGGGAAGGTGAGATTCTTTCCCGCTGTCCTGGCATGCAATGTCTCGCGGCCATCATGGGAAACTCCTCCTTGCGGTGCGCACTCGAAAAGGACAGTTGCGTGGTTCGAGGGTCCGAAGGACTGTATGCATGGGCGTGCACCGACCGCCGCAATGGCGTCGACTCGCTGGTGGACCTCGCCCTTCCGCTCCAGCGCGTCATCGGCGATCGCCTGCGCTCTGAAGACAGCGCAGTGGCCAGGAAAGATGCTCAGTACCGGACCTGTGGCGATCTGGGCCAGGACACGATCTATGCGTATGAGCAGGTCTGGGCCAGTGGCCGAGTGGAGCGGGTGCGTCTGTCCAAGAGCCACTTCCGTTTCATCGAGCCTCCGGGAGCCGCTCATCCGGGGTGGGTCTTTTATCGCAACGACTTGGACACCGGTTACCTGGACAGTCCTTCGGCGGTCTTCATCCTGCAGGAGGAGGAATTCTTCGCGTCCTGGAGCAATCCGGGGTGGCCTGACAAGGACGATACCTTGCCTCGCCGATCGAATACGGGGGTGCCACTCACGGTGTTGCGGGAGATCTCCCAACTTGCTTCAATAAGCAAGCAGGAAGCCGCCAGGCGCAAGGCGGTGTTCCGCAAGGACTCCTTGGAAACCCATTGTCCGGGGGCCGTCGAGATCGCGGCGGGAAGACTCAACGCGCCTTTGACTCTGAATTCCATGCGGACGGAACTGCTCAAGTCCCTGAAGGGAAGGGAATCCGGCGATACGATGCGATGGATCCTTCCCAACCGGGAGAACATCCTCTTTTCCGTCCGAGGCAAAGGGGCTTGGATCGAGTATCAGGGGAAGCGGCTCAAGAACGGGGAATATCCAGGTCCGGCTTGGCGCGTGAAGTTCGCGTTCGACAAGCGCCGTGCTCCCCTTTGCTACAACAGACTCGGTCCAATGGAACTGGTGGTCCTGCCGAAGGCGCGCACCTTGACGCTGGTCGGCAAGGATATTTTTGGGTTCGTCGATTCCGTGGCGCTGGAGCTGCTCGGAACGAAGACGCTCAAGCAGTCCCCCTGATCGGCCGGTTCAAGCCAGGTCAAGGCCAGGGGTGGCGCGGGTAGCGGCGCGCGAGGTCCTTGCGGATCTCCGGGTAGGATCCGGTCCAGAAGCCGTCGAGGTCGGCGGTGCGTTGCACGGGGCGCTGGTTGGGAGCAAGGATTTCCCACAGCAGGCTCAGACGGCCTTTGGCGATCTGGACTTGGGCGGACCGCACGCCGATGAGATCGGAGATGCGGGCCTGGACAAGGGGAAGTCCGTCATCGCGGTATTCGATCCGGGCGCGCTTGCCGTTGGGCAGGTTCAGGCGCACGGGAAAGTGATTGTCGATGAATCCGCAATGCGAGCCTCCGACCGCCTCACGCAAAAGCGGCAGGACAGCGCGTCCTTCGACCCCGGCGGCGGCCAAGCAGCCTTCGCACAGTCCCGCTCGAACGAGGTCCAGATCCTCGCCTTCAAGCGTGGTGATTCCCATTTCGGGAAATGCCTTGGCGGCCAGGCGTACTCGGCGAGTCCATTCGATCTCCTCCTCGCCGAAGGCCCAGCGGATCTCGCCCGATTCCACCTTGCTTGCCAGCAGGGCTTCGGCCTGGTTGCGATCCAGGCGATCGTCCGAGATCGGGCGACTGGACAGTTCCTGCCCGAACAGGGAGAAGACCTCGCGCCCGACGACGCGGCGCGCGCGGGGATCCCAATCCACCAGGTTCTCGATCCGGGCATGTTCCGGAAAGACGTCGAGGATCCATCCTTCCTCGATGGGGTGGCTCTTGCGCAGCCGCAGTTGGGCTCCCCGGTCGCGGGAGGCGGTCTCCTGCACCTCCAGGGCGAGCAGGAGCGGCGCTCCTTCCTGCAAGTTGTCGAGCATGGCGGTACGCCCGTCGGAAAGACGCCAGCGCCCGTTGCCGATGCCTTGGGCGATGCGATCGGAGTGGGCGGGAAGCAGCAACCGACCCAGTGGAGGGCGCCCTTGGCTGCGCCCCTTGCCCAGGGCGTCCCGCAATCGCTGATGCAGGCGGCGGGCATCGTCCGGACCCTGGCTTTCGTGCTGGGCGGCCCAGTCCAGGGCGGACTCCATCCCTCCGATCTCCAAGGCTTCAAGGAGCACCCGGGCGCAGCGCGGCGAGACCGGGAGGGTTGACAGATCTTGTCCAATGCGATTGAGGCGCCCGGCCGAATCCAACGCGCCCAACCGGACCAGAAGCTGGTGTGCGGCCTCGACCGCATCCGGTCGCGGGGCCGTGGGCCATCGTAGGGATTCGGGGCGGATCCCGAGGCCCAGGATCTGGAGCCAAAGGCCTGAGAGTTCGATGCGCTCGACCTCGGGCGGGTCCTCCAAGGGAGGCACGTCGTTCCGGTCCCAGAGGCACACGCAGGTGCCGGCCGCCACGCGTCCGGCGCGTCCGGCGCGCTGCTGGCACGAGCGATGGCTTGCCCGCACGGTCCAGAGCGTATTGATCTCCCGCAACGGATCGAAGCGGGCGCGCCGCACCCAGCCCGAGTCGATGACATGGCGCACCCCGGGGATGGTCAGTGAGGTCTCCGCCACGTTGGTGGAAAGGATCACCTTCACCTTGCCGTGCGCCGCCGGGCGCAGCACCTCGTCCTGCTGGGCGGGATCGAGCTCGCCGTGCAGGCTGCAAAGCTCGACGCCCGTGGTCAGACCGCTGCGCGAGAACATGTCCTGGCATGCCGTGGTGGCGCGTCGGATCTCGTCCTGGCCGGGCAGGAACACCAGTACGTCGCCGGCCGGGTTTGACAAGATCTGTCGCAAGGCCCGCGCGACCTGCTGACCGGTCGCCTCGCCGGCCGACGGGGCCTGATGCGTGATCTCGATGGGAAACGTGCGCCCATCCGACACGAGGCTGCAGGCCGGGACACCGGCCCGCCGGATCCATCCTTCGAGTTCGGCCGTGTCGATGGTCGCCGACAGGATCCAGATCCCGAGGTCGGGACGAGGTCCGCAAGCCAAGGCCAGGGCCAAGGCCGCGAAAGCATCGCAGTCGGCACCGCGTTCATGGAATTCGTCAAGGCACACCGCCGCCACGCCTTGGAGCGTCGGATTGGAGGCGAGCATCCTCAGGGCGGTTCCGGGCGTGAGGAAGATCAGGCGGGTCGCCGGACCCACTTTGGATTCGAAGCGAACCCGATAGCCCACCTCGTCCCCCGGTGCACCCCCCCGTTGCTTGGCGACCCATCCGGCCAAGGAGCGGACAGCCAACCGGCGAGGTTCCAGGACCCAGATCTCGCCCTTGGGAAGGGCCTCAAGCAGCATCTGCGGGATCTGTGTGGATTTGCCGGAGCCGGTGGGGGATTGGACGATCACGGCGCCGGGTTTTCGGCTTGCCGTCAGGATGCGTTCGCGCAGGGCCTCGATGGGCAGGGACCCGGTCATGGGGAGGGCAGATCCAGATCGCGTTCAAAGAACAGGACCACCGTCTCGAAGAGCTCATCCACATGGGATCCGAGGTAGCCCCATCCTTGGTCATGCATGCGGGCGGCCTCCTGTTCCAGCAGGTCGATGGTCTGGGCCTCGCTCCAGCGGGGATTGAGCCGGACCGTCCGTTCCGTCCTCTCCTTCATGCGCGCCTCGCCAGCGCCGATCCTTGCCTCGTGCCGCGACGGCGCAATTCCGTCTCGATGGCGTTGAGCACCTTCCACTTCCACTGGCACCACAGCGGCGTGAGCAGCACGTCGAGGGAGGCCGTGCCGGTGAGCCGGTGGATGACCGTTTCGGGCGGAGTCGATTCCAGGAGATCGGCCACGGAGTTCACATAAGTCTCCATGTCGATGGGTACGTATTCGCCGCGCTTCCACTGGTTGGCAAGCAAGCTTCCCTTCACGACATGCAAGGGGTGGAATTTCAATCCATCGGTGCCGGCGGCCAGTACCTGCCTCAAGGTCTCGTGCCAATGGGTCGGGTCTTCGCCTGGCAGCCCCAGGATCAAATGCGTGCAGAGGCGAAGCCCCAGGGCGCGGGCGCGGAAGGCGGCCTCGAAGTATTCGCCCGCGGTGTGTCCGCGATTGACCCGTTCCAAGGTCTGGTCGAAGGCGGATTGGAGACCCAGTTCCAGCCAGATCTCCTTGCCTTGGGATTGGTAGCTGGCCAAGAGCTCAAGCACTCCGGGAGCCAGGCAATCCGGGCGGGTTCCCACGGAAAGACCGATCACATCAGGGTCCGCCAAGGCCTCGTCGTACAGGGCCTTGAGCCGTTCCAGCGAATCGTAGGTGTTGCTGTAGGCTTGAAAATAGGCAAGGAACCGGGTTGCTCCGGTGCGACGCCGGATGACCGCCTTGCCTTGAGCCAATTGGGTCGTGACGCTTGCCTTCAGCCCTTCATTGGGAGAGAACGACTCGTTGTTGCAAAACGTGCATCCGCCGCGTCCCCGCAAGCCGTCGCGGTTGGGACAGGTGAATCCGGCGTCGATGGCGACCTTGTGGACGCGCACGCCCAGGCGCCGATGGAGATCGGAGCCCAAGGTGTGGACCACGGTGGCCAAGGTCCGGTTGGCCAAGACGGATTCTGTCAATTCTGGAGGACACCCTCGAAGAGGCGTTCGTGGTTGTTCGGAAGTCTCAGCACGTTGTGGAGGTACCGCTTGATCTCGGCTGCGGTCCCGAACTTGCGCACGGCACCGGCGATCTCCCTGAGCTCCTCGAGGTTGTAGTCCCGCAGCAGCGCCTTGGTGCGCTCGACGTAGCGCGAGTCCATCGACAGGGTGTCGGTCTGGAGGCCAGCCAGGTAAAGAGCGCAGGCGGGATCGGCGGCCATCTCGCCGCAGACGGACAAGGGGACCCCGGCCCGGATCGATTCCCAAGCGATCCTTGAAAGCATCGAGTAGATGGCCGGATGGTACTTGCTGGCAAGCTCCGTGACGCGACGGTTGCCGCGATCGGCCGCCACGGTGAATTGCAGCAGGTCGTTGGTGCCCACGGAAAGGAACTGCACGGTCTTGACCAGGTGGGAGATGATCTCCACGGCCGCCGGGACTTCGATCATGGCTCCGATGGGGATGTTTTCCGCAAACGGCACGCCGCTGGCGCGCAGCTCCGCGCGGGCGAGATCCACCTGACGAAGCGCTTCGCGCATTTCCTCCACGGAGGAGATCATGGGGAAGAGGATCTTGCCCTTGCCTCGGCGTGCGTGGCAGGCCCGAAGGAGGGCGCGCAACTGGGTCCGGAACACCTCGGGGTGGGCGAGGGAAAGTCGGATCGATCGCAGTCCCATGAAGGGATTGTCCTCGTGCTCCACATTGCCCATGAAGGCCGCGGCCTTGTCACCACCCAGATCCAAGGTGCGGAAGGTGATCGGGCGATCGGGAAACTCCTCGAAAGCCCGCTGGTAGACGCGAAGCTGCGTGGCTTCGGTCGGTGAGTTGCGATGGACGAGGTAGGTGAACTCGGTGCGGTAGAGCCCGACGCCGTCGGCACCGCGTTTGGCGGCCAAGGGCAGTTCTCTCAGCAGGCCCACATTGGCCATCACCTTGATTTCCTCGCCCGAGGAGAGCTTGCACGGACCGAGCAGTTCGCGGTCGGCGCCGACTTCCACCACGGCATCGCGCAAGGTCTGGTCGAAGGCGATCTTCACCGCATGGGTGGGCTCGACGTAGATGTTGCCGACCACGGCATCCAGCAGCAGGGAGGCGCCTTCGGGAATGGCCTGCAAGGCAGGGCCGACTCCGGTGATGGTCGGCAGGTTGAGCGCACGCGCAAGCAGGCTCACATGGCTTGTGGTGCCGCCTTCCGACGTGACCAAGGCGCTGACTTTGCGCGAGGCGAGGTCGATGAGCTTGGCGGGCGAGAGCTGTTCCGCAAGGGCGATGCTGCCGGCGAGGTCGTCTTCGGTGCTTTCGCCCCCCAGGATGGCGTCCACGAGGATGACGCCGACGCCTTGGAAGTCCTCGGCACGCTCGCGCAGATACTCGCTGGTGGCCTGGAGCATGGTGCTGACGAGGGTCTCGACAGCGTCGTACACGGCCAAGTGGGCGGGCAAGCGGTTGCGGATGCGGGTGCGAATCTCGCCTTGGAACAGGGGGTCGTGCAACAGCAGGGCTTGGGCACCGAAGATGTAGGACAGTTCCTGTCCGACGAGCTCCACGGCGGCGGCCTCGGTGCGGCGGAAATCCTTGAGGCACTCCTCGAGGGCCTTGTGAAACACCTCCTCCTGGTCGCCGGGGGGAGGCGGAATCTGCTCCAGATCGAGGCGGGTGCGAATCCGTCCGATGTGACGCGCCTTGCCCACGGCAAGACCGGGAGAGGCGGGGAAGCCGCGCAGGAGCGACATCTCGGTCGGGATGACACGGGTCTCGTCCTCGGGCATGGCCGCGAGCTTTTCCAAACGGCCCATCGCATTGGGTGCCCGGCTTTCCAGGATCTCCAGCAGCCGAGCGCTCTCCACGATGCCGGCAAGCTGTGAGGCCAGCGTCATCAGGAGAAGTTCATCCTCGGTCGGGGACGGTTCGGCCAACCGTGACCGAACCACCAAAACGCCGTTGCAGCGGCCGCGAAGGACCAGGGGAACGCCCAGGTACGAAACCATTCCGGGCTCGTCCAGCTCCGGGAAGTGCTTGTACGAGGAGTGTGCGGGGCCGTCACCGACGTTGATCGGCTCCATGGTCTGGGCCACGGCACCCGTCAACCCTTCGCCCAACTCCAGCCCGATCTCCGAATGCCGGTAGCGGGTCGATGTGGTCGAGAGAAGGATGAGCCTTCCCTTGTCGGGATCGTGGATGTAGAGGTTGCAGATCGGGATCGAGAGATGATCGGCAACCAATCGCACCACGCGATCGCCGATCGCGGGCAAGCCTTTGGCCTCGGACAGAATCCGGGCGAATCCGCCCAGAAGGCGAAGGTGCCTGCCCAGCGAGTCGCTCATGCAACGGCCTTGAGAGCGGCCCAACGCTCTTCGGGGATGGCGGTACCCATGACCTGGATGACTTCGGCGGCGGCCTTGGCGGCCAGATGGCCCGCAGCCGCGAGGTCGAGACCCTTGTCGAGGCCGTGCAGGAAGCCTGCGGCCCAGATGTCTCCGGCGGCGGTGGTGTCAAGCACGTGGGCCACGGGGGCTGCGCTGACGATCGCGCGCTTGCCGCCTTGGGCAAGCAGGGCGCCGCGGGCGCCGAGCTTCACGACGGCGGTCGGGACATGGCTTGCGATCCACTCCAGCGCCGCTTCGTCGTGGGCGCCGGTGAGGGCGTACGCCTCGTCTTCGTTGGCAAGCAGGATCTCGATGCGACCTTGCGAAAGAAGCTCCTGCAGGCGACCCTTGCAGGCTTCCACCACGCTGAACGCGCCACAATCGAATGCGACGGGGATCTTGGCGGCTTGGGCGCGATCCATCAAGGCGTCGAAGACGGGAGGATTGAAAAGGAGATAGCCTTCGAGATAGAGAAGGCCGACACCTTGGAGGTCCAAGGCATGGACGTCGGCCGCGCAGAAATTGCTGGCTGCCGCAAGGGAGGTGAACATGGTGCGCTGGGCGTCGGGGGTGACCAGCGAGAGCACGCAGCCGTTCGGAGTCGTGTCCACGGCGAGGCGGGTCTCCACACCGTGGCCCTGAAGGGTCTTCTCAAGGAGCTCACCGCGGGCATCCGCGCCGCGGCGACCGATGAAGGCCGCCTTGGAGCCCAGTCGTGCCAAGCCCAGCATCGTGTTGCTGGCCGAGCCACCAGCGGCTTCCTCGACACCGGAGAGCTTGCCATCCAGACGCGAAAAAAGGTCCGTGTGGTCCTGGGCGTCCATCAAGGTCATGCCGCCTTTGGGCTGGCCAAGGCTGGCGAGGGTGTCTTCGGAAACGTGGGCGAGAATGTCCCAGAGTGCGGAGCCGGCTCCTAGAATGGTGGAAAAACGCGACACGGATGGTTCCCTTTCGGCAAAGACGGCCACGAAACGATTCCGGCCTGACTCCCAAGGTACAAAGCGAAGGCGACCTTCGCACCGGGATTGACACACCTGAAAGGATTGCGAAACCTGGTCGTGAAGGTCAGGCGGGTCACATGTCGTAGATCGATGAATCCAAACTTGGACCGGTGCGGTGCGTGCCCGGTCCCGGCGACTCCTCGTCCCATTGGCCTTCGAGCAGTTCCTCGACCTTTTCCGGGTCCTCGCCCCCTTCGAGGCGACGGATCGCCTCCTGCATCGCCGGGTCGTGAGCACCCTCACCGGTGATGGCGCTCATTTCCCGCATCAGATGTCCCATGGCCTTGGGGTCGTTCTCGTCGATCCCCTCCAGGCGTCCCATCAGGTTCTCCATTTTCGCAAACGTCTCGGGAGTCGGATCTCCGGCCTCTTGACTTGCGACGCTTGCGGCCGCGGCACCGATGGCAAAGCCGGACATCTGACGTTCCAGCTCCTGATGGACGGGATCCTTGGGGCAGGGGGGCGGGGCCTTGACCGAGAGGGTGCGCGAGAAGAACTGATAGACCGTGTTGCAGTCGCGGCAGAGGTATTCGTAGATGGGCATTGTCGGAACTAGGCTCCCTTGCCCAGGTAGGCCTCGATCACGCGCGGGTCGTTGCGGATCTCAATCCCGGTTCCGGCGGCGATGGGTTCGCCGTGGTCCAGCACCAGGATCGATTCGGCAAGGTCCATCACCAGCTTCATGTGGTGCTCGATCAGGACGATGCCGATGCCTTGGTCGCGGATCTTCCCGATCAGGGCGATCAACTCCTCGATTTCCTGAGGATTCATCCCGGCACCGGGTTCGTCAAGGAGGATGACCTTGGGGGATGTGGCCAGGGCGCGGGCGATCTCCAGACGGCGTTGGAGGCCGTAGGGAAGGTTGCGCGCCCATTGCTTCTCGTGACGCGAAAGCCCCACGGATTCCAGCAGATCGCGCGCAAGGGCGCGTGCCCGGGATTCCTTGTCCCGATAGGAGCGGGTCCGGAAGATCGCTTCGAAGAGTCCGGTGTGCAGGTGCGCGAAGCGACCGGAAAGGACGTTCTCCAGCACGGTCATCTCGGGGAACAGGCGGATGTTCTGGAAGGTGCGGGCAAGTCCGGCGCGGCAGACCTCGTGCGTCGGCAAGTTTGACAGATCTTGTCCAGCCAACCTCACCGATCCGCCATCGGGCGTGTAGATGCCGGTGAGGCAATTGAAGAAGGTGGTCTTGCCGGCGCCGTTGGGGCCGATGACCGCGTGGATGGACGGGACGTCCATGCGAAGCGACGCCCCTTGCAGGGCGACCAGCCCGCCGAAGCGCTTGGTGATCGGGGAGACCTCAAGGAGGGGGGTCATGGCTTGCCCTCCTCGATCTCGAGGCGATGGCGCCTCGATCCGAGAAGTCCTTGGGGGTTGGTGAGCATCACCGCGACCAGGATCATGCCGAAGATGAGCAGGCGGTAGTCCTGCATGGCGGGGAACCAGTCGCGCAGCCAAGTGGGCACGAGAAACAGGAGGATGGCACCGGCCACGCTGCCGGGGATCGAGCCCAAGCCTCCCAGGATCACCATGGCAAGCACGAGCACCGATTCCTCGAAGGTGCACACCGAAGGATCGACGAACACGGTGAAGCCACCGTAGAGCACGCCTGCGAGACCTGCGAACCCTGCGGAGAGCGCGAAGGCCAGAAGCTTCATGCGAACCACCGGGATTCCCATCGATCCGGCGGCGATCTCGTCCTCCCGGATGGCGACCCAAGCGCGTCCCAGGCGGGAACGGTAGATCCTGTCGACCACCGCGACGGAAAGCAAGGCAAGCGTGGCCGCTCCCATCCATGCCACCTGCTGGGAACTGAAGGGTCCGATGCCATGGATGCGGTTGGTCATCTGGATCACGATCCCCTTGTCGCCTCCAGTGAGGTCGCCGCCGTTGCGCAGGAGTTCACGGACCGCCTCGGCAAAGCCAAGGGAGACCAGCGCGAGGTAATCGCCACGCAGGCGAAGACAAGGCAGGGCCACCAGCCAACCGATCAAAGCGGAGGTGGCGAAGCCCACGGGCAGGGCCAGCCACCAGGGCAGCCAGATCCATTGCTGCAGGATGGCGAAGGAATAGGCCCCGATGGCCAGGAACGCCGAGTACCCGAGCACGAGAATTCCCGCAAGGCCCACCGTGATGTTCAGGCCCACGGCAAGGATCACGTATTGGGCGGCGAAGGTCGCTTGGGAAAGGCCCTTCGAGCCCAGGAAGAGTCCGGGCAGCCAAAGGACGAGGAGAACCAGCGGAATGGCCCAAGGTTTCTCCTTGAAGCTCTCGATCTTGCCCTGCATGCGAAAGCGGGGGAGGCGGTCGCGAAGCTTGACCAGGCCGAAGGCAAGAGCGCCCAAGGCAAGCGCCGGGGCGAGATTGAGGAAGAAGGCAAGGCCGTGGGCGGGAGCGAAGGCGAGCTTCACCGATCCGATCGAGTAGTCGCCTTCCAAGGTCCACCACAAAAGCGGTGCGGTCAAGACCAGGACCAGCAGGGTCAGGAAAAGGGGGGTACGATGCTTCATACCTTGTCCGAGACCCTTTCTCCCAACAGGCCTCGGGGCCGCAGGATCAGGACCAGGATCAGGATGACGAAGGTGCTGGTCTGCTTCCAGTCGCTTCCGATCCAGTAGCTGGTGAGGTCTTCGCTGATGCCGATCAGAAATCCACCCAGCACGGCGCCGGGAATGTTGCCGATGCCGCCCAGAACCGCCGCGGTGAAGGCCTTGAGGCCGACCGAATAACCGGAATCGAAGGCCAGGACGCCTTGGTACATGCCGACCATGGCCCCGGCGACCGCCGCCAAGGCCGAGCCCAGGATGAAGGTTCCGGCGATGGAACGGTCCACCCGGATCCCCATGAGGCTTGCGGCGAGCCGGTCCTGGGAAGTGGCGCGCAGCGAGATGCCGATGCGGGTCTTCTGGATAAGCCACCACAGCCCGAGGCACAGGATGGCCGTGGTGCCCAGCATGGTGAGTTGCAGCAAGGTGATGCGCGCGCCCAGCACGGTCCAGTGGGTCTTGGTGAAGGCGTCGCTGTAGAAATGGGGAAAGTCGACCTTCCCCTTGGTGACGGCGAGCATCACGAAGTTCTGCAGCACGATCGAGAGTCCGATGGCGCTGGAAAGCGGGGCGAGCATGTTGGCCCCGCGAAGCTTGCGGTAGGCGATGCGCTCGTTGGCCCATCCCCATCCGGCCGCGAAAAGCACGGCAAGGACCAGGGCCACCACAAGGTTCAAGGCAAGGCTCGTCCCCCAAAGCGTGGTGCAAAGGCCCAGCGCGAAGACGACTCCGAACATCCCCAGCATGAAGACCTCGCCGTGGGCGAAGTTGATCATGCCAAGGATTCCATACACCATCGTGTAGCCCAAGGCGACCAGTGCGTAGACCGATCCGCGGGCAAGCCCGTTGATCAGGACCTGCACCATCGGATCAGCGGGCAACGAACTTGCCTCCACGCGCGGTCCAGATCACGTACCCGGCGGCGGTGAGGTCGCCCTTGGCGTCGAAGGAGACGTCTCCGCCCAAGGTCTTCCAGGACTGGCTGCGCAAGGCCTGCGAGACGGCCTTGGCGTCGGTCGTGCCGGCCTTGGCCATGGCGGACAGAAGGACGTTCGCGGCGTCGTACCCGTAGATGGAGTAGCTGCCCTCCGGTCCGAACTTCGCACGGTACTTCTTCAGGAATTCCTGGGCCTCAGGCTTGGCGTTGTAATCGGGGCCGAAGGTCAGGAACACGGAGTCGGCCTTGCCTTGGGTGGTCTTGTGGAATTCGTTGTCGAACATCCCGTCGCCGCCCAGGAGCGCGCCCTTGAAGCCGGCCTCGCGAAGCTGGTTGTAGAGGATTCCGCCCTGCACGAACATGCCGGCCCAATACACTGCGGTGGCACCCGACTTCTGGATGCTTGCGATCGCACCGCGGAAGTCCTTCTCCTCGGTTCCCACGCCCTCGAAGACGGCGACCTTGCCGCCCTTGGTCTCGAAGGTCTTCTTGAACACATCGGCGATGCCCTGGCCATAGGCGGTCTTGTCGTTGAGCACGGCGATGACTTGGGTCTTGAGGGTGTCGCGGGCGAAGGCCGCGGACACGATGCCCTGCTGGTCGTCGCGTCCGCAGATGCGGAAGGTGTTCTGGAAGCCGCGTTCGGTGAGCTGGGGGTTGGTGGATGCCGGGGTGATCTGAAGGACGCCCGCCTGGTTGTAGACCTCGCTTGCCGGGATCGAGCAACCGGAGTTGAAGTGGCCCACCACGGCCGAGACTCCGGCCGAGATCAATTCCTGCGCCACGGCGGTGGCCGTCTTGGGCTTGCCCTCGTCATCGCGCACCACCATCTCGATTTTTTTGCCAAGGATTCCGCCCTTGGCGTTCCACTCCTCGATGGCAAGCTTCGATCCGTTGATCGGAGCGGTGCCGATGGCGGCGTCGGGTCCGGTCTGGACGCCGGTGAGGCCGATCTTGATGGTGTCATCCTTTTTCTGGCACGAAGCCATGGCAAGGAGCGTGGCCGCAAGGCTGAGTCGTGTGGAGAGCTTCATATTCAGGAAAGTAAGCAATCGAGACGCGATTGCATACTCGGCTTGTGCGTGTCTTGTGGAATCTTGTGCAGGGAATCTCCGCAGGGATTGTGGTTTTTAGTATTTTTCAAACCATGGATCGTCTTGAGCATCGTTGCGCCCTCCCCGAAGGCATGTCCCTTGAGCAGATGCTTGCCCCGGCCTATCGCGCCATCACCTTGACGGCCGAGCCGACCTTGGTGGTGGAACGGCATCTTGTCGAAGGGAAGCCCGTGCTTCGCCATACCTTGGTGCATGGCATGGCCCGCAAGCGCTGGGACGCCCAGATTGTCAGTGAAGGCGTCGGACGCATCGAGGCCACCGGGGCGGAGGGGATCGAAGGATTCCGTCACGTGCTGGTCCTGAACGGTGTGAGCCTTCATTCCGTGGTGGAATGGGAGAGTTCTCCCTTTGCCAAGGCGCTTTCGCTTGCCCGGTTGGAGACTCCTCCGGCACCGGCCACCGCCAGTTCGGAGCGCCCGACCACCCGTATCGTGTTGGCAGCCAAGAGCGCGGCGGCTTGAGTCCGACCGAAGCCTTGGAGGAGCGCATCGCGCGTTTGGACGCCTTGATCGCCGAACGGGCCGATGGCCATCGCGGCTTGGGGTTGCGTCTGGCGCTCGGGATGGCGTTGGAACTGAAGCGAGGCCTTCCACCTGGAGCCGAAACCGGCGCCTTGATGGAGTCGTGGCAGGAGCGCTACCCGGAGGAATGGGTCGAGGAAGCCATCAGTCAAGCGGGAGTGCTGTTGCGCAATCCGGCCAAGATGACGGCCGAACTTGAATCGCGACTCAAGGAAAAGGGATTGATCCCACCAGAGGATGCCGACATTTCGCCTGTGGAGTGATTAGGTTGTTGGCTATGCGCCGCCTACTCCTCCTTGCCGTGCTGCCCTCGCTGATCCTTGCCAAGGACCCCTTGCGGGTGATCCATTTCGCCGGTTGGGTGAGCCAACACCCGGATCTTGTCCAGATGGCCAATGACCTGTCGCGTCAGGAATTCGAGCGAAGCCCCGGGATCGGGATGCTTTCCGTGACGGAGATGGAGCGGTTGCAGGCGCGCAAGGATTTGTCGCGCGAGGTTCCCGAGCCACCGGAAGCCTTGGCCTTGGCCCGCTCCATCAAGAAGCGCACCATCGCCTGGGCGCGACTCTCCAGCCTTGAAGTGGAATACGAGCGACCGTAC
>JBDKGV010000079.1:0-14520 GCA_039798005.1 Fibrobacterota bacterium
GCCGGTCTTCTGAGTCTTGGTGGGTGTGGTCATGGAATCAAATCCTCGTGATGTCCAGGGTCTCTGGCTTCTGTGCGACGTGCGGATGTTCCGAGCCACCATAGACGTGCAGCTTCAGAAGCATGCGACGGCCAAGGGTGTTCTTCGGAAGCATGCCCCAAACGGCCTTGCGAATGGGCTTCTCCACGTCCTTCTTCAGCAGGTGCTGATAGGTGACCAACTTGCCACCACCCGGGTAGGTGGAGTGACGGAAGTAGGTCTTGGTGGTGAACTTGTCGCCCGTGAGCTTGGCTTTTTCTGCGTTGATCACAATGATATGGTCGCCCATGTCATGGTGGGTATCATACGCAGGCTTGTGCTTGCCCTTAAGGATGTGGGCTACGCGGGAGGCCAGGCGTCCGAGGACGACGTCTTTGGCGTCGACCACGAACCACTTCCGCGGAACCTGCTTTTCGGAAAGAGTGACGGTTTTCATGCTGAAATGCCCTTTATGGTGAATGCAGGGGCGCAAATCTACTTTCTTGTTGGCAGAAATCAATACCTCGATTTCAGTGTCACCATTCCTGAAGCACGGCGGCACGACATGCAACCGGCTTCATTTCCTTGAGTGACAGGCACTTGTGCGATGCATCCGCATCGACACGACGGAATGCTTTTGGCTTGTGGAAGCAGTCCTCAACAGAAAAGCCATACCAAAGACCCGCGAACCAGCCAAAATCGTGCATTTTTGCAAACCTCTCTTCACTGGGCAAAGCACACGACGAAGGAATGAACATGGAATCGATCGGCATTGGCATCATCGGATTGGGCACCGTCGGCTCCGGAGTCGTGGAGATCCTTCGCACCCGGACCGCCTCCCTTTCCCGCGCCGCAGGAATGCCTCTTGAGCTGGTCCAGGTGGCGGCACGCCTTCCCAGTGAGACAGCCCCGTTCCAGGCCATGGGACTTTCCGTCACCAACGACGCCATGAGCCTCGTGGAAAACCCTGCCGTGAAGATCGTGGTGGAGGTGGCCGGAGGCTACGACATCCCGATGCCTTGGTACCGCCGCGCCTTGGAACTGGGCAAGCCCGTGGTCACGGCCAACAAGGCCTTGCTTGCAAAGCACGGGGCCGAGATCTTCCCCTTGGCCGCAAAGCATGGCACCGAGATCCGTTTCGAGGCATCGGTCGGTGGCGCCATTCCGGTGATCCGCACCTTGCGCGACGCCTACTCCGGCAGCGAGGCATCAAGCCTTGCCTGCATCATCAACGGCACCACCAATTTCATCCTCTCCCGCATGGCAAAGAGCGGCATGGACTACGCCGAGGCCTTGGCCGAAGCCCAGGCGCTCGGGTATGCCGAAGCCGACCCCACCTTCGATGTCGAAGGCTACGATGCGGCTCACAAGGTCGCCATCCTCGCAAGCCTGTGCGCCGGCAAGCGCGTGGACTTCAACGACATGCATGTGGAGGGCATTTCCCGCATCACCATCGCCGACATCGAAGCCGCCGAGGAGCTGGGTTGCGTCATCCGCCTGCTGGGCCAAGTCGAACTCGACGGCGATCGCGTGGATGCCCGTGTGCATCCGTGCCTCGTGCCGCACGAGCATCCGCTGGCAAGCGTCCAGGGCGCATACAATGCCGTTTTCATCGATGGCACCACGGCAGGCCAGACCCTCCTGTACGGCAAGGGCGCTGGGCGTCTTCCCACGGCCTCCGCGGTCTGCGCCGACATCGCCGATGCCGCCCGACAGATCCTTTCCGGCCTCAAGCCTTTGGACCTTTCCTGGTTTGGCCAAGGCAATGCGACCTTGCGTCCCTTGAGCGAGGCCCAAGGCCGGTACTACCTGCGCCTGGCCGTCCAGGATCGTCCTGGGGTCCTTGGTCAGATCGCCACGATCCTTGGCGAAGAAGGCGTCTCGGTCGCCGAGATGATCCAGCACGAAGCGGACGAATCCGGGAAGTGCGCCATGATCTTCCACACCCATGCCGCCAACGAGGATGCGGTGCAACGCGCCATCGCCCGCATCGACGCCCTGTCCGACAGCGCGGGTTCCTCGGTCGTCCTGCGCTTCTACGACAGAGGCTTGGAAGAATGAGTCCACTTCGCCCGCTGGAACGGGCAGCCATCATCCTGAGCGATTTCCTGCTGTCCCTGCTTGCATTTTTGGGGATGGTCAGGATGCGCGGACATCTCGGGATGCCCGACACATCGTCGATGGGCCTGTCCCTTCAGTTCGACCAGGGCATCCTGCTTGCGGCCTTGGTGATGGTGTGGCATCAGTTCTTCGGGCTCTACCGGGATTGGTTCCTGGTGTCGCGCACCAAGCACCTGTTCTGCCTTTTTCGCGCCAGCTTCCTCGGGACGGCGCTTCTGCTGGTCGCCCTCTCCGGCTCGGATGCGATCCAAAGCACCCTCAACGGGCACATCTCGCTGGGTCTGACTCCCGCCCGCGTCATCACGGCCGCAAGCTTCGGCATCCTGAACCTCGTTCTCCTGGGCGCTGGGCGCATGATCATCCAAAGCGCCACACGCAAGCTCGTGAGTCGCGGGATCGGCCTGGAGAACACCTTGATCATCGGCGCAAGCACCCGCGGACATCGGGCCGCCAGCGAACTGCTGCACAAGCCACGGCTTGGAATGCGCCCGATCGGCTTCATTTCGCGGCTTCCCCAGCGTCGGGATGGCAACGGAGGGACGTTCCCGATCCTTGGCAACTTGGAGCAGGTGTGTGAGATCGTGCGCAAGCACAACGTCAAGCACGTCGTGATCTCCCAGGAAACCGATTCCCACAATGAGATCCTCCAGATCTTGGCAATCCTGGAAGAAGTCAATGTCCGGATCTTCCTGATCCCCGACCTGTTCGATGTGGTGAGCGGCCATCTGCGCACCGGGACCGTGCTTGCCACCGATCTGCTGGAGCTCTACCCGGATCACATGCCGACTTGGCAAGCCGGGATGAAGCGGATGATCGACATTTCCGCATCAATCGCCATCATGTCCCTGATCGCCCCGATCTTTCTCCTGGTGATGGTCGCCATCAAACTGACAAGTCACGGCCCCGTCTTCTACACCCAAGAGCGCATCGGCCAGTACGGACGGCGGTTCTGGGTCTGGAAGCTGCGCACCATGCGGGTGGACGCCGAGAAGGCCGGCCCCCAGTGGGCGGGCAAGAAGGACCCGCGCATCACTCCGATCGGGAAGCTGCTTCGCAAGACCCGCCTTGATGAAGTTCCGCAGCTTTGGTGCGTCCTCAAGGGCGACATGTCGCTGGTGGGCCCCCGCCCCGAACGCGAGTACTTCATCGAGAAGCTGCGCAACGAGGTCCCTCTCTACGTCCGCCGCCTGAAGATGAAGCCCGGCCTCACCGGTTGGGCCCAGGTCACGCTCGCCTACGACAGCTCCATCGAGGATGTCAAGCGCAAGGTCGCCGCCGACCTGTGGTATTTCGAGCACATGTCCATCGCCCTTGACCTCCAGATCATGTTCCGCACCGTGTGGGTCGTGTTCACAGGCAAGGGTGCCAACTGACAAAGCTACCTTTGAGGAAATCATGGAAACCAGCAAGCCGGAGCTGACCGGCATGATCCAATCGCTGGACGAAGTCCTGGCCGCCCGCAAGGCCGCCGACCCGTCCTCCTCCTACACCGCCAAGCTCTTCTCGAAGGGTCTCCCGAAGATCCTGGCCAAGGTGGTCGAGGAATCCTGCGAGACCATCGAGGCCGCCCATGAGGACGGCACCGACCACCTGGTCGCCGAGACCGCGGACCTGTGGTTCCACACCATGGTCCTCCTGCACCACAAGGGTCGTACCGGGGCCGATGTCCTGGCCGAGCTCGCCCGGCGCTTCGGCACCTCGGGCATCGACGAGAAGAATTCGCGCACCAAGGAGTCCCAGTGATCCAGATCGGCATTCCCAGCAAGGGCCGCCTAAACGAGCCCATCACCGCCCTGTTCAAGCTCGCGGGTTACAAGTTCCGGGCCGACGGCCGCTCGTTGCGCATCCCCTGCCCCGGCACCGACGCCTCGGTCGTCCTGCTGCGCACGGACGACATCGCACCTCTGGTCGCCGCGGGCGTCCTGGACATCGGTGTGGCCACCCAGGACATCATCGCCGAGACCGGAGCGGAAGTCATCGAGCTCCTCAAGCTCGACCTGGGCCACTGCCGCATCGTGCTGGCCGTTCCCGAGAAGGGCGACATCAAGAGCGTGAAGGACTTGGATGGCAAGACCATCGCGACCTCCTTCCCCAACATCACCCGCACCTTCTGCGCAAAGTTCGGGGCGACCCCGCGCATCGTCGAAGTGGGCGGATCGACCGAGGCCATGGTGCCGCTGGGCCTTGCCGATGCCATCGTGGACATCACCGAGACCGGCAATTCCCTGCGCGACAACGGCCTTGCCATCCTGGAGGAGATCGGGAAGTACCAGACCGTCCTTGTTGCTGGCAAGGAACACGCCGACAATCCCGAGATCACCCAACTGGTGCGCCGCCTGCGCGGAGCCATCATCGCCCAGACCTGGCGCCTGGTGGAATACAACATCCCTCGCGAGAAGCTGCCCGAGGCCGAGAAGATCACTCCCGGCTTCAACTCCCCGACCATCATGAGCCTTGAGGATCCCGCCTGGTGCGCCGTGCGCGCCTTGGTCCCGACCAAGAGCCTCAACGAGGTGATGGACACCTTGGAAGATCTCGGAGCGCATGCCATCCTCCAGTACTCCGTGGAGAACTGCCGCCTGTGAGGTTTTTGGCCGGAATTCGCGCCATCGTGTTCCTGTCGCTGGTCTTCGGCTCGGTCGTCCTGATCGGCTTCTGGGCCATCCTGGCTTCCGCCATTTTCCACAAGCCGATCTGGATGAAGCATGTCGGTTGCTGGTACTCCCGGATCGCCTTTCCCGTCTTCGGGATCAAGGTCGTCCGCCAAGGTTACGAGAAGCTGGAAAAGGACAAGTCGTACCTCTTCGCTTCCAACCACCAGAGCTTCCTGGACATCATGCTGATGATGGGATGGTTGCGCTTTCCCGCCTTCCTCGCGAAGAAGGAGATCGCCTCCTGGCCGCTTTTCGGATGGGCCATGGGCCAGATGGGATGCGTGTTTGTCGATCGCAGCGATCGGCGCGACCGGATGAAGACTCCGCAGCGAATTCAGGACTCCTTGGACATGGGAACGGATTTCTGCATCTTCCCCGAAGGCACCCGTTCCGTGGACGACAAGCTGCTTCCGTTCCAGAACGGCGCCTTCCACATCGCAACGGACCGCGGCATGACGCTGGTCCCGGTCGCCATCAGTGGAACCGGACGGATCCTGAACAAGCGAGGCTTCCGGCTTTTCCCCGGCACGATCCATCTGACCATCCTGGATCCGATCGACCTTTCCAGCGGCACCCACGACCACAAGGAACTCGCCCGCCAGGTGGAATCTTCCATCGCGGCGCATTTGCAGTGAATCAAGATGTGTTTCCCTGCGTCCATAGTGACTAGTTTGCCTTCTTCCCACAGTTGATGGAGACACGGATTGAACAAGCCTGAATCATTTTTGCGGCCCTCGGCTCCCCCGGCCATCGTCTTGGCTTTGCTTGCCGGTAGCGCCAGCCTTGCCCAGGAGGCCCCGGCTCCGACCCGCTCCCGCATCGAAGCGGTTCGCATCGAAGGTCTGCGCAGCGTGGACACTTCCTACGTCCGCAATGGCCTGAAGTTCGCACTTGGTGACACTCTGACCGATGCGGCCCTTTCCGACCGTTCCCGGGAAAGCCTTCGCCAACTGCTTGGAACCCAGCTCTTTGCCGATGCTTCGATCGATTTTCAAGCGGGCAAGGACGGCGTCGTCGCGGTCGTGACCGTGCAGGAGAATCCGGTGTCGGGCGCCATCAAGTTCTCGGGGAACGACGAGTTCAACGAGAAGGAGCTCAAGGAGGCCACCAAGCTTTCCGAAGGGGCAGTCCTTTCCCCTGCCGCCATCGAGCGCGACCGCAATGCCATGAAGGCCTTGTACCTCGAGAAGGGTTATCGACTGGCCACCATCGAGCCCAAGCGCGGCACTCCCGACTCCAAGACCGGACGGATTCCGCTCACCTGGACCATCGAAGAAGGCTCCAAGGTCCGTGTGCGCGACATCAACGTCACCGGCAACAAGGAGATCGAGCGCGACGACATCCTGGATGTGATGGAGACCAAGGAAAAACGCTGGTGGCGTTCCGCCCTCTTTCACGAGGACACCCTCAACAACGACCTGCAGAAGATCCGCGACCTCTATCGCGAAAAGGGATACCTCGACGCCAGGATCGATACCCATTCGGTGTTCTACAGCGGATCGGGCAAGCGCCTTGACGTGAACATCAACCTGACCGAAGGCCGCCGCTACCGCCGCGGCAAGGTGAGCTTCTCCGGGCAGGATCTCTTCAACGAGCGCCAGTTGCGCACCCAGCTTCTGATCGATTCCGGCGAGGTCCTCAATGGACTCAAGCTGGATGCGGAAGAGCAGCAGATCGCCGCCCTCTATCGCGAGGAAGGCCGTCTGTTCGTCCAGATCAATCCCGTCAAGAGCTACCGGGACAGCATCGTCGACGTGCTCTACTACGTCAAGGAAGGCCCACCGGCCATCGTGTCCGAGGTGCTGATCGAGGGCAATACCAAGACCCGCGACAAGGTCGTGCGTCGCGAGCTCAAGATCTTCCCCGGAGACCTGTACCACCAGAGTTCGCTGCTGCGTTCCCAGCGCGAAGTGATGCAGCTGAACTACTTCGATGCCGTCGTCCCTGACATCCGGCCCACCGAGAAGGAAGGCGACATCAACGTCGTCTTCAAGGTCACGGAAAAGGAGAAGGGCACAGGCACATTCTCCGCCGGTGCCGCCTACAGCCAGAACGACGGTCTCACCGGAACCTTGGGACTGCAGATCCCCAACATCTTCGGACGCGGCCAGAAGGTCGACATCTCGCTGCAGTTCGGACAGTACAACCAGACCTACAAGTTCGGCGTGACCGAGCCGTGGCTCTTCGACACTCCCACAGGCTTGGGAGGAAGCGTCTTCTACACCCATACGGTGGACCAGTACACCAGCGGTTACGACTTCACCAGCTACGGCTTTTCCTCGAACCTGAGCCGTCGCCTGAAGTGGCCTGACGACTACTTCTCGGTCGGCGCGGGCTACACCATCTCGCAGAACCGTTACGGCTCGCAGTATGCTGCCCACCGCACCGGCTACCTCATCGATGACGGTGTGGAAAGCTCGGTGTCGTTCAACCTCTCGCGAAACGACAAGGACCTGCCCGTCTTCCCGACCCAAGGCAGCGTGTATTCGCTTTCCTGGCGCAAGGTCGGTGGCGTGCTTGGCGGCGACTTCGACTACTCGCAGTCCACGACCTCCGCCAAATGGTGGTTCCCCACCTTCTGGAAGGTCGTCCTTGGCATCGAGGCCAACGGCGGCATCCTCCAAGGCGACAAGATGCAGGCAAGCGACCTGTACCGCATGGGTGGCATGCTGGGTTACGCCGGCAAGCTGCGCGGCTACAATCCCGGCTCGATCGGTTCGTCACGCATGGGTCGCTCCTACCTTTCGACCTCCGCCGAACTGCGCGTGCCGGTGGCCGAGAACATCTTCTACGTGGTCGGCTTTGCCGATGCGGGCAACGTCTTTGGGCGTTCCTCCCGCAAGTCCATCTACAACGACCCGACCGGCTCCTTGGAAAGCCCTTGGCTTGAAATCGACCCGGCCGACCTCAAGCGCGACGTCGGCCTTGGCTTCCGTCTCCAGATCCCGATGATGGGCATTCTGGGCTTCGACTTCGGCTACGGCTTTGATGCACAGGAAGATTCCTATGGCCAGCCCTACCGTATGACCAACCCTTGGGTCGCGAATTTCGTGATCGAAACCGGAATGTAAGGAGAAATCCAACCATGATTCGTCGCATTGCTCTGATCGCTCTCTCCGCTCTTGCCGTGGCCCAGGCTGCCGACGGCCCGCGCATCGCCATCGTCGATTCCAAGGCGGTCTTCGAAGGCTATCTGGGGACCAAGGAAGCCCAGGCCAAGTATGACAAGCAGGTCGCCGTCTGGGAACAGGATGTCGCCGATCGCCAGAAGGAACTCCAGTCCTTGCAGGAAAAGGCATCCAAGCAGAGCCTGATGCTTTCCGAAGACAAGAAGAAGAGCCTTCAGGCCCAATTCCAGCAGAAGCAAGCCGACTTGCAGAAGCTGGTCTCCACCCTGTACGGCAAGGACGGCAAGGTCCTCAAGGAGAACGAGAAGTTCACCACCCCGATCATCCAGAAGATCCGCACCACGGTCCAGGTTGTCGCCAAGGCCGAGGGGTACGACTTCGTGTTCGACCGCGCCACCGGCTCGGTGTTCTACTGGAAGGACGATGCCGATCTCACCCAAAAAGTCGTCGATCGTCTGAATGCGGACTTCGGTGGCAGCACGGGCACCGCTCCGCTGGCTCCCACCGCCAAATAAGCCCATGCCGCTGCCCCTCTTGCGCACGGCTGGCGAACTTGCGCTGAGCCTTGGAGCAGACCTGGTGGGCGCGGACATCCTGCTGAAACGCCTTGGATCCCTGGAGTCCGCCGACTCCGGGGATCTTTCGTTTGTGGACGAAGGCACCCGCCCCTCGCGGGTGTGGGCCAGTCAAGCCGGGGCGTTCCTCTGCCCTGAGAGCCTTTGCCAGCCGCTGCAAGGCCGGACGCTTCTCGTCCACCCGTCACCTCGCTTCGCCCTGAAGATGCTCCTGGACGGCCCGTGCGCGCCCGCATGCCCCGAACCCGGATGGCTTTCCGATGCCGAAGTCGTGGCGCGGTTCGGTGCCCATGCCTTGGGAGCGCGCATCCATCCGCACGCCGTGGTCAGTCCCACGGCCCGCCTTTCCCCCGGCACGGTGATCCATGCGCGCGTGCAAGTCGGTGAGGAGTGCGTCCTGGAGCCCGGGGCCGTCCTCCATCCCGGGACGGTGGTTGACAAGAACTGTCATATCGGATCGCACACCGTGCTGGGTTCCGAAGGCTTCGGCTTGATCCAGCTCGGCGACACCCATGCCCCGATGCCGCACCATGCCGGTGTGCACCTGCGGGAAGGCGTGCGCATCGGGCCGCAGTGCAACATCGCGGCCGGGCTTCTGGACCCCACGACGATTGACAGTTTTTGTCATATCGACGCGCAGGTGCAGATCGGGCACAATTGCCGGGTCGGAGCCCATTGCCGGATCGCGGCCCAGGTGGGACTCTCGGGATCGGTCACCTTGGGCGATCACTGCGTCGTGGGTGGTCAGGCGGGCTTTGCCGACCATGTGCGTCTGGGCGAGCGGTGCGTGGTGGCGGCTCGCGCCGGGGTCACCCGCCCTTGGCCCGACGGCACCCAGCTCGGGGGCTTTCCTGCCCAGCCGCTGTCCCGGTGGCGCCGGGAGGTGGCACGATCGCGCCGGATCGAAGACCCGCCAACGGATCCGGACTAGAGCGGTTCGACCAGATTGGTACGGCACTGGTTGAGGATGCGCTGGGGGCATCGCAGACCGGTACCCAGGAAGCTCCACAGCCGCATCAGCCCCTTGGCCTCCCACAGCACCGCACCGTTGCGTGGCAGGCTGTCCTCGGAACCCCGGAAGGCCGTGGCATCGGCCAAGGGATCACGCGCTTCGATCAGGTGTTCCACCGCCTGCCGTGTGGGCATTTCACCTTCGCGCCCGGAGATGACCAGAAGACCGCTTCCCGGCAAGGCGGATGCCGCCTCGATCAGGTCGCCGACAAAGCCCACCCCTCCCAAGCTGCGGTTCATGGGCCGGACCCACGAAGGCAGCAAGGCGGACGAGGCCACATCACTCACCACGAAGGCCGCCGCCACCAGTCCATCGAGGAAGCTTGCCAATTCGGTGACCGCATCAGGGCTGCGATTTCCGGCCACCAAGCCAAGCAACGGTTTTTCCCGCACATTGGTCTGAACGAGATCCTCCAGGTAGGCAGCCAATTCTTCGATCTCGGAAGGATGAAAGAATGGAATCCCACCAGGAGGGGTCCGCTCCGGAGGCACGTCGCCCACCAAGGCCACCGCCCCGACCATCGCCTCCATGGGCGTTTCGGCATCCACCACCATGAGCTTCAAGGAGCCCGGTGAACTGGTGCCTTGCAAGAGCGCAAGGTCGGCACTGGCAGAAAGCTGGCTCAAAAGCGCAGGGTCGGGATGGGCGGGCAGCTCCCAACGTGAAACCGTTCCCGCAAGGTCCAGCCGAACCACATGCCCGTCGATCTCCGGTTGCACCAAGGCTGCCGCGCTGTGATGGATGCTGGCCACGCGACGGGAGGCCGGAAAGGCATTTTCCAGCAACGCGCGCAGCCGTACCACGGCATCCGCATGCCCTTGCAAGGAGATCTCGTGGGGATGGTAAAGGCAGGGAGGCATTGGGGATGTTTCCTTATCCGCGACGGGAACCCAGCGCGACCGCAAGGTAGGTGACTCCGGCCACGGCGATGATCGCCGCTCCCGAGGAGAGGTCGAACCGCCACGAAAGCGCAAGGCCTGCGATTCCGAACGCGAAGGTGAAGACCGCCCCCAGCAGCATGGCCACGCCAAGACTGCGGCTGAAGCGCAGGGCCAAGGCGCCCGGGATCGAGAGCAGGGCCACCATCAGGACAAGGCCCGCCACGCGCATCAGAAGCACCACCGACAGGGAGATCACCACCAGCATCGCCCGCTTGATCCAACGAACCGGCAAGCCGGAAACTTCGGCGAATTCGGGATCCAGCGCCTGGGCAAGCAAGGCCCGACGAAACAGGAAGGCCGCAGGGACCAGCAGGCAATCCAGGATCGCAAGCGCGATGAGGTCCTCACGCGGGATTGCAAGCAGGCTGCCGAACAAGATGGCGGAGAGATCGCCCGCATAGCGGCGCGAAAGATCCACGGCCAGGATTCCCACCGCCATGCCCATCGACCAGAGCACGCCGGTCAGGGTGTCGGCCTGGTCGCGCAGGCGCCCTTGCAGCCATTCCAAGGAAAGGGCGAAAATCACCGTGAAAAGAATCGTGACGGGAAGAGGGGTCCAGCCCAACAGGAAGGCGATGCCAAGGCCTCCATAGGCGGCATGGGCAAGGCCACCGCCGATCGAGACCATCCGGTTGGCGACCGACAGCGTGCCCACGATGCCCGTGGCGATGGAGGCCAGCGCGATGGCCACCAACGCCGAGACCAGGAAGGGATCCAAGTTCATGGGCTCCCCCCGTGCTCATGGGAACAGCCGGAATGGTCGGCCAGCACGCGATGAGGGTGGCCGTGGGCGATGAGGTCCACGGGGCAGCCGTAGATCTCCTCCAAGGCATCGGTGGGAATCTCGTTTCCCTCATGATGGACGATGGTTCCAGCGCCCACGCAGGCGATGGAGCGCACATGGCGCGAGAGGACCCCCACGTCGTGGGAAACCAGCACGGCCGTGCGATCGCGGCAGACCTCCTCCAGCTGCTGGAACAGGTTGGCCTCGGCGCGGGCATCGGCGTTGGCGGTCGGTTCATCCAGGAGCAGAAGCTCGGGTTCGCGCACCAGGGCGCGTGCCACGAGGGCGAGCTGCAATTGCCCGCCGGAGAGTTCGCGCAAGGAACGCGTACGCAGATGGTCGATGCGCAACCGGGCGCACCACTGGTCGGCCAGTTCGCGTTCGGCCTTGCCGGGATTCCTCCAGAACGGAAGCAGTCCGACAAATCCTGTCAAGACAAGCTCGGTGACCGTGGCCGGGAGATTGCGTTCCACGGCATGGGTCTGCGGTACGTAACCGACCCGCGGGCGCGCCTTCGTCGGGGTCGTCCCCAGGACTTCCACATGGCCATCGCTTGGCACGAGAGTCCCAAGGAGCACGCGAAGGATGGTGCTCTTGCCCGCTCCGTTGGGACCGATCATGCCCAGGACCCCACCGACCTCCAAGGTCAGGTTGGCGTGATCCAGCACCGGTATGTCCCCGTAACCGACCCGGATCCCTTTCAGGGAAAAGGCTGGGGTCACAGATTCGACGCCAATTGACGCGCCACCCGCACGATGGCGCTGTCCCAAGGGGTGGCGTAGAGATCGATCTCCACCAAGGGCACGTTCAGCTCCCTGGCCAACGCCTGCGCCGTGCGCACTCCGTAGGATCCCTGCACGAAGACGGCACGGATGCCTTGGACCCGGGCGACCTTGCGCGCATTGAGAAGGAAGGTGAGGCTCGGCTCGCGGCCCCCCTCTTCCAAGGGCTCTTGGATCAAGCCGTAGTCATGCGCGAGATAGCCAAGTTCGGGGTGGTTGATGTAGAAATGCTTGCCGGAAAAGGGGGCGAGCTCGCGGCGAACCAAGGTATCCAAGCGCAGCAAGCGGGCCCGCGTGCTGTCGCGATTGAGCTGAAAGCGATCGGTCTGATCCGGCCAATTGCGGGTCAAGGCAAGCGAGATCGAATCCACGATGGAGAGCATGGAACGCGGTGAAGACCATACATGGGGATCGTTGCGCTCCCCGTGGCCATGATCGTGATCCTCCGACGGCAAGGCTTCGGCGGATTGGAGAGCCACGACCTTGAGGGACGGGTGACCGGACTTCAGCCGTGGCACCCAGCCTTCCTCGAAGGCAAGCCCCGAGGAGAAATACACTTGGGACTTGCGCAGCTCGGACAGGAGCGAGGGCTTGGGCTCGAAGGTGTGCGCACTCGCCCCGGAAGGAACCAGTACGGTCGCTTGGCACGGCGCCCCGGCCACCTGACAGACCAGCCATGCCATGGGACCCGTGGCGGCGGCGACATGCAACGACTCCGGCCCCGCGACGGGGGGCGTGCTCACGGCGATCTTGGTCTTGCCCGGCAGATGGGACTCTTCTTGCCCGCATCCGGACAAGCCCAATCCCAAGAGGGCGACGGCCCATGCAAGGCGCCTCATGAGAGCTCCAGCATGCGTTCGATGGCAAGCAGGGCATCGCGGCGGGTATCGGGATCGACCGTGATCCGGTTCACCACTTCCCCGGCGACCAGGTTTTCCAGCACCCACATCAAATGCCATGGATCGATGCGGAACATCGTGCTGCACAGACACTGGATTTGAGAGAGCGGCACGATGTCCTTGTCCTTGTGGAGCTGGGCCATGCGTCCGACCAGATTGACTTCGGTGCCCACAGCCCACCGGGAGCCGGCTTCCGCCGCCGCCAAGGTGTTGATGATGAAGCTTGTGGAACCGGCGAGGTCGGCGGCTTGGGTGACCTCGAACGTGCATTCGGGGTGCACCATGATCTTGCGATCCGGCTCTTCCTTGCGAATCCGCTCGACATCGCCAAGCGTCATGCGAGTATGGACCGAGCAATGCCCTTTCCAGAGGATCACACGGGCGTTTTTCCAGGTCGCCTCGGATTGTCCGCCGTCGTACACGGACGGGTCCCACAAAGGCATCTGCTCCAGCGACACGCCCAAGCGGAACGAGGTGTTGCGCCCCAAGTGCTGGTCGGGGACGAAGACCACCGTCTTGCCCTGCCCCAAGGCCCACTGCACGATCTTGGGTGCATTGGTGGACGTGCAGACGGTGCCTCCATGGCGTCCGACGATCGCCTTGACGGCAGCCGAGGAATTCACGTAGGTGATCGGCAGGACATCGATGCCCAGATCGATCAGGTATTCCAAGCACGTGGCGAGCATCGGTCCATCGGCCATGTCAGCCATGCTGCATCCGGCGGCAAGATCGGGCAGGATGACGTTCTGATGAGAGGCTGTCAGCATGTCGGCGGTCTCTGCCATGAAATGCACGCCGCAGAACACGATGAATTCCGATTCCACCTTGGCGGCGCGGCGCGAGAGCTCCAGCGAATCACCCGTGATGTCGGAGGCGGCGACGATCGGATCGGCCTGGTAGTGATGGCCAAGGATGGTCAGGCGACTTCCCAGCGTCGCCTTGGCCTTCCAGACCCGCTCCATGGCTTCTTCCTGCGTCACTCCATTGGTCAGTGCGTCATAGTCCAGAACTGGCATAGTGATGGCAAAGGTACCAACCTTCCCCCCCATCCGCGAGCCTGCGTTCACGATGTATTCCTGAGGCCAGCCGAGTTTTCAACGAAAACTGCGTGCAAATCGATGGGTTCAATCCCATCTCGTTCGACATTTGGTGAATTCCAGCGCCAATCATCCTGCATCTTGTGTTATCCTTTGATCCCATGTTGTGCCCATACTGTGGATATCCTGATGACAAGGTGGTCGATTCCAGAGCGGCCAAGGAAGGTCGAGCCATCCGCCGCAGGCGCGAGTGCCTGGGATGTGGCAAGCGATTCACGACCTACGAGTACATCGAATCCGTTTCGATGGTCGTGGTCAAGTCCGATGGTCGCCGAGAAGCCTTCGAGCGCGACAAGATCCAGCGCGGCGTCATGACCTCGTGCAAGAAGCGTCCAATCGGCGTGCGCCAGATGGATGCCTTGGTCGACCGGGTCGAGAGCCTGCTGCACTCATTGGGTCAGAGCGAGGTCTCCAGCCAGCTCATCGGTGAGCTGGTGATGAAGGAGCTGCAAGGCCTGGACGAGGTGGCCTATGTCCGCTTCGCCTCGGTCTACCGCAAGTTCAAGGAC
>JBDKGV010000080.1:0-14431 GCA_039798005.1 Fibrobacterota bacterium
CTTGGAGAGCCATGTCCGGTGCAGGCGGAACTCCGCGCGCGTGCATCCCGCCGCCCCCTCGGTGAGCCTGCGGACTTTCCATCCATCGCCGTGGCGCTCACCGGCATACTGGTCTTGAGCCTGATCCCCAAGCCAAGCCAGCGCCTGATCGCACAGAGGGCAGTACGCATGCTCGAAGACACCCGGATGGAAGGCGATCGGAACCAGCCGATGCCCCTTCGCCGGACAGACCCTTGAAACCGGCCCCATGCTGTGATCCATCCCGTCCTCCCCCCGACGCTTGCGCGCCCTGCAAAAATGCCTGAATCTGATTGAACTCGACAAGGTAGGCAATACCTATATTTGCGCGCCTTCAACCGACTCTGGCGAGAGTGGCGGAACTGGCAGACGCACCAGACTTAGGATCTGGCGCCGCAAGGTGTGAGGGTTCAAATCCCTCCTCTCGCATCTCTTCATCGACACAGGCTTTTCCAAGGAGACCATTCGTGAACGTCACTGTCGCAAAGCGCAGCGCCACCGAGCAGGAACTCACCATCCAGCTTCCCGGCGCCGATCTGGCCAAGGCCTTCGAAGCCCGCCTGAATGAAGCCCGCAAGAACATCCAGCTTCCCGGCTTCCGCCCTGGCAAGACTCCCAAGGAGCTGATCCGCAAGCGCTACAGTGCCTCGATCCGCAATGAAGCCATCGACCAGCTCGTCGAGCAGTCGGTCCGCGCCGCTTGCATCCAGGAGAAGATCCAGCCCGTGGCCCCCGGCAACGTCGAGGAATTCGACGCTCCCGAGATCGGTGCCGAAGGCGACATCAAGTTCAAGATCGTGGTCGAGATCGACCCCGAGATCGAGGTCAAGGACTACGCGGACCTCGGTATCGTGCAGGAAGTCAAGGAATTGACCGACGCCGAAGTCGACGAGGCCCTCGAAGGCCTGCGCGGCCGCGCCGCCGAAGTCAAGGAGGCCACCGAGCCGTCCAAGACCGGCGACATGGTCGGTGCCACCTACCGCCGCATCGAGATCGACGGCGTCGAGCGCGCCATCACCACCCCTTCCTTCCAGGCCGAGCTGGGTCGCGGCATCGCCGAGATCGACGCAGGGCTCACCGGCGTGACCGCCGGACAGGAAGTCTCGGTCGAGTTCACCTTCCCCGAGGACTACGCGGACGAGTCCTCCCGTGGCAAGTCGGGCAAGTACGAAGTGACCATCGACAAGGTGCTCACCCGCGTCCTGCCGGAACTGACCGACGACCTGGCCGTGAAGTTCGGCATGGCCGACTTGGCCGAGCTCAAGGCTCGCGTGATCAAGGACCTCACCGCCAACGCCGACCGTTCGGGCCGAGAAGCCGCTTGGGACAAGGCCATCGACGCGATTCTCGAGAAGAACGCCATCGAAGTGCCCAAGTCCCGCGTGAACAGCTACGTCGAGTGGCAGTACAAGCGCGTCCAGCAGCAGCAGGGCGGCGCCCAGTTGCCCCCGCTCGAGTCCCTGTTGCCCATCTGGGCTCCCGAGGCCGAGAAGGTGCTCAAGCGCCAGCGCGTCATCGGCTGGATCGCCGACAAGGAAGACATCCGCGCCTCCACCGAGGAAGTGGACGCCCGCATCGCCGAGATCGCCGGCCAGTACAACATCGAGCCCGAGGAGATCCGCGAGGAACTCAAGCGCTCGGGTCGCATCGCCGAGGTCCGCGAGGAACTGCGCGGAACAAAGACCTTGAACTGGCTGATCGGCCAGCGCTAAGTCGCCTCCCCTCTCAGAGCGGGAACGCAAAAGCCCTCGTACCAACAGGTACGAGGGCTTTTGTTTTTTGCGTCCAAAACCAGCACGCACGCCATCGCCCCAGGGATGCCGGCCGCAAGGCCCAAGACCCCGCACTCGCCAGGCCCCTCGCCACCTGGTGGAGAGGGGCAGCCCGCCGCAGGCGGGCGGGGTGAGGCGGAGGCTTGGCAGGCAGCCCGGCCCGCCTGCCAAGGCGGGGGCGCCCAAGGCATGATCCCGTTACAAATTTCCGCCTTTGCCGCCTTCACTTGGTCGTACATTCCATCGATGCGCATAGCCTTGCTCACCAACGAATTTCCTCCGCACATCTACGGCGGCGCCGGTGTCCACATCGACCATCTCTCGCGCGAGCTTTCCAAGCTGTGCGAGGTCAAGGTCTTCTGCTTTGGCGAACAGAGCGTCACCGAAGGACCGCTGCAAGTCCAGGGAATTCCCCTGACAAGCCCCGTCCAAGCCTTGGACAAGCGCCACGAAGGCGCCTACAACGCCATGAACCGCAACATCGCGATGTCCGCGGCCATGGAAGGCTTCGACCTCGTCCATTGCCACACGTGGTACAGCCACTTTGCCGGCATCCTGGCCCGCACCGCCCACCGGATCCCGCTGGTGCTCACCACCCACAGCCTCGAGCCTTCGCGCCCGTGGAAGGCCGAGCAATTGGGCCAAGGGGGTTACAACCTTTCGTGCTGGATCGAAGGCACCGCCTACAAGACCGCCGACGGCATCTTGGCCGTGAGCCAGGGCATGAGCCACGATGTCCAGCGGTTCTACGGTGTCGAACCCTCGCGCGTGGGCATCGTCCACAACGGCATCCAATTGGCCGAATGCCGGACCGAAGCCGATCCGGAACACCTGACAAGCCTTGGCATCGACCCCGCCCGCCCCTTTGTGCTGTTCGTGGGTCGCATCACCCGCCAGAAGGGCATCCACCACTTCCTGCGCGCCGCCCGCCACCTGGACCCGAATGCCCAGATCGTGCTGGCCGCAAGCGCGCCCGACACCAAGCAGATGGAGGACGAGGTCGAGGAGGCGGTGAAATACCTGCAGCTCACCCGCAGCGGTGTGGTCTGGATTCAGCAGGCGGTCGATCGGGCGCGCCTCGCGTCCCTCTACGCCGGGGCGGCGGTCTTCGTCTGCCCCAGCGTCTATGAACCGTTCGGCATCACCAACCTGGAGGCCATGGGCTCCTGCACACCGGTCGTGGCATCCGCCGTGGGCGGCATCCCCGAGATCATCGTGGAAGGCGAGACGGGGCACCTGGTGGCCTTCCCGCCCGTTTCCGAGACCGACCCGGAGCCGCAGTCGCCCGAGATGTTCGCACGTGACCTCGCCCTTCGCATCAACGCCCTGCTCAAGGACCCGGCCAAGGCCGCCCGCATGGGCAAGGCCGCTCGCGAGCGGGTGGAGGCGAAGTTCAGCTGGGACGCCATCGCCCGGCAGACCCTCTCGTTCTACGAAGAGGTGATCGCCCGCCACCGGGCCGAGACCACGCACTGAAGGATTCCCGCCCATTTCGGGCGGTGAGTTTGGCATCTTTATAGCCGTGGGGCATCTGCAGACCAAGTTCGAACGGGCCAGCCGGACCTACGAGAATCACTCCGAGGTGCAGCGCGAGATGGCGGTGCGCCTTGTCAGCCTGATTCCGGCCTGTCGACCGCGCACCATCCTGGAACTGGCCTGCGGCACCGGGCACCTGACCTTGGAACTGGCACGCCGCTTCCCTGCCGTGCCGCTCATGGCCACCGACCTCTCCGAAGGCATGCTCCTTTGCACCCGGCAGAAGCTTGAAGGCGTCGTCGAGTCCCTTGAACTGGCTTGCATGGATGCCGCCGAGGTCGATCTGTGCCGCGCCGATCTCATCGGCTCGAACGCCTTGGTCCAATGGTTTCCCGAACTGGATGGCCACCTTCGCAAGGTCGCCATCGCCTTGAATCCCGGTGGACACTACGCCTTTTCCGGGTTCTGCAACGGCAACTTCCCCGAGCTGAACGGGATCCTCGCCGCTCCTCCCTTCGAGTACCGGGAATTTCCCGGACACACGCTGGAAACCGCAGCCAGTGCCGCTCGTGCGGCAGGCTTCGAGGTCCTGCACCAATCGCAGCATGTCCACCCGGTCATCTATCCGTCGGTGCGCGACTTCCTGGACATGCTCAAGAGCACCGGCGCCGTGCGTTCCCCGGAAAAGCCCTTCAGCCGTTCCAGAGCCCTGACGCTCCTGCGGGAACTGGAGAAGCTTTCGAGCCAAGAGGGCTTCACGGCGACGTGGATGCCTTGGTTCCTCATCTTGCGCAAGCCCTGATTCCAAGGATCCTTTGCGGTCGGCCCCGTTTCGCCCGATCCACTCCCATGCCAGTTTTCGAGGAACCTGGCCCGAAGGCCTTCGACCCGGATCATCCGCCCCGTCCTGCAAGGGGACGGCACAGGACAGAATCCGTCAAATCACAATGGACACCCGAGGATCGCGCGCGCGTCATGCTCGTCCCGCTTGAGCTGGACGCACAGGGCCTGAACCGATTCAAACGCGCGGGATCCGCGCAGGAAGCGGGTCAGTTCCAACCGGCAGAAGTCACCGTAACAGGGACCGGGGCCGCCCAGCACATGCGCCTCGACCAGGCGCAGGTCGCGCAGGAAGGTCGGTGCCCTGCCTACGTTGACCACGGCAGGACGCCTGCCGTGCTCCGGCATCTCCAGCCACCCGACGTACACGCCGTCCGCCGGCAGGAGTTTTCGTGGACTCACCGGATCGAGGTTGGCGGTGGGAAAGCCGATGGTCCTGCCCCGTTGATCGCCCTGAACGACCTCCCCCAGATAGGTCCACGGATGGCCAAGCAAGGCCACGGCCTCGTCAAAGCCTCCATCGGCCACCAGCAACTCACGAATACGGGTGGAATTGACGACTCCATCCAGCTCCAGAGGCGGCACGATCGAAAGACCGATGCCCTTCGCCTGCAGATGTGGCATCAGGGCCTCGGCCGTCCCTTCAGCGCCGCGTCCAAAGCGGTGATCCCACCCGAGCACGAATTCGCGCACCCCCAGCGAGGCGATGAGCACATCGACGAAGCCGATCGCGCTCAGGCGCCGGACCTCCTCGTCAAAGCGCAGCGTAAGGGCATGGTCCGCACCATGATCGCGCAGCAGCACCTCGCGCTCCTTCCATGTGGAGAGCAGCAGCGGTCCCCCGTGGGCATCGAGAAAATGCCGCGTGTGCGGCTCGAAACTCAAGACCACCAGATCGACACCAAGCTTCACCGCCCTTGCCTTCGCGATGGCAAGCAGCTCCTGGTGACCGCGATGCACGCCGTCGAAATTTCCCAGCGTGACCACGCAACCGCCCGCCGGGCGGCGAACGGCCAAGGTCTCGATATCCAATGGATGTGGCATTCCTGCAATCTAGCCAGAATCCGTCGCCAGAACCCCGGTTCGATCGGCACAGTCTCCCATGGATGGATATTTCCGCGTGGTCCAACTTCGGGACGCGATCACGGCAGCGGGGGTTCCTCACGCATCACGGAATCGATGGCCCGGATCGTCACGTCCATGTCCGTCTGCAACAACCCCGACAAGGCCTGCACGATCAGGACCCTCCCCTCCCCGCTGACCTCATGCCGGGTATCCATGTTGCACGACCAAAGCACCCGATTGTCCGCCAGACGAACGAAATCCAGATTCAAGCCAAGGTGCGCAAATCGCCCCGAGGGCGTGTTGTATTCCTCCAGCGAGTTGACCCTTCCCCGCAGTTCGTAGCCGGGCCGGTATTCGTTGTACTGGTTCTGCACCGCACTGAAGAGCTGCACCTGGGACAGGTGCTTGCCGACCATGTCGCTCACCACGTGCTCGGGCCTGACCGCCCAGCGGTCGTCGGCATGGTACCGGATCTCATGGGTCGAGGTCCGGTACACCAGCTCGGAACGCAGGTAGGCCTCGCCCATCGCGAAATTGCGCACAAGCACCGTGCTGGGCCAAGGCGACTTCCCGACCCGCTCCGTCGAGACGGTCGGCGTGTAGTCAAGGACGTAGAATCGGGTGTCCGAAGAGGGTCCGGCAAAGCACCCCGAGAGCATCCCGAGCGCGCACGCCAGGACGGAAAAGGTCAAGATCCGCATGGCCATCACCTCTCCTTCTTTTCCATGGAGCGCAGCAGCGCCGTCGGGTTGTCCCGGATGGTCTGGCTGAAATCGGCAAGGTTGCGCATGGTCGTGCTCATGTCCTCGAGCGTGTGGTAGATGCCGCTCTGCGAGCGCCCCAGCATCAGGTCCGCGCGCCGCGCGACGTTCGAAATGGCCGCGGTCGCCGTGTCGATGCGGGCCATGGTCCGCGCCGGCTGGATGACCGCGATGGTGCTGTCCACCTTGCGGGCCACATTTTCCATGTGATCGGCGACCTTGGACACCCGACGATCCAGGTGCATGTCCTGAAGGCTTGTGGAAAACCTCGCGACGGCACGGGTCGTTCCCCGCAAATCCCCCATGATCGAATCGATCTGTTTTTGCCGATCCTGACCTGTCATGCGCTCGAGATTGACCAGGACATGCGCACTGGTGCTGGCCACCGTATCGAGGGAATTGAGGATCGAGGTGGTCTGACTGGGACGGGTCGGCAGAATGCTGCCGGGGCGCGCCTGCCCCGTGGCCGGATTTCCCGGAACCAGTTCCAGGTACTTCAGGCCCGTGATGCCGAAGATCTCGAGAGTCGCGACGGCATCCTGGTACACCGGAGCATCCCGTTCGACTTCGATGCCGACCAGGATCCGTTCCGGATCGGACTTGTCGAACTCAAGCGATGTGATGCGGCCGACCTCGATCCCCCGCAACTGGACTTTCGCCCCCTTGGAAAGACCGGAGACGGATTCCCCTCGCACCTCGCACGCAAGGGCCAGCTTCTTGCTCAGAAGGCTCCCGCCCACCAGACTGCCCAAGGCAAGGAGCCCCAAGGCGACCCCGCTTGCGAGGAAGATCCCGGTCCATCGCAACTGCGAGGCGGACGGATTCATGACTTCGCGGATGGCATCATTCGATGATCTCCCAGGTGGATGGTTTCAAACGCTGAACGGAACCGGTGCGCCGTTCGAAGAAGTCGCGCACGCGCTCCGGTCCTTGGGAGATGCCCTGGTCCAGCGGGCCGTCGTAGAGCACCAAGCCATCCTGAAGAAACAGGATCTTTTCGGCAAGGCATTTGATGGACTCGATCTCATGGCTGACGATCACGATGGTCAGTCCCAGGCTTTCACGCAGCTCCAGAAGAAGTTCATCCAGGGCTCGCGAAGTCAGCGGGTCAAGACCTGCCGAGGGCTCGTCGCAGAACAGGAGTCGCGGTTCACGCACCAATGCCCTGGCCAACGCCGCACGCTTGCGCATGCCCCCGGAAAGCTCACCGGGAAACTGCCCCCAGACATTCTCCAGCCCCACTTGGGAAAGTCGTGCGCGCGCCAATTCCTGCGCGGCTCCCGTGGGATCGATACCATCCACCACCAGCGGAAGCATGACGTTCTGCCCCACGGAAAGGCTCGTGACCAGAGCCCCTCCCTGGAACAGCACCCCGATGCGGGACAAGAGGCCCAGCGAAGCGCCGCCGGCAATGGAAAGATCCTCGCCAAGGACCCGCGCCGTGCCCGACCAAGGCGTTTCCAGCCCCAGGATGTTGCGCAGAAGCGTGGACTTTCCGCATCCCGATCCGCCCAGGATGGCACGGATTTCACCGGAAGCCACATCAAGGGAAATGCCTTTGAGAATTTCCTTGGTGCCGTACCCGGCATGAAGATCCCGCACCGAAAGCATGACCTCCTTCGGATCCGGTTCAGACTCGAGTGGAACAGGCCCCGTCACAGATAGAGCGCCAAGGCGAAGAGGCAATCGGCGATCACGGTCCAGAAGATCCCCGCGACCACCGTGTGCGTCGTGGCCCGACCCACCGCATCGGATCCTCCTCGCGTGGCAAGGCCCGTGCGGCAGGCCAAGAAGGCGATGATGAAGGCAAAGACCATGCTCTTGAGGAACAGGAAGAAGATGTCCTTGGCTTCCAGCGCCTGAAGCAGCACCTGAAAGTATATGTCGGGTGAAAGTCCCAACCGGAACACGGCCACGACCAAGCCCGCAAGCACGCCAGCGCCACTGGCAAACAATGCAAGGAAGGGCATCGAGATCATCAGGGCAAGCAGCCTCGGGGCCACCAGGAAACTCGCCGTCCGGGCGCCCATCGCGTGAATCGCATCCACCTCCTCCTGCACTTGCATCGAGGCCAGCTCAGCGGTGATGGCACTGCCCGATCTCCCCGCCAGGATCACGGCAGTCAAAAGCGGACCGACTTCGCGCAGAAAGGAGACGCCCATCAGCGTGGCAAGGTGGATCGAAGCACCGTACTGCTCCAATTGCTGCCCCATCAGAAGCGCAAGGGTCAAGCCGATCAGTCCCGTCAGCAGAAGCACCACAGGCAGTGCCAAGGTGCCCAGCTCGTGCAACTGCCGCCAAACGGCCCCGGGCCAACTGCGCTCACGCCGGGTGACCAATGCCAGGGTGCCCAAGGTCATTTCAAGACCGAAGGTCAATGCCTGCGAAGCATCCTCGGCTCGAGCGAAGGCGCCACGCCCCAAGCGCTCCAGAAAATCGGGAACCGGGAGAGTCTCCGGCCTTGGTGGCTCGGGACCGGGATCCAACGCATCCAACCGCTCCAGCAGAACTCGCGAAGGCGCCGACAGGCGCACCCGGTGGCCATGGTGCTGCGCGATCCGGCGAAGGCTGTGGATCGCTCCTGCCGCCAACACATCCACATGCTCCACTTGACCGCCGGCCAAGGTGAGGTCGGTTTGCTTCACACGGCTTGCCAAGTCGCGCCCGGTGCCAAGCGCCCAGGCTCGATCAAGCTGCGAGGGAAGGGAAATGTCGGGCACATCCCGAAGCTACCCGGATCGCCCCCGAAGAACGACCCAAGTGGACGAAATACTCCCTGTTTGTTTCATCGTCGGCCTGCGCCGGGAAACCTGCCGGCTGTCAATGACCTCGAAACGGGACCGGTTTCGGGGACGCCAAGGAGCCTGCGGGAAGGCCGTTGCGACGACGCATCGGCTGATCCACGATCGACCATTCGTCAAAGCCCAAATTCACCCCGAGGCTGATGCGGTGCGCACCCAGAGGGATGTCCACCCCGGCGACCGGAAGCGTGAGATCGGCTTGCTTCACCCCGGCCAGATCGCGCATCGCCCGTGCGAAGGTCACCGACAAGGCAAGGGGATAGTTCGCGTGAATGCGACCCGAAAGGGAAAGTCCCCAATCGAGCGAAAGGCCAAGACCCGCCGTGTCGATCGCATCCTGGATCGGACCGCTCCAAGCGCGGCCAGCTTGGAAGGAGGCGCCGGCCACGATCCGGTCACCGTACCAGATCCAGGCACCCCGGTTGATTTCCCACAGCGGAATGCGCGTCGAGAGTCCGCCGGAAAGCGCGTGGGTTCCTTGGAACAGGCGCCGCTCGCGCCCCAGCATGGTCGGGTATCCACGCAGCTCAACCCCTTCGTGGAAAAAGTCGGTCAGCGTGTCCACAGGCCCGGACCAATCCGCCACCGTGGCCACGTCTCCCGAGATCTCCAAGGTCTGCTCCGGCCAGAGCGGGTTGCCGAAGGCCCAACGGCCCTGGGCGGCAAGTCGATGCACGGTCCAGTCGGTGCTGCGGGCCTTGATGGCGCCATTGGCATCGATCTCGAAGACGTCGCTGAAGCTGCCGCTGCGCATGAGGGCGGCATTGTCCATCGACCACTGGGCACGCACCATGATTCCACGCGGATCGTCCTCCACGCCCATCGAGGCATCCGAGCGGTCGTAATACGTCCAGAAAAAGGACGGGGTCAGCGACGAATAGCCGGTGTACCGCAACGGCAAGTCGTAGAAGTCGAAATCGTAGCGGGTCCAGGCCAGGTTCGTGTGCAACTTCTGGTTCTGCGTCAGGCTGTACCGCGCCCCTCCCGAGACCTGCATGAGATGGAGGGTCCAGCTCTGCTTGGCCTTGGTGAAGGTGCGGCCTTCCTTGTCCTCCTGCGAGACGGTATCCTCGCCGTGCATGTCCTGGTAGAGCGCCTGCAGCGAAAGCGTCGGAATCAAGGAGCGGTTTTCCATGCCGACCATCAGCAGTTTTTCCTGCCGCGGATTCACGAAATTCGGCTGCCCCGGGCCTACGAAATCGATCCCTCGCGTGAGGTCGAGAAGCAGCATGCCGTAGAGGATGTTGCGCCGGACAGGATCCAGCATCTGCATCCTCAGGCCGCCCATGCTCGACCACTGGCTCTCACCGGCGTACAGGAACGGGGCGTTCTTCTGGAAGTAGACGATCGGCGTCACCAGCGCCCGATCGGGAATCGGACGGTAAGGTTGCTCGCGTCCAGCGAGGTCCCACGTCTGTTCCTGCGGCGGCGCGACCTTGCCTGAATCCGTCCTGACGGCTTTCCGTGGCGCTTCGGGCGTGAGCGAATCCAGGAGCCACAGGCCGAATCCCGTATGATCGAAGCCCGTGTACGCAAGACGCCTGCCGTCCGGTGAGAGCTCCGGCTCGAAGGCACCGCCCACGACGCTGGTCAGCTGCAGCAGGCTGTCGTTTGACAAATTCTGTCGATACAGATTGAAGATCCCGGTGCGGTCCGAGGAAAGGTACGCCTGGAGCCCGTCCGGGGAGAAGGAGACGTCGCGCCATTCCGAAAGGGTGTCGCCCAGGCGCTTCACCGATCCGTCGCGGGAGACCAGGTCGCAGCGGCGTCGCCTGCCGTCGTACCAGTCGATCGCCACGGTCCTGCCGGCAGGATGCCAGCGCACGGCAAAGAGCGTCCCGACCACCCCGGTGTCCCCGCGCGGGAAGATCTGAAGACTCTCCCCGGCCGGAAGCTCAAGTCCGTCGGCGGGCAGGAGCGCGACGCGAAACCGCATGCCCTCGCGCAGGATGGCGGCCAGCGTGTCGCGGGACGGGGACAGATCCGAGGCGGCGACATGCCAAGTGAGCGTGACGCGATGGTGGTCGTCGACGGGCGTTGCCGTCCATTGGCCATCCTTGCGATCAAGGGAGGTGCTCCAGGCATCCAGCACATGCCGGCCTTGCGCATCGGTCTTGCGCCCCGAGACGTAATGCACCCGATGTTCAACGGAATCCAGGCTGTAACGCCCCCGGATCCAGGGTGAGACCATCCAGTGCCGCTTGGTCGTATCCTTCAGCGAATCGGTGAGATCCCATGCCCACAGGTTGTTTCCCTCGTCAGCGCCCGGATTGGAGGAATGGAACAGCGTCCTTGCATCCATCCAACGGGGATGTCCCGTGTTGTAGGCATCGCCCACCAGACGGCGCCCTTCGATCAACGGCTTGGCCGCTTCACGAGCGCGTTGCGCACGCGCCAGGGCGCTGTCCCTCCATGCCTTCCAAAGCTCCTTCCCCGATTCTCCCGCGACCTTGCGCCACGCCCCTCCCCACTCCTGAGGCAGCGGAGAACCCAGGGCGTGCCACCACTGCGGCACAAGGCTCGCCCCTTTGGTCTCCTCCACGAAGCGGACCATGGAGAACCCCTGGTTGTAGACACGCTCGAAGTCGAAGCCCGAGCCCGAAAAGACCGACATCCTCTCCCACGGGAGCAGTGAATCGACCAGCACGGCGCAGCGCTCGATCATCTGGCGATGGGTGTCCCAAGCGTCCCCGCCCAAGCGCTGAGAAGTCCATTGCGCCGTTCCCTCGGCCATGGCCATCGAGTAGGGATTGAGCGACCACAAGCCCCACCCCCCTGAAGAGATGCGGCTTCCTGTCGCATCACCCCAGCCCACCTGGATCTCGGAGAGCCACGGGAAGACCTTGGCCGAGGCCTGGATGCTTGCGATGTGGGAGAATTCATGGGCAACCACGTCGCGGATCCAGTCCTTGGATCCCCGGAAGGTGAATCCCAGGTCCGCACTCCAGATCGCCATGGTGGAAAGGCTTGCGATGGCCCACCCGTTGGAGTAGTCCTCGTCCTGCACCAGGAAGTCGATGGAACCTGGCTTCATCCCGTACAGGGCCGAGATCTCCGGGTAGACCGCCTCGGCCCGGGAAGCGCAGGCTTCGGCGGCCTCGCGCAAGCCCTTGCGGTAATGGAACCGGAAGTGCTCCGTCTCGGCCGTGAACCAGCGTTCCTCGGGATGGTTGCGGTCCTGGTCGTCGCTGGAATAGCCGAAGGAAGGCGTCAGGGCGCCCGCGAAAAGAAGGGCAACAGCCCACGCCCAACCGCACCGCGCCTTGCTCGTCATCGCCGCACCTTCCGTCAAAGGACAGAATTTGTCAAATTACTGCGGGCCGGCCCCGATCGGCCATTCCACCTGGAGCAGATAGCCTTCCGGACCGAGGTCGAGTTTCCAGAGGTCCTCCCCCTCGCCCTTGGTCTCCAACAGGCGCAAGGCCCCCGACGGCGAGAACTTGGGGTACGATCCTTCGATCCGTTCCACCCGCCACGACACGTTGCCCACGAGCTTGGGAAGCACTGCATGCGAAAGGGTTCCGAAGCGACGGAACACCTCAAGCTTTGCGATCTCACGACTGGACCCGGCCGAGGTCCAATCCTTCCAGGCCTTGGCGTCCTTGAGCAGCACGGTCACCCCCGTCCCGCCGGAGGTCCTCCAAGTGATCTCACCCGCACCGGAAGGCAGGAGCCAGGTCCGTTCCTTCGACTTGTCCTTGCCCTTGACCAGTTTCTCCATGTAGCTTTGCACATCGTCACGCCGCAGTCCGCCCCAGCGCGGCGCCTCCTTGCGAAGGCTTGCCACCACCTTCTTGCGCTGCACCAGCCCGAATCCGCTGGCGGCCAAGGTGCTCGCCCATTCGCGGGTCGCGATCCTGATCAGGGGACCGCGGGCCGAGCGCTGGAGTTGGGCACCGTAGCTGCCGTTGGGGACGACGAAATACATCAGGCCGTTGGAATTGTCCAGAGCCTGGTAAGGGGATGGCACACCCTCGGTGCGACGCACCAGCCGGAAGTGCGGCGCCTTGCCATCCAGGATCTGCCAAAGCTCTTCCTTGGTCCAGAGATCCTTGCCAGGACGGACCCAACGCTCCTCGACCGACTTGCCCGCCCGGAAGAACGCGTGCACTTCCATCTTGACATCGGACAAGGTTCCGGGTCGGCTGACCTTCCAGACCCTCTCCTGGGCATCGATGAGCGTGTCACCAGCCTCCATGGGCGGACCGTAGGCCCGAACGTAGGCGGAATAGGGATTGCCCAGTCCAGGAAGCACGGTCTGGGCCAGACAGGATGCGGAAACGACAAAGGGAAGCAGAAGCCAGCGCATGTTCACGAAAGGATTTCCTTTCCGCCCAGCCAGGAGCGGTGCTGTGTCTTGACGAAGGCAATGCCCTTTTCGACGTAGGCGGCTTCCGAAACGAAGACCGGCCAGAAGGCTTCACCTTCATGCCGAAGAGCTTGGTCCGTGTCCAGACAATGAAAGATTGGGGTTCCAGCGTCAATTCTCTGAAAGTCACGCCCCAGCAATTCTTGATGGATCAAGGCGTTGGGTCGGCCGTCGGGGTCGCGGGGATAATCCACCTGCTCCCCTTCGAGGAAGTAAGAAAAGTCGAGAGCCTGCAATTCAGCGACCGGATCATGATCCACGGCCATTGAGCCCAGCGATTCGAGGATGAAGCGAACCTGATCACGCGCGGCCTCAAAAGCCCAATGCGGCGAGGTTCCGTGGATGGCACTGCCGATCTCAAGGGTGATCTCCTGCGTCCCGAGCGAGGGCAGGAACACGTTGGTCTCGAACGTCTCGGGCGTATGGTACAGGCGAACCCGATTGTCACGCCGCAAGGCACGCGCGCCAAGGCACCAAGGCCAAGCACTGCCGCTGGTGAGAATCCACGTGATGCCCATGGCCGCAGTGGTGTTGTGCAGATCGACCACAAGGTCGAACCGTTTGCCCTCGGGAGCGAGCATTCCCGCCAGTTCCCGGGCACGCAACACCTCAAGCGGCGCTTGGGGACCTTGTTCCTGGGCAAGTCGAGGTCCGAAGCAGCGGTTGAGATCGGTTTCCAGATAGCGCCGGTTCGCGGCGATGGCGGCGGGATTTCCCAGGAACGTCTCGATTTCAAGACCAGGAAAGCGCCAAGCTTCAGGGCGACGGCGCATCTCCTCCACGACAAGGATTCCCCCGCGCTCGTTCCCGTGAGTGCCACCGACGATGGCAATGCGTGTTGGTCTAGGCATCAGGTGTCAAAATAGACTTCCCGACGCTCCTTCCGGGCATTTGCCGCAAGAACAAGCAACCACAGCAGGACCGGAAGCAGGGCATCAAGGCTTGCCGTCCCGGCTCGGACATGGGTGTACCAAGGCAGGAAGGCATCAAGGACTCCCAAGCCCATCGCCGCCCCCATCGCAAGGCGGAAACGCCGGTTCCACGATGCCCAGGCCAGGAGCCCCAACAAGGCGATCTGGACCAGGGAATCGCGTTCCCAAAGGCTTGCCGGAAACTCGCGCCCCCGAAGCGACAACAAAAAAAAGACCGTCCCTGTCAGGAACAGGGAACGGTCTTTCTTGACAGGTTCTGTCAAATCACTCAGAATCGGAACCAGAAGTACTTCAGGGCCAGATTCACGCTCCAGCCGTTGGCCGTCGCCAAGGACTGGTTGCCCTGGCCAGCCAGGACGATCGGGAACGAGAGCTCCGCCTTGAAGTCACCGAACAG
>JBDKGV010000081.1:0-14286 GCA_039798005.1 Fibrobacterota bacterium
CGAGCTCATCGACATCGTGCAGCGCTCCGGCCTGCGCGGTCGCGGCGGTGCCGGCTTCCCGACCGGCATGAAGTGGAGCTTCGTGCCCCGCAACACCGGCAAGCCCGTCTACCTCGTGGTCAACGCCGACGAGGGCGAGCCCGGCACCTTCAAGGACCACTTCCTCATGCTGGAAGATCCGCACAAGCTGATCGAAGGCATGATCCTGTGCGGCTGGGCCTTGGGCGCCCGCACTGCGTACATCTACGTGCGTGGCGAGTTCCTCAACTGCATCGAGAGCTTGAACAAGGCGATCAACCAGGCCTACAAGGCCGGGTACCTGGGCAAGAACATCGGTGGATCGAACTACAGCTTCGACATCTACGTCCATCGCGGTGCCGGTGCCTACATCTGCGGTGAAGAGACCGCGTTGATCTCCTCGCTGGAAGGCCGCAAGGGCCAGCCCCGCCTCAAGCCGCCGTTCCCGGCCGTCTCGGGCGCTTGGGCTTCGCCCACTTGCGTGAACAACGTCGAGACCCTGATGGCCGTGCCTTGGATCTTCGAGAACGGCGCGGAAGCGTATGCGAAGCTCGGTACCCCCAAGAGTCCGGGCACCAAGGTGTTCTCGGTTGCCGGAGACGTGAAGCGTCCCGGAGTCTATGAAGTCCCGCTGGGCATCCCCATGATGGAGCTGCTGGAAAGCCCCGACTACTGCCAAGGCATCGTCGGGACCCTCAAGGGTTGCATTCCCGGTGGATCGTCCACTCCTGTCCTCACTCCGGAAGAGACCGCCAAGGTCACCCTCGACTACGAGGCGATGGCCGCTGCCGGGACCATGCTGGGTTCGGGCGCCGTGATCCCGTTCAATACGCAGCGCAGCGTGGTGGGCATGCTCAAGACCCTCACGCATTTCTACTCCCACGAGTCCTGTGGTCAGTGCACCCCCTGCCGCGACGGCACCGGATACGCCGACCGCGTGCTGACCACCGTGGTGGATGGCCATGGACGCGACGGTGATCTTGATCACTTGGTCGACCTTGCCAACAACTTCAACGGCGCCACCATCTGCCCGCTTTCCGCGGCCGATGCGGCTCCGATCATCAACTTCGTGAAGAAGTACCGCTCGGAATTCGAGGCGGTCGTGGCGAAGAACCCAAAGCGAAACGAACCGCGCGTGGATGCCCACTTCCGCCCGGGAGGCTTCTGGTAACATGAGCAACTCGTATCATTTCCCGATTCTGCCGGGACCCGACACCCCCAAGGTGACCATCAACGTCGACAATGTCGACGTGCAGGTGCCGGACGGAACCAACCTTGTCGAAGCCCTGAAGACCATCGGCATCGACACGCCTCACTTCTGCTACCATCCCGATCTTCCGCTTTCCGGCAACTGCCGCCAGTGCATGATCGAGACGGACGGACCGCGCGGCCTCGGACTTGCCATTGCCTGCTACACTCCGGTGCGTGCCGGGATGAAGGTGGCCACCGACCGCTCGTCGGAGAAGGTGCGCAAGGCGCGTTCCGCCGTGATGGAGTTCCAGCTGGCCAACCATCCGCTGGACTGCCCGATCTGCGACAAGGCCGGCGAGTGCACGCTCCAAGAGAACTACATGAAGACCGGCGGCGGCGAGAGCCGCGTCCGTGAAGAGATCGGGAAGGCCTACCACGGCAACCCCGAGCACCGCTTCGAGGACAGCAAGGGTCAGGATCGCGGCGGCAAGCATGTCGACCTCGGTCCTACGGTGGTGCTGGACGAGGAACGCTGCATCCTTTGCGACCGCTGCACCCGCTTCATGCGCGACGTGGCCGGTTCCGAGCAGCTCTACATCGCCGATCGCGGTGATCGGGCCTACATCGGGACCTTCCCGGGGATGCCGCTGGATCACGCCTACGACCTGAACGTCACGGACATCTGCCCGGTCGGTGCGCTGACCGCCAAGCACTTCCGTTTCCAGAGCCGCGTGTGGTTCCTCAAGAAGGTGGATTCGATCGCTCCGGATGATTCGCTGGGCGCCAACCTCACCATCGAGCACAACGAAGGCAAGGTCGCCCGCTTGATGCCCCGCCGTAACGGCGCGGTCAACAAGTCGTGGATCTCGAACGCCTCGCGTTTGACCTACCAGCAGCTTTCCGAAGGTCGACTGGTGCGCGGGCATGCCGACGGTCACGACATCGCGCTGGAAGAGGCCTTTGCCAAAGCCGGACAAATCCTGTCCAAGGCGCGCAAGGTCGCTTTGGTGGCTTCGGGCCATCTGACCAACGAAGACAATGCCGCACTGCTTGCGCTGGCCGCCCATCTGGGCGACAAGGCCGAAGTGTTCGGCGGCTCGTGGTTGGCCGTGGGCACGCCCGACGGGATCGCCCGCTCCGGTGATCCCGTCGCCAACCGCAAGGGCGTCTCGCTCTTGGGCATCCCCGACAATCTCGACGATCTGGCGCGCCGCGCCAAGGACTTCGATTGCCTCGTGGTGGCCAACAACGATCTCTGGGGAGCCTCGCCTGAGAAGGCCCGCGCCTTGGAAGCCATTGCGCAGCGCATCGTGCTGTCCCCGTGGACCAACGCCAGCACCGCCAAGGCGACGCTTGCCGTGGGCATCCGCGCTTGGGCGGAAGTCCGTGGCACCATGGTCAACTGCAACGGGCGCATCCAGCTGATGCAGGCAGCCCCGACCGCTCCGGACGAACGCCTTGAGCCGGCTTGGCAACTGCTTTCCCGTCTGGCGGGTGAGCGTTGGAGTTCCGAGATCGACGCTTGGAAGGCCGCCCAGGCCAAGGCGCCGGCCTTTGCCGGAATCACCTACCGCACCATTGGCCGTCAGGGCCAAGTCTTGGAGGCCGCCGCATGAACGCGCTCGAGTGGGCATTCACCGTAGGCAAGCTCCTGCTTGTCTTCGTGCCCTTGACCATGATCCCGATCATGATCTTCATGGAGCGCAAGGGCGCCTCCCTGATCCAGGATCGCGTGGGACCCAATCGCGTGTCGGTACCGCTCTTTGGCGGGCTTCGATTGTTCGGTTTCGTGCACAACATCACCGACGGCATCAAGCTCTTCACCAAGGAGCTGATCGTCCCGAAGTTCGCGCACAAGTGGTACTACATCGTCGCTCCGATGATCCCGTTTGCGATCGCGGTGATGACCCCGGCTCTGTTGCCGTGGTGCGCCCCCATCGTTTTCGAGTGGGGTGGCAGCGTCTACCGCATCTCGGGACAGATCTTCGATGCCGATGCCGGCATCCTGGTGGTCTTCGCCCTCTCCGGCCTTTCCGTGTACGGAACCGTGCTGGGTGCATGGTCGTCGAACTCCAAGTACGCGCTTCTGGGTGGTCTTCGCGCTTCGGCGATGATGATCTCCTACGAAGTGTCGATGGGACTTTCGCTCTTGGGCATGTTCCTCCTGGTCGGTTCGTTCAGCCTCTCCGACATCGTGGCTTGGCAGGGTGCCCACTACTGGGGCATTCTCATCCAGCCGATTCCGTTTGTGATCTACGTGATCTCCTTGATCGCCGAGACGGGCCGTGCACCGTTTGACGTGGCCGAAGGCGAACCGGAAATCCTTGGTCACCACCTGGAATACAGCGGCATGCGCTTTGGCCTCTTCTACATGGGCGAGTACGCCCATATCGTGATCAATGCGCTGCTGATCGCCACCATGTTCCTGGGCGGCTACGACGTGCCGGTCTTGGGCACAGAAGGCGTGAAGGAGCACTTGGGCCTTGTCATCGCCGCGATCTTGGCGGTCTTTGGAGCCTCGGCGCTTGGGCTGATGCTCCTGGTGCGTCGCTGGGCCGCGATCTACGCCAAGACCAACAGCACCGACAAGGTGGCCCATGCGCGTGAATACGGTGTCATGGGCGTGATCTTCGGCGTGATCGGTGCGGGTCTCCTGGCCGCCGCGCTGATGTCTGCCCTGTTCATCCAGACTTCCACCACGATGGTCGGTGGCGAGGCCATCTACCCCCTCTGGACCAGCCTCTTGACGGCGTTCGTCCAGATCGGCGTCCTGTTTGCGAAGGCCTTGATCTTCTGCTGGGTGTGGGTGTGGGTGCGCTGGAGCCTTCCGCGCTTCCGCTACGACCAGGTGATGTCGCTGGGCTGGAAGATCCTGCTCAACGTGGCTTTGGTGAACCTGCTGGTCACCGCGATCGTGGCCAAGCTCCTCCAGGGAGGCCGATAAATGGCAAAGGTGATCGAACGACGGGAAATGAGCACCGTCGAACAAGCGTACCTGGTGGAAGCCGCCAAGGGTCTCTACGGAACGGCCAAGCACTTGGTGCGGGGCTTCTTCAAGCACGAGACCCTTCCGACGGTTTCCTATCCTGAACAGATCATTCCCATTCCCCAGGACTATCGTGCGCATCATCGCCTGATGAAGCGGCCCGATGGCGAGGCACGCTGCGTGGCCTGCTACATGTGCTCCACCGCCTGCCCCGCTCGATGCATCACCATCGAAGCCGAGGAAGCCAAGGACGGGCACATCGAGAAGAAGGCCAAGAAGTTCGAGATCGATCTTCTGGTGTGCGTCTTCTGCGGGCTTTGCGAAGAGGCCTGCCCGGTGGATGCGATCCGCATGGACACCAAGAAGGTGTCGGTGGTCGCCGATTCCCGCGACCAGTTCGTGAGGAACATGGAAAATCTGCTGGATTGGAATCCTGCCGATTACCCGGCTGACGACACCCAGAGCCAGAAGGCTCCTGGCGGTCGGCTCAATGACCAGGCCCGCACCGAGTGGGCAGGGGGGACTGGACACTGATGGAACATCTTGCGCTGATCTATTTCGGCATCTTTTCGTTCATCTCGGTGAGCTGCGCCGCCATGGTGCTGTTCGCCCGGCATCCGATCAACGGAGCCATGGCCCTCATCGGGCTGATGACCTCGCTCTCCGGGCTGTACGCCATCCTGCACGCTCCGTTCTTGGCGGTCTTGCAGGTGTTGGTCTATGCGGGTGCGATCATCATGCTCCTGGTCTTTGTGATCATGGTGCTCAACGGGGCCAAGGACGACCACACTCCGTACTTCGATCCCCTGAGCCTTGGACTGCTGCTGGTGCCGGCGGGAATCCTTGCGGTTCTGGTGCACGCCTTCCGCAAACATCCTCTCCTGATGAACGAAAAGGCCGTGCGCGGCACTGTCGACATCACCGGACAGGCGCTCTTCAACAGTTCCACCGGCAATGTGGTGCTCTTTGAAGCGGTCGGATTGGCTCTGCTTGCCGCTCTGGTCGGAGCCGTGCTCCTGGCCAAGCGCAACCTCGACTCTTCGAAGGAGAATTGACGGCATGACGACGATTCCTGCCATTTGCATCCAGTTCCTGGCCCTTGTCCTTTTTGTGCTCGGGCTTGCGACCACCCTCAGCCGCCGCAACCTCTTCTTCCTCTTGATGGGAGTCGAGGTCATGCTCAATGCGGCCAACCTGTCTTTCGTCGGCTTCTCCCGGACCTTGCCCGGTGAGGCTTCCGTCGAAGGATTGGTGATCCCGGTCTTCGTGATCGCTTTGTCTGCCGCTGAAGCGTGCGTGGGCCTTGCCATGCTCATCCTGGTGTTCCACTCCCGTGAAAGCGTGGATGCGGATGCCTATTCCCGGATGAAGGAATAACCCGTGAACCAGTTGCAACACTATCTCTGGCTGCTGCCGGCTCTGCCCCTTCTTGGAGCGATCCTCAACGGCACGCTTTCCCTTGCAAGCACCGACACTCCCAACGGTCCCAGCCGTGGACTGTCGGGATTCATCGGCACCATGGCTTCGGGTCTGGCCTTTGTCCTGACCGCAGTTCTGGCTCTTTCCATCCGCAACGACGAAGCGATTCGCCAGGTCTGCTGGACTTGGATCGACGCGGGCAGTTTCAAGGTGAACTTCGGGTTCGCCTTCGATTCGCTCACGGCCATGATGCTTCTGTTCATCACCGGCATCGGAACGCTCATCCACCTGTACTCGATCGGTTACATGGCTGAAGACCGCGGCTTTGCCCGCTTCTTCGCTTACCTGAACCTGTTCATGGCCTCCATGATCGTGTTGGTCCTGGGCTCGAACATGTTGATGACCTTCATCGGCTGGGAAGGCGTGGGGCTTTGCTCCTACCTCCTGATCGGTTTCTGGCATCACGAACCCGCCAATGGCGATGCGGCTCGCAAGGCATTCCTTGTGAACCGTGCCGGCGACCTTGGCTTCCTGCTGGGCGCTTTTGCCTTGATGGCCTTGATGGGAAGCAATGCAAGTCTCGAATACTCGGCCATCGCGGCTTGGTTCCGTGATTCCGCCAACGCTTCGATCTTGGCATCCGGGACCGGAGCGGGACTTTTGACGGCCGCTTGCCTCCTGATCTTCTTGGGTTGCACCGGAAAGAGCGCCCAGATCCCTCTGCTCACCTGGCTTCCTGATGCGATGGCCGGTCCGACCCCTGTGTCTGCCCTGATCCATGCCGCGACCATGGTGACTTCGGGCGTGTACCTGATCTCCCGCATGTCCGACATGTTCGTGCGGTCGCCGCTCACCATGTCGGTGGTCGCGGGCATCGGCATCGCCACCGCGCTCTGGGCGGCCATCGCCGGACTCTTCCAGAACGACATCAAGAAGGTGTTGGCCTACTCAACCGTCTCCCAGCTGGGATTCATGTTCGTGGCCGCCGGCATCGGTGCCTTCGACGCGGCCCTCTTCCATGTGTTCACCCACGCCTTCTTCAAGGCCGCCTTGTTCCTTGGTTCGGGTTCGGTCATCCATGCCCTCCACGGGGAGCAGGACATCCGCAAGATGGGTGGCCTTTGGAAGAAACTGCCGCTGACCTTCGGCGTGATGGCTGCAGGCTGGTATGCGATCCTGGGGCTTCCGCTGGGCGCCGGTTTCTGGTCCAAGGACCTGATTCTTGAGAAGGCCTTCGTGCATTCTCCGCTGCTCTATGTGCTGGGCTTGTCGGGTGCCGTGATCACCGCGCTCTACATGACTCGCCTGATGGTGCTGACCTTCTTCGGCAAGAGCCGCGACGAACACGCTGCCGCTCACGCCCACGAAGCGCCGGTCTCCATGGCCGTGCCGCTTTTGATCTTGGGCTTGGGCGCTGTCGGTGCCGGATTCTTCTGGGCGGGCATGATTCCTGGGATGGATGCCTTCCAAGTCATGATCTCTCCGGTCCTCAGCCCAGCTCAAGGATTCCTGAGCCATGGCACCGGGGAACACCACGTTTCGGCTCTGCTCTTTGCCGCCATCGGAACCCTGGCCGCTTTGGTCGGTGCCACCGCTGCTTGGAAGATCTGGGGCGGGAACGCCAAGGTCGAAGCCATCGGTTCTTCGGCGCCGAAGGGCTTCGGGGCTCACTGGACCAACCTTTTCGACTACGTGCATGCGCTGGTCATCTGGCCAACCAAGGCCGTTTCGTGGATCTTTGACAAGGTCGTGCAGACGGTCGTCTTTGGCGGCTCGATCGCACTGGTCCAGTTTATCGTGGAACTCGTCGGAGATTGCGTGCGCTCGTTGCAGCGTCCGCGCCTTCGTGTCAACTTGGGCCTGAGCCTTGCCGGATTGCTGGCTGTGCTCGCCTTCTTCCTGTTGGGGGCCTGGTAATGCACCTGGTACTGCTTCTCCTCGCGCCGTTTGTCGCGGCACTTCTCCTTGCCTTCGGCTCGAACAAGGAAGGTCAGTCTTCCAGCCGTCTGGGACTCTTCCTTGGCCTTGGAATCGCCGCCTTGGCTTTCCCTCTGGTCCTGTGCGGCGGGTGCGCCACCGAACCGATCGCTTGGTTCCGGATTCCCGGCATTTCCGCTACGGTGAATTTTCAGCTGGGTAGCGATGGTCTGTCGGCTTGGCTCCTGCAGTTGGCCGCTTGGTTGACCCCTGCGGCCATCTGGGCCAGTCGCCGTGCCATCGGGGATCGCATGCGCGAGTTCGCCATCTGGACCTTCCTGCTTCAGGGAACCATCTTCGGAAGCCTCTTGGCGACCGACATGGTCGTGTTCTTCCTGTTCTTCGAGGCCATGCTGGTTCCGTCCTTCGTGCTGATCTCGGGCTTTGGCGGCCGACGCCGCCGTCATGCCAGCCTCCTGTTCGTGATCTTCACGGCCGTGGGTTCGGCACCGCTGATGATCGCCCTGTACTTCATGGCCGCGATCAGCCATGGCACGAGCCTTGAGATGATCGGGGCCCGCATGGGGCTCATTTCCCAGTTCCACATGCTTCCCATCGGGATGTCGGTGGCGCTTTTCCTTGCGGTCGTGGTGGCCTTTGCGGTCAAGACTCCGCTCTTGCCGCTGCACGGTTGGCAGGCGGACACCTACTCCGAGGCTCCTGCCGGAACCGTCGCGCTGCTTTCGGGTGCGATGGCCAAGGTCGGCGTGTATGGCTTCATCCGCTTCGTCATCCCGTTCTTCCCCGCTGAGGCGCAGAAGTACGCAGGCTGGTTCGTCTTGGCGGGCCTTGTGGCTGTGATCTACGGCGCACTCGTGGCGATGGCGCAGTCGGACTTCAAGCGTCTGATGGCCTTCTCCTCGTTGGGTCACCTCGGGCTTGTGGTCGCGGGTGTCTTCACCTTCACCGAGGGCGGCATCAAGGGTGCACTCATTCTGATGGTGGCACACGGCCTTTCCGCTGGTGGACTCTTCCTGCTTCTGGGGTACTTGGAACGCTGGGCCAAATCCCGGCACTTGGACGACTTCGGTGGCCTTGCGGCCCGATCGCCGCTCTTCTCGACGCTTCTTGTCATGCTGGTCCTGGCTGCGGTCGGTCTGCCTGGCACTGCGGGCTTCGTGGGTGAGTTCCTCATCCTCAAGGCGTTGTGGGCGAGCTTCGGTCCCGGTGCGGCCCTCTTGGGTGGCCTTGGCGTGATCCTTTCCGCGGCCTACGCCTTGCGCATGGTCCAGAAGCTGCTCTTCGGCAAGCCCGCCCTCCCGTTGGAAGGCGAAGCGGATCTCACCACGGGCGAATCCTTCGCCATCGTCCCGTTGGTTCTGGGTCTGATCGTGCTGGGCTTCTGGCCCACTCCGGTCACTCGCGCCATCGACATGTCGGTGTATCAGGGCTGGAAAGCCAAGTCGGCTGTCGGTTGCAAACCTTGCCCGATGAAGTCCGCTGCGATGTCGCAGTGCCACAAGCCTACCCAGGAGTCTGCCGATGCTGCCGGCCGCTGAGCTCTTCCCCTTCTTCCTGCCGTTCCTTGCTCTGTCGGCCGGAATCGTCTTCACCCTTGTTTCCGAGCCCTTCCTTCAGCCGGCGCACAAGCACCGGATCCTGCCGGTGGTGGGCATCCTGTCGCTGCTTGGCGCCATGGCAAGCTTCGCGCTCATCCGCGACAGTTCTTGGTACGGCCTGCTTCAGGTGGACTCCAGTCGCGCGATCATGGGCCTTGTCGTCCTTGCCGCAGCGATCCTTGGTCTTGCCGGGTTGCAGCAGAAGCTTTCCGAGGAGGATTTCCCGGGTGGGGAGCCGTACATCCTGATGCTCTTGGCCACGGCCGGTGCGCTCATGATGACCCAAGCCTCGTCGAGCCTGTCCCTGTTCATCGGCATGGAATTGGCCAGCCTTCCCATCTACGCCATGGTCGGCCTTCGCCGTCGTGAGGAGATGGGCATCGAGGCGCTCTTCAAGTACTTCATCATGGGTGCGGTCTTCTCGGCCGTGTTCCTCTACGGTGCAAGTCTCCTCTACGGTGCCACCGGCACGCTTCGCTTCGCTGCGATGCCGATCGCTGGACGCGAGGTGTACTTCTACGCCGGTGCCATCTTGGTGAGCGTCGGGCTTCTCTTCAAGGCCGGTGTCGCGCCGTTCCATTTCTGGAGCGCCGATGCCTACGCCGGAGCACCGACTCCTGTCACCGGCTTCATGGCCTCGGTGATCAAGGTCGGAAGCTTGGTGGCCTTGGGGACCCTGTGGCAGACTTGGGTCGTGCTCCCCTTGGACATGGCCGAGCGCCTGTTCTGGATCTTTGCCGTGGGTGGCATCCTGTCGGTGGCCGTCGGTGCCTTCTCGGGACTGGGCCAGCGTCGTGCACGGCGCTTGATGGCCTTCTCGTCGGTCTCGCATGCGGGCTTCCTCCTGTTTGCGCTCCTGCCCACGGGCATGGTGATCGGTGGGCTTCCGCAGCTTTCGAACCTCTGGTACTACCTGTTCACTTATGCCCTTGGCACTTCGGTCGTCCTCTCGGGACTCTCGGCCGTCACGGGCAAGGATGACGAAGGCGATACGCTCCAGGCCTTGGCCGGAGCGGGCAAGGCCAACCCCTTGCTGGGTGCGACCATCACGGTCTCCTTGGCCTCGCTCGCGGGCTTCCCACTTGGGGCAGGCTTCCTTGCGAAGTTCAACGTGCTGGCGACCTTGGTGGCCAACGGTCAGTGGAAGATCGCCTCGCTCCTGCTTCTGCTTGCCATGGTCGGTGCGGTCTACTACATCCGCCTGGCCGTGGTGCTTTGGGCTGATTCGCAGACGCCTCGTGCGCCTGTCGTCGTGCGCCCCCTGCTTGCCATCGCACTGAGCCTTGCCAGCGCCTTGCTGGTGCTTGGTCTCGTCTTTCCCGGACGCTTCGGAGGCTGATCATGCTTACCCGCCTGCGGGCCTTGGCCCTGGTGGGCCTTGGCTTTCTTTTGACAGAATCCGTCCCTGCTTGGACCGCCTTTCCCGAAGGCGAAGTCCGGGTGGAGGACCTGCGTACGAAGGGGGCCGTGGACGGTCTCCTTCGTTTTCGTTTCAAGGACCACTGGCATGTCTACTGGCTGCATCCGGGCGATGCCGGGTATGCGCCTTCGATCAAAAGCGGCAACGACACCGCCACCTTGCGATTTCCGCTTCCGACCCGATTGGACTTGGGAGGCGATGTGCTTGCCTTGGTCCACGGCGACTCCGTGACCTTTCCTTTCCAGTTCCCGGTCTGGAAGGAAGGCGACAGCGTGGTGGTCAAGTTCCTGGTGTGCAAGGAAAGTTGCCTGCCCCGGAAAGTGACGCTGGTTGCGCAGCCGGGCGATTCGGTCGGCCTTGGACCTTTGATGCGCACCATGCCTGTTCCCGCGTCCTCCCCGGTGATCTTGCGTCGCAGCGGCGCGGGCACCAAAGGTGAGCTTTGGGCCGGGTTCCCGGGGCGCGCCGAAGAGAACAAGGCCATGCTCTATGCCGCCCCGCCGATGGAATGGCGTGCAGGACTTCCGCTCAAGAGTCGCACCAGCGGAGACACCCTTTGGCTGGGACTCTCCATTTCCACATACGGGGATTCCCTGCCCACGTCCGGAAAGGTGTTGCTTGCCGCCGGTCCTTGGAAGGATGGAACCGCCTGGCAGGACAGCGTCCCTCTGTCCATTGGCCTTGCTCCCGCCTTGCCTTCAGAGGATGTCTCGGGTGGGCTCTGGATCGCCTTGCTGCTCGGGCTTGCCGGGGGATTGATCCTCAATCTGATGCCCTGCGTCTTGCCGGTGTTGGCGCTCAAGGCTCTTTCGCTCACGAAGCTTTCCTCCCAAGCCAAGCAGGCAGCCCGTCTTTCGGGCTTGGCCAGCGCGGCGGGAATCCTCACCGGGCTTGCCGGACTTGCCACCGTGGTCGTGGTGCTCAAGACGGCCGGGCTTGTGGCGGGCTGGGGAGCGCAATTCCAGGAGCCGCGCTATGTGACCTTGCTTGCGGGCATCATGGTACTTTTCGGCATCAACCTGCTTGGGTTCTTCGAGTTCCGGGTTCCGGGGGTGGTGCTCTCGAACCATCGTCATCACTTGCTGGGGGAATTCTTCCAAGGCCTGCTCGCCGTGGCTCTTTCGACCCCTTGTTCCGCGCCGCTTCTGGGGACGGCGATCGGGATGGCCTTGGGGCAGCCTACCTTCGGGATCTACGCAATCTTCCTTGCCATCGGGACGGGGCTTGCACTTCCGTACCTGCTGCTTGCCGCCTTTCCCGCCTTGGCCCGTTTCATGCCCCGTCCAGGCATGTGGATGGAAACGCTGCGGCGTGTGCTGTCGCTTCCCATGTTCGCCACCGTACTTTGGCTTCTGTGGGTGGTGGGCGGCCAGCTCGACCGCGGGGTGCATCTGCAGGTGTTGATGGCCATGCTTGGCATCGCGGCCTTGGGAGGAATGGTCGGCTGGGCTCAAGCCCGGCAGCGCCCATGGGCGGAGCGCATTACCGTGCTAGCCGTGTTGCTTGGACTTCTGGGGGCCGTGGCCTTGGCGCGCGAGGACGCGCCTTCGGCGAGGGTCACTTGGCTTGCGTTTTCTCCGGAACGACTGGATTCCTTGACCGCCGCCGGCAAACCCGTGTTGGTGGATGGCACTGCGGACTGGTGCTTGACCTGCAAGCTCAACAAGAGCCGGGTCTTGCGCAACGGGGAGGTTGAGGAGGAATTCGCCAAGCGGGGTCTGGTGGTCTTGGAGGCGGACTGGACTCGCCGCGACAGCAGCTTTGGCGCATGGATGGCCGGGTACGGCCGCCAAGCCGTGCCCTTCAATCTATTGGTGGTGCCGGGTAAGGAGCCTCAACTTCTCCCCGAGCTTCTCACCAAGGACTTGGTGCTCGATCCCTTGACGTCGGGTCAGGCCTCGCCCAAGTAGGCTTTGCGCACGGCATCGGACACCAGGAGGTCCTTGCCGGTGCCTTCCATTGCGATGTGACCCGTGGTGAGCACATAGCCACGGTGCGCGATGGCAAGGGCTTGTCGGGCATTCTGTTCCACAAGCAGGATGGGCATGCCCTTGCGGTTGATCTCCACCAAGATCTGGAAGATCTTCTCGACGATGAGCGGAGCAAGACCCAGCGACGGCTCGTCGAGCATGAGAAACTTGGGGGCGCCCATGAGACTGCGCCCGATGGCCAGCATCTGCTGCTCGCCACCGGACAATGTGCCGCCCAACTGGTGCTTGCGTTCCGCAAGGAGGGGGAAGAGGCTGTAGACTTCCTCAAGCGTTTCGCGCGCCTGGGCTCCGGGGCGCAGCCAAGCGCCAATCTGGAGGTTCTCAAGCACCGTAAGGCGGGGGAAGATGCGACGACCTTCAGGGCAGAGGCACAGGCCGCTTTTCATGGCCTCGTCCGCGCTTTTGAATTGGCGTCTTTCACCGTTCCACCACAGTTCGCCGCTGCGCAACGGGACGACGCCTGCGATGGTCAGGAGCGTGGTGGATTTGCCGGCGCCGTTGGAGCCAAGCAGCGTGACGATCTCACCGGCGTGCACATCCAAGGAGACCTTGTGAAGGACCGGCGAAGGACCGTAGCCGGAGACGGCATGATGGAGCTGCAGGACGGCGTTTTCGTGGGAGACTTTCATCGCGTCTTCAAGTTAGCTGATTTGCGTGGACTAGGCACGGGCCACGAGGAGCGATCCGGCCAGGATCAGGACGGCTCCTATCGAGAGCTTGATCACATCCACCTGCTTCCATTCGGAAAAGATCACAAGCCCAAGCACCACGGCAAGCAGGGTGTTGGTGTTGTAGATCGGGTTGAGCTTGGCCACGGGAATGCCGTAGCGCATGAGCGCGAAGCTCACAAGGCCCGTGCCTGCAGCCCACAGGATGCCCGAACCCGTGGCCCAGAGCGCTCCGCGCGTGGTCAGCGGCACGGTCGGGAGCACAAGATGGAAGATCATCCCCACAAGGGCCGTCGCAAGCCCGATGAAGGCCAAGTTGGCTCCCGGACCGATGCCCGCCTGGGTCGCGCTCTTGGTGAAGATGGCAAAGAGCGCATAGCCGACGGCCGGCACGAAGCCTCCGATCACAAGGCCCATCCATGAACTGGACATCGATCTTCCATCCTTTTTTGTCAAATTTTGTCCTGAGGGTCCATCTCTTCGGGTCCGGTTCCTCGAAGCTTGCATCAACGACCCGGCGCTTGCCAAAGAATCACCTCGCAGCGCTGCTGTCGTGTGATTTATCGGGATCCACGATGTCCCGCTCAGGATGACTGCGTTCTCCTTGGCAAGATAATCGACGGGAATGGTGCAAAGGCGTATCCAAATCGGTATCTTGGAAAGCACACATCCCGTGGAGATTCCTATGAAAAATGCAGTGCTGTGGTTCGGACTGGTCCTTTGCCTTTTCACCGGGACGGCCGTGTCCGCTGAGACGATCGCTCCCGCCAAGGAAGCTGACATTCGCAAGTTGCTGGAGGCGACGGGTGCACTCAAGATCGGGTCCATGATGACCGAATCGGTGGTGAAGCAGATGGGTGCCTCCTTCGCCAGTTCCCGTCCGGATCTTCCAACGGCATTGGTCGATTCCTTGAGCGCCGATGTCGGTCGCATCTTCGCCCAAGGGATGTCCTCCAAGGGCGGGCTCATGGACCAGATGGTGCCTCTCTATCACCGCCAGTTCACACATGAGGAGATCAAGGGACTCCTTGCCTTCTACCAGTCGCCTTTGGGCAAG
>JBDKGV010000082.1:0-14273 GCA_039798005.1 Fibrobacterota bacterium
GAGCATTTCGTGCTCATGACCTCCTACGGCCGCGAACTGCGCAAGTCGGCCCGTCAGGAGATCCTCCGAAAGGCGATGGAACTGCGCGACGTCCCCCGCCGGCAGCTGAAGGACGAGGAACTCGCCTTCTTCCGTGACTGGTGGGTGGTGGCGGTCCGGCTCGCCGTCGAGGTCCTCGAAGGCCGTGCCGTCCCCGAGGAGATCGCCGCCCGCATTGTTCCGCCCGTCAAGCCCGACGACGTGCGCGCGGCGTTGGATCTCCTGCTCTCCCTGGGCATCGCCCGGAAAGCGCAGGGGGGCAAGCTCAGCATCGTCGACCAGCACCTCACCGTCGACGGCGAGAACGGACGCAGGGCCGTGGCCGACTACCAACGCAAGATCTTCGAACTGGCCTCCGAGTCGGTGGACCGATTCCCTCGGGAACTGCGCGACATCTCCACCCTGTCGGTGACGGTCGACGCACCCGCCTTCGAGGACATCCGGGGAATCCTGAAGGACTGCCGCCGGCGCATCCAGGCGCGGGTCGCCGATGTCGTGGAGCCCGACCGCGCCCTGCAGGTGGCGCTGTCGATCTTCCCTCTCGTGCCCGCCACGACGGAGGGGAAATGACCCCGGCCACCCGGATCGGATGGGGGCTTGCCGCCATCCTCGCGATCGCCTCCTGCAGCGCTGATCGTTCCGCGGGAGGATCGGTCGAGACCGAGAACCTCACGGCGATCGTGGTGAGCGTGGATTCCATCGCCCCGGTCTCGATGCGCGAAGGCCTGCTTCCCGTGGTGGCCACGGTGCGCCTGGACTCCCGCAACTTCGACTTCGACCGGGCAGGCCCCATGGGCGAGCACCTCGTGGTCGAAAGGCTCGACGGATCCCCGCTTCCCTTCGCGATCCGACGCTGGGAGGCGAAGGAAAGGTGGGCGCGCGTGCAGATCCGCGTCGAAGGCGACCTGCTGCGCAAGGGATCCCGCCTGCGCCTGCGCACCGATGCGATGCAAGCTTCGAAGTCCGACTCAACCACGGTGTGGGCCTGGATCCCCAGCGACCTGCAGACGCGATGGACCTCGGTGCTGGTCGACGATTTCGAGCACGGCGACACAAGCACTCTCCTTCCCCTCCGATCGGGGTGGTACACGAAACAGGTCGATTCCGCGAGCATCTCGGCCCCCGCCTTGGTTCCCGCCACCGGGGGACGGACAGGTACCGCGATGCGCTTCGACTACTCCGCCAAGCCGCCATCGCCCGGCTACGTCCTGCTGGGAACCACTCTCGCCTCCCGCCCCGTGAACTTCGCAAGCTTGGATTCGATCGTGTTCTGGGCCAAGGGCAGTGGTGTCCTGTCGGTCTCCCTCGACCACCAGGTCCCCGGCGGCAGCACCACCAAGGCCTGGATGCATGACGACCTCGACTCGACCTGGACGCGATGGCGCGTGCGCCCGCAGGACTTCGACCCGCCCGCAACCAGCGGCGGGGTCGTCGGCTGGGCCATCGTCCACGATTCGGTCACCACGCTGTCGATCTTCGCCTCGGGCAGCGGCACCGTGATGCTCGACGACATCCGCTTCTACGGCATGCAAGAGGACGACTTCCGCTGACGGAACGGTTCGGGCGCCTCCCTTCGTGACCGGGCTGCCTGCCAAGCCTCGGCTTTGCCGGGGTCTTGGGCAAAGCCGGCATCCCTGGCGCAAAGCGCCGCCGCACTGCCGCCCCGATGCACGGAGTTAACTTGGCTGCGATGGCCTCCACCTCTCCGATCTTGACCGGTCCCAGAATCCTCGGCACCTCGGGATTGCTGGCCATGGCCACGGGAGTCCTGCTGCTGCTGTGGGGACCCGAACGCAGCGAAGATCTTCTGGCCCGCACCGTGGCCATGACGGCCACCTCCGATTCGATCGACGGTGGCCACTCGCAATCGCGCCTGCTTCCCGCCCCCAAAGGAACATCCTGCGTCTGGAAGCTCCGCCCCGGATTCCGCTATCCTTGGGCCGGTCTTCGGTTCGATCTTGTCCGGCCCGGAGATGAACCCGTCGACCTTTCCTGGTCGCGAACCATCCGCATGCGCATGGAAGCCTCCCCCGCTTCGAACATCCGCTTGCAAGTGCTGTCCCAAGACCGCTCGCGCCAACCCGCCCGCACCACGGCCCACGCGCGGGAATTCAACGTCGCCGCCGGGCTGGACACCGCGATCAGTTGGCAGGAGTTCCGGATTCCGGCTTGGTTCCGGGATTCCACCGACCCGGTCGGCGACCAGCGTCTGGAACTGCTTGCCCAAGCGACCGCCATCGACATCCAAAGCGCCTATATCGGACCCGGGCACGACTCGACCACCTTGCGGATCCTGATGCTGGAGGCAAGAGGCCCTTCGCCCGTCTGGAGGACTGTCGGGCTGTCTCTTGTGGTTGCCGGGGCGTTGTCGCTCGCGATCCTTTTCCTCGCCTCGATGCGCATCGCCTACCTTCGCACCAAGCGAGAACGCCTGGGAGCCCTCGTCGATGGTCGCAAGAGCGTTCAGCTCGACACGCAGCGAATCCGGTTGCGCCAAGAGGTCCAAACAGCACTCAAGGAACGCTTCGCCGATCCCGGGCTGAGCCTGGAATCCTTTTCCTCGGACCTGAAGTTGCCTCCGCGCACGGTGGCCGCCCTTCTCAAGGAAGCCACCGACCTGAACTTCAAGCCGGCCCTCAACGAGCTGCGCTTGGCCGAGGCGGCGCGACTTTTGAGCGAGACCGATGGAGCGGTCGCCGAGATCGGCTATGCGGTGGGGTTCCAGAACCACAGCCACTTCGGCCGCGCCTTTCGGGAGCGTCACGGGGTCTCCCCGTCTAAATGGCGGTAAAACGACTCTGCAAAAGGTGGAAAAATGGCCACAAAACCCGATTCTGCAGATTCTGCAGAGTCTGCCTGACCTCTCCGACGAACCGGATGCACAGGTTTTCGTGATCTTCTCCCCCGACACAGCCCTCCCTCCAAGTCAGGACGAGAGGCGCTTCGGAGGATGTCATCATGAAATCGCTCGGACTCGGATCCTTTCTCTGGATGGGAGCATTCGCCGCTCTTGCCCTCCCCACCCACGCCCTGAATACGCAACCTCCCACCTTCCCCGCCGAGGGCGCGTGGACCTCGGGCAACTACCGGAACCTGTTCGTCGAACGCGGCTACACCCAGTCGGCCACGGATTCAAAGGTGAACAGCGCCTTCAACAAGCTGTTCTTCGGCGACAGCGCCAATGAAGCCATCTACCGGGTCCTGCCCGAAGACACCACGATGGCCTTCATCGAAGCCGTCGATTCCAAGGACATCCGCACCGAAGGCGTCAGCTACGGCATGACCATCGCGGTCATGATGGACCGGCGCGATGTCTTTGACAAGCTCTGGAAGTTCGCCAAGACCAAAATGCAGAACACCAAGGGCAGCGCCAAAGGCTACTTCGCCTGGCAAGTTTCCAGCACATCCCCCTACAAGGTCATGGACCCGAACCCGGCTCCGGACGGGGAGGAATACCTCGTCACTTCGCTTTTCCTGGCTTCCAAGCGTTGGGGGAACGGCACCGGCATCTTCCAATACCAGAATCAGGCGGACTCGCTCTTGACCGTGATGATCACTCCCCACGGCAGCCTCACGCCGCTGATCGACACCGTCGAAAAGAAAGTGGTCTTTTCCCCGGCCACCTCACCAACCTACACGGATCCGTCCTATCACCTGCCGGCCTTCTACCGCCTGTGGTCGGCCTTCTCGTCTCATCACAACGCGCTCTGGCGTGAAATGGCCGACACCAGCTACGCCTTCCTCGCCCGTACCGCCCATCCCACGACCGGTCTGGCACCTGAGTATGCGGCCTTCGACGGCACGGCCCAGGAAACGGACTTCAACGCCAATTCGGCCTTCTTCGCGGGAGACGCCCACCGTGTCGGCATGAACATCGGTGTCGACTGGTCCTGGTTCAAAGGCAGCGCCAATGACACGGCCCTGAACATGCGGATGCTGAAATTCTTCGCCTCCCAGACCCCGAACTACTACTCCGTCTACACCTTGAGCGGAACGGCCCAAGTCACCTACCTCTCGCAAAGCCTCATCGCCGCCAACGGCGTGGCCTTCCTCGCGTCCAACCGCGCCTCGGACTGGACCTTCGTGGACCGGCTTTGGAGCACCCCGATCAGCACCGGGGAATGGCGCTACTACAACGGCCTGGTCCAGATGCTTTCCCTCCTGCACGCCTCCGGAAAGTTCAAGGCCTACGGAAGCCCCGGCACCCCGACCAGCCCGGCCTCGATCCAGCCGCAGGCGACCCGATCGTTGCACCTGCGCCAGAGCGGTCGCGACATCCTCGTTCCCGCGTCGGAGAACGCAAGCCTGCTGTCCTTGGAAGGTCGTCGCGTCCTGAACGCCTCGACAACCAACGCAGGCACCACGACGCTGCGCGCCCCGCAAGCCGGCATCTGGATCGTGCGCGGACACGACGGAGCCAGCGCGAAGATCACCGTACCCTGAAGGGTTGACGAAAAGCAAGGGCGGAATCGTCGCAGAATGTCGATCCGCCCCTTCTCTTGTGCTGACGGAACGGTTCGGGCGCCTCCCGCCCCGCTTCGCACGGCGGGACCGGGCTGCCTGCCGGGCCAAGGTCCCGGGCAAAGCCGGCATCCCTGGCGCTCCGAAGCACAACAATCCATGAAAACCTATGGGTTCTTGATGCCGTAGGCCCCAATCGAGAGCGGACTTTCCTTCCCTTGGTGGAAGGCCTTGGCGTGGATCGCCCCGCTGGTTGAGACCAGCAACGTGTCGGAGTACAGCATCGAGGCGGCGGTGGGAACGGTGCCGTCGCGGGTGTAGCGAATCTGGGAACCCGGCACATCGCAGGTGATCACGACCTTCTGCGGGCCGTCGTAGGTGCCGGTGCCGGGAGTCAGAACCGGAGCTGGGAGATCGTACTCGGCGACCGAGCCGCAACCGGCCGCGCCACCGCAGATCGTCCCCGAGCCGTTCTTGGAGCCGTCGTCGCAGGACGCGAGAAGGGCACACGCCACGAGGGCGAGGAAGGCGGAGGGACGCAAGGAAAAGGTCGGGCGAGGCATCGGCCAAAGGTAACCATCGCACGGCCATGACAGTTCCTGACAAATGCGCCAGCCATGCGCAGGGCCATGGCCCGCACTCCCGGTGCGGACCGAGCCGGACAGGCGAGCCCGGAGCACGGCGGCCCCGCTCCCGCATGGAGAGCGGGGAGGCGCCCCCGAATCCGCCCGCGCACCGCGGTTTCCAGACCTTATCTTCTTGCATCGCCCAACCGCCCACCGTGGAGACCTCGATGCGTCCAATCCTCCTTGCCTCCCTTGCCTGCGCCTCCTTGGCCCTGGCCGACATCTGTTCGGACAGGCCTTGGAGCCTTGTCCTCCCCAAGGGAACGCCGCTCTGGTCGAGCCTGCCGACCGGCAAGGATACCCTCGCGCCCGACCTCAAGGCGCCCGACACGGCCGCCACCTACCTGTTCCTCAAGTGCCAAGGATCGTGGGTGCAACTGATGGCGCCCGACGGCAAGTCCGTCTGGACCCGCGCCCCACGCGAGGTCGCTGCCGCCAAGCCGATCAGACCGGAGAGGAAACCGGCGACGGACGGACGTGGAACCTCCAGCGATGGCGACCGTCTGAGCGGGATCGGCGGCATGGGTCTGGGAAGCGGCGGAAGGGCCGGATCCGCTGCGGGTGCCGCGAAGGCGACGGTCAAACGCACCAAGGACAAGGGAGAGACCGAGGAGAGGTCCACCATCAGCCTGGGCTCCGGCAAGATCGAAGGCCATCTGGACAATCCCGGCGCCGTCTATGTATTGGAAGACTCCCGTTCCACCGCCAGCATCGCGATCGTCCCACCGGCTCCGGGCATCGATGGGGCCGCCCCGCCAGCGCCCCCCGCATCCAAGACGGAAATGGTCAAATCGCGCACCGTACGGCAGCGCATCTCGGGCCTGAACGCCGGCGTGTCCGACGACAACCGCCAGTTCCCGGCCTTCCTTGATTTCCTCGCGACCCGGGGAGCATCCGTCCCCCAGGCCGGCACCCGCACAGGTGAGCGCGTGCATCTGCGCGTGACCGACGCGGCGGGCAAAGGGCTCTCCAACGCCAAGGTCAAGGTGTGGGAAGGCAAGGCGCTGCGCGAGGAGCTCTCCACCCTCTCGGACGGCTCCGCACTCCTCTTTCCGCGCTGGCTCGACTCGACTGGCACGCTCCCCGCCTTGCGCCTTGAGATCGAAACCTCACTTGGCAAGACCGAGCGCACCATGGCTCCCGACGGCCCGCGTTCCCTTGAAGTCGCCCTCCCCGGATTGCGCCAAGTGACCTCGCCCACCGTCGATCTGCTCTTCGTCCTGGATGTCACCGGATCGATGCAGGCCCAGATCGATCAGCTCAAGAACGCCATCTCGATCCTGCAGATGAATCTCACCTCCCTTCCCAACAAACCGCGCCTGCGCTTTGGACTGGTGCAGTACCGCGACCGCTCCGACGACTTCACGGCCCGCGCCATCCCGTTCACGGAGGATGCCGAGGCCTTCTCACAGATCCTGTCCCGCGTGGAGGCCGACGGCGGCGGTGACGGCCCGGAAGACCTCCAGAGCGCCTTGGACACCGCCCTGCACGGCCTGGACTGGAACAGGACCGGCCTTCGTCTGGGATTCGTGGTCACCGATGCGCCTCCCCATCTGGACTACGGCCAAGGCTTCACCTACGCGCACGCCGCTCACCTGGCCCGCAGGCGCGGCATCAAGCTGCACACCGTGGGCTGCGGGTCCTTGCCGTTGGCGGGCGAGGTCGTGCTGCGCCAGATCAGCCAGGCCTCGGGCGGCAAGTACGTCTTCCTGACCTCCAAAGGGGAGCCGGCGGAGAGCGACGGCGGCGCTCCCGGCTCGGTCAGCCATCACACGGGCTCGAACTGGACATCGGAGCGGCTTGAAACGGCTCTCCTGCGGCTGGCCCGCGAGGAGATCTCCCACCAGTTCGAGGTCCCTCCCGTCGACTCGATGGGATGGTTCGAAGCCCGTTCCAGCACGACCCAATTGCGCGACTCGGTCGCCTCCAGCCTGTTCCGCCAGGTGTGGCAGGAGCTGCGCGACTTCTCACCCATCCCCCTGTCCGATTCGATCCGGCTGGGACTGCTTCCGACCAGCGCCGCCGACAGCACCCTGCGCCCCGCGGCCGCGTGGCTCGGACAGATCCTGTCCATCGAACTCTCCCGCAGCCGCAAGGCCCGCGTGATCGAGCGCGGCAACCTCGGGGACGTCCTGCGCGAACAGGCCCTGCAAACCAGCGGAGCCATCGACCCCTCCGGGGTCACCGGAACCGGCAAGCTCCTGGGTGCGGACCATCTCCTGATCTCCGCCTTGCATCGGCGCGGCAACTCGCTTGAGATGACCTTCAAACTGCTGCGCACATCCACCGGGGAGCTCCTCTCGGCCACCCGCGCCAAGATCGACCCGACGCTCGTGCCGTAGCATCGCCTTGCGCCGTCCGGAAGGGGCGGGACGATTCAGGCCGCAATGACCTGCGCGATCTTCCCGACCATGCTATCCTGTTTTCATGAAGCTCTCCATCCCTCTCCTGCTTGCCACCGCCATCCCCTCCTTGGCCGCCACTTGGCAGGTCGGCCCCGGCCGCACCTACGCGGCGCCACGCGCGGTCGCCGGGCTGGTGGCGGATGGCGACACCGTCCTGATCGATGCGGGAACCTATGCGGACGAGGTCGCGACCTGGAGCCGAAGTCGGCTCCTGCTGCGCGGTGTCGGGGGCTTTGCCCACCTCAAGGCCCCGGCAAGCATCTCCAACGGCAAGGCCATCTGGGTGCTTTCCGGCAACGACATCACGCTGGACTCCATCGAGTTCTCGGGCGCGGCCGTGCCTGATCTCAATGGCGCGGGCATCCGTGCGGAAGGCACCAACCTCACCATCCGCCGTTCACACTTCCACGACAACGAGAACGGCATCTTGGGCGGCAAGGGCCACGTGCGCATCGAGGATTCCGAGTTCGCCCGCAACGGGCATGGCGACGGCCTGAGCCACAACATGTACATCAGTAACTGCGACACCTTCACCCTCCTGCGCAGCTACAGCCACCACGCCAAGATCGGGCACGAGGTCAAGAGCCGCGCCAAGGTCAACATCATCGTCGGCAACTGGATCGGAAACGAGGCCAACGGAACCGCAAGCTACGAGATCGACCTGCCCAACGGCGGCACCTCGCTGGTCGCCGGCAACTTCATCCAGCAAAGTTCCTCCACCGACAACTCCACCCTCGTCACGTTCGGGGAGGAAGGCCTGTCCAACCCCGGAAAGGACCTCCATTTGGTGCACAACACGTTGGTGAACGACCGCGGCTCGGGCACCTTCGTGCGCCTTGCCACCGGCGCCACTGGGACGGTGATCAACAACCTGTGGGTCGGCGAAGGAACCTGGATCTCCGGCACCGCCGACACAGCACGCAATCTGCACGGCACCGGCGCCGATCTGATCAACCGAAGCGGCTTCGACTTCCGCCTTGCCCCCACATCGTCAGCGATCAATGCCGGCGTGATCACGCCATCCTTCCTTGGCTACGCCCAGTTCCCCGCTTGGCAGTTCCTGCGCGGCACCGGCCCCCAATCCCGCCTTGCCAATTCGGCACCCGACATCGGAGCTTGGGAAACCACCTCCGCCAATGCCATCGGAACCCGTATGCCCCATCAAACCACCGCGCGCGCAGGCATGCGCTTCGACCCGCGCAGCAGCCGTGAAGCCGGGACCATCACACCCGACGGCCGCATTCAGCCGGCAGCCTCCCGCGCCACCATGCCCGGCGCGAGGCCTTGAGCAAGGTTCCTTGCCGCAAACCCCCTCACAACCTCGGCAGTGCCAGCACCTGACTTGCCTGACTCGTCTCGATCTGCACCCAGGCTTGGGTGGCAAAGCGCGGCAAGGTCATGCGCACCACGCCCGCATTTGAGGATTGCGAAATGCGGTAGAGACTCCGGCCATCGGCACCCAAAACGCGCACCTGGACGGGGCCGCTGGCGACCTGGCTCCAGCTCAATTCCCATCCATGGGGCACCGGACTCACGCGCCCGGCCAGCAGGGGTTTCGTCGCAACGATCCTTGAGGTGAAGGTCCCGAAGTCGCCGCGCAGCAGCACGAAACGCCCCGCCGTCGCGGCAAGCCTCAAGGTCCCGGCCCCGCGATCCTCCAAGGCCACGGCCGCACCGCTGGTCCGATCCTGCGCACGCAGGCGCGTCGCCGGCCACGGCAAGGCAGCGGGCACGAGGTCCACAAGGCTTTGATCTCCAATGATGGAAAGCGCAACGGTGGTGTCGTCCATCCGCGCAAGGCTGACGGAACCGGCCGTGCGGATGCCGTCCACGAAGGCTTCCGACCCCTCCGGGTCCAGGAACCACCGATCCGAAAGCCGCACCCGCGTGCGGACCGCACCATCAATCACGGCGCGTTCCACCACGCCATCGGGCCCCGACGCGCGCCAGCCCTTGGCGGGAAGTGAAGTCCCGCCCTCCTCGCGCGCCTTCGCGTCGAAGTTCACCGTCGAAGTCCATCCATTGGCAAACGCCGTGCGTTGCACCTTGCCGTCGCCGGACAAATTGACAAAATCCGTCATCGGCTCGAACTGGGTTCGCGAGAGGAAGGCCCCGATGGCCAGGGTCGAACGCATGTAGCGCACCCGCAGCGAGTCCCACATCGCCCGGTTCTTCGGTGCGATCAGGGGCATGGTCGCATACAGCATGTTCCAAGCGTCCTTGTCGTCCCAGCGGGCCGGCACCTTGGACTGCCCGTCTCCCGTGTACCAGGTGGGCGTGAACACGTCGTGACTGGCAAGGGGAAGCAGAGGCACCCGGATGGAAGGATCCATCGAGAGCGAATCCATCGTGCCCTCAGGGGCCTCCGGGGTGCTCCAGTCGTACCCCGCGTTGGAGGTGCTTGCGATGCTCATCGAGCCTTCGCCGTAATCGACATGCGCAAATGACGCCTCCCGCGCCTGCTCGCTGCCGGTGACCAGGCGCAAGCTGTCCTTGATCACCGAAAGGGCCCGGACCCGGGCTTCCAAGTCGTGGGCACGGTCCACCGGATGGTCCTTCGACCAGCATTCCAGCAGATTGACCGCCATCTCGACATCGATGAAACGCGCGTTGCGACGCAACGTCCAGGCATCCGCCACGGCATTGGCCCGCGCCAAGTGCGGATGCCGCGCCGCACAGATCTCCAGCGCCTGACGGGTGGTGCCATCGTCATGCTTCTCCAGCCATCCTGCGAGATACGATCCATCCTCCTTGACCACCGCCCCCGTGGGGTTCTCCCGTCCGTTGGGAGTGGTGTCGTTCGGGAACGCGTCGGCCCAGTTGTCGTACACCGACATCAACCATCCCCGGGAGCGCAGCGAATCGAGATCCTTGGCATACCACGGAGTCCAATGGATCAAGGCCCTCTCCATGCCCATCCAGCGAAGGGTGTCGAAGCTCTTCCAGTTGAATCCGGAATTCAACCACCAGTCCACGGCACCGCGCAGCTTGCCCACCTCGGGATTGTCAGAAACCTTGCGCGTCCAGGTCTTGGTATGACTGAGCTCATCCTGACGCACGCGATGCCGGCGCGCCATCTCGGCGAATCCCCCGCCGCGCACCGGTGCGATCACCGCGGAGCGCTCGTGCCCGAACACGCCCTTGGCGGGAATCTGCCGCAGCACGGGACGCGTCAATGTCCCCGATCCCTTCTCGAGGTCGAGCTTGGCATCGGACGGCTGATCGATGGAAATGACAAATCCCGTCTTTCCATCCGTCGCCCCGGTCACCGACTGGCTCACCTGCCATTCCCAGAAGCGCGCCGCCGTCAGGGACCACCGGTTGGAAAGCGGCCCTTCCACCGGCCACGCCACACCCGTGCCGCGCGGGATCGCGATGCGCTGCCCCGGGCGGGTCTCCACCGTGCCCGGAAACACGAACTCATCCGGCACCACGGAGGCCGAGTCCGCCAGCAAGGAAAGCTTCACGGCGCCACCCGAAAGATTTGCCAAGATCCGTCCGTTCCAGCCACCGGCCAGATGCCGCACCGCAAGGCGCAGTCCCCCGTTCAGCACCGCACTGGAATCGAGGTGAAAATCCGGCAAGGAGCCGATCCGGAGCGTGTCTGCACCTTGACCTCCAATCAAGCGCATCGAGAGATCGTAAGGGTCCACCTCCAGACGCACCGAGTCGTTGGCGATCGCAAGCGTTCCAAGTCCCACCGGGGCGGCCGTCTCCAGCACAAGCGAGGCGTCGTCCAGCCAAAGGCTGTCCTTGCCGTACCCGGTGATCCGAGGCTGAATCGATGCGCAGCCCTTGGGCACGGCGATCCGGGCCACCACCTGCACCCACCCGGCGCCCACGGCGCCGACCCCGGTCGCGGATGCATTCCAGGAGAGGACCGTCGCCGCCGGATCGCGGGTCACGAAACTCAAGTGCGCATCGACCTGCGCCCCGCCCGCTCGCGTCCATGCGGTCCATTTCCAGACTTCCCCCGGATTGACCGGCACCGCCCCGGCCCCGATGACGGGCCACATACCCCAGTCCTGCGCCCCTTCATGCGATACGAAAAGGCACCCGTTCCCCGTTCGACAGCCTTGGGACGAGGCGACCATGCGCCCCGAGTCGGTGGCACGGGCCCAGAACTTCCATCCCGCCGCTCCCGATTCAAGACCGGGATTGGCGACCAGATTGGAATCGAGAGGAACCGCGGAAAGGGAACCCAAGGCAAGCAGCGTCACAATCGAGAAGAGCATGACTCAAGTCTATCTTCCCGATGCCCCCTTGCGCACCCGGCATTTCCGTGAGCGCATCACTTCACCAGCACAAGCCGCAGCCTTCCATCCCGGTTCACGAGCTGCTTTCCGACAGGCAATGGACGATCCAGCGCGATCCGCCTCCCCGTCCCCAGCTCGACCGCCACCTTCCCGCGACCAAGCGACGCCCTTCCCGACGGTTCGGCCACACCCGAAGCGGACTCCTTCCAGCGCGAAAGCGGCAGCAACGACGGCGCCAACGGAGCCGTCCCTCCGGGAAAGAACCGCACCGCAAGGGTCGCGTCGACCACACCCATCGGCAGGCGCACGATCACCTTGGTGTATCCTTGGTTGGGATTTTCGGCCGCAAGCCCCGCATCCTTCTGCGCCTGGATGCGGGAATCGGGTGGATGACAGGTCACCGTATCGAAGCGCGCCCCGACCGGAGCCAGAATCTCGGCCCGCATCGTCTTTCCCTTGCGCGCCATCGTCATCGCGCTCCCTTCCAGGCTCACCGCAGCCTCGGTCAGGAGATTCCACACCACCTCGACCGGCGCACTGGAAACCACTTCATCCTGCACCAGCATCTGGCTTTCCGGCCAAAGCCGGATGCCTCGATGGGCGCGCGTCACCGCCCGGGCATCGGTGGCGATGGGCTGGTACGACGAGGTCAAGTCCGCGATCGCCCAGGCGTCGATGGCTCCGTCGTGAAAATCCACGAGGGGAGCCACGGCGGTGATCGATTGGCTCGGGAAGGCAAGCGGGACCTGCACCCGGTCGCTGATGGTGAGCGTGCCGTGTCCTTCGGTGCGGGTGCGGTACATCTGCCAATGGGCTCCGGCCTGGGACTTGGTGTCCACGAAGTAGTTGGGCACTCCGTAATTGTCGCTTCCCAGGTCCGAGACCCAACGCACACCGTCCTTTTCCATCACGAAGGAACCTTGGTCCAAATGGGCGTGGGAAGCCGCGTTGTCCCCGCCCTTGAACCCGACATACCAAGCGCCGGCATCGGACCACGAGGAGCGGAACACCGCGACATCGAGCCGGTCGTAGCGTTCGGCCAGCGGCAGTGCGTAGGCATCCGGCTTCGCGGCAAGTTCCGGATCGTACCACATGAGCGCAAAGATGTTGGGCGTGCCGGGATTGATCCGCTCCGTCCTTGCGTAGAAGGGCCGATCGAAGGCCTTGGCGAACCAGAACATGCTGCTCACGAAGTTGTTGGTCACCGACTGGTCCGCGTAGTCGTAGCGCAGGTTCGTGGGCCCCACCATCTGCAGACGGTAATCGGCGGTCCTGTCAAAGCCCGGAGACTCCATGAGCCCGAAGGTGCTCCCCAAGGCGGATTGCAAGGAGCCCAGCAGGTACACCGTGTAGTTCGTCCCGTATTCCCAGTAGCCCACCCCTTCGACAAACCCTCCGTCGGGGGCGTAGCTTGCATCCATCGAGACCGGCAGGCTCCAAAGGACAGAATCCACGACGCTTCGCGAAAGAGCCGTGGAATCCTCGGCGATGGCCAAGGCCCCGATCGCAAGCCCGGCATTGCACACCTGGTTCCAATTGTTGGTCGACTTGACCCACCACGAGTTGGCCTTCCCCCGGTAGGCATCCATCCCCGGTCGCAGTCCCTTGGTCGCAATCGCGACCCGCAAGGTGTCCCGCAAGCCCGGTGTGAGATCCTTGTGGAGCCAATCGTACCCCAGCGCCACCGCGAAGGTCATCTCGGACGCGTCCAGGAAATGCGACGGATGCCAGTCGGGAAACGCGCTCACGGTGCGCAGCACCTGCACGGCCCCGTCGCGGTACCGCACATCGCCATCCAGCCGGTACAGGGCGGCCAGCAGGCTGATGCGCTCCAAGGCCTCGCGACTGACCGCCAGCAGACGCTGCTGGGGCGTGGGATCCAGCGCATAGGTCAAGGCTGGCCTTGTCAAAAACTGTTCGCCCTTGGCCTTCAAGGAAAGCCAAGTCTTGCGCGTCAACGAATCGATGTCGCACCAGACACGGGTCCGGGCGAAGTCGGCTTCACTGAACAGCAGCCGCGGGTGCGATGCCTTGAGATTCCCCAAGCGATCGGCGGCCCGGAGCGGGGCCACACCGCACAGGAAGGCGACCACGGCACCAGCACAGGCACGGCGAAAACGCGACGATGGGCGTCTGTTCAAGAATGGCGTCATCCCCAAAGCATACCATTCCATCGGCTTGGGCGCCTCCCGCTGCGCGGGACCGGGCTGCCTGCCAAGCCACCGCCGATTTGTCGTGGAGACGCCCCGCCGGGGCGTCTGTACCGCGGCGGGGTCTTGGGCCAAAGGCCGGCATCCCTGGCGCGTGTGAGCGCGTTGCTTGGCGACCCCCTCCCGGATGGGAGGGTCGGGGTGGGCGATGGCAAGCGAAAGCGGCATCCCTGGCGCGCGTGAGCGCGTTGCTTGGCGACGCTTGCGCGCATTTCACGATCCCGGTCCGGTTGCTGATATTCCCGTTGCCACCTGTGCATGGTCATGCGACAATCG
>JBDKGV010000083.1:0-14261 GCA_039798005.1 Fibrobacterota bacterium
CACCGAGGCGGCCAACCCGCCTGCGCCCAAGTACGCCGATCTCCAGATCGCCATGGCCGACGAGGAGGAGGACGAAGCCCCCGTGAAGGTCAACGACATGCTGGCCCGCGTCGAGGCCGCCGCCAAGGCCGACCCGATGAGCTTCTCGAAGCTGGTCCGCAGCTGGCTGCAGGACGACAACAACAACGCAAACGGCAACAAGGAGAAGAAGTAGCTCGTGGCAGCCAAGAACTTCTACCAGAACGCCCTCAAGGACTCCAAGAAGGGGCCCGAGTTCGACATCCCCGGCCCCAAGAAGGCTGCGATCGTCATCGTGGCCCTGGGACCGGAGAACTCCTCGGAGCTGCTCAAGGGCCTGAGCGAGGCGGAAGTCGAGGCCCTGACCAAGGAGGTCGCGCGGCTGGACGGCGTGACCAGCGAGATGCGCGAGTCCGTGCTCAAGGAGTTCCACACCTTGGGCGTGGCGCAGCAGTTCGTGTCCCAAGGCGGCATCGAGTACGCCCGCGAACTTCTCGAAAAGACTTACGGCCCGCTGCGCGCCGCCGAGGTGCTGGCCAAGATCACCAAGGCGATCCGCACCACCGGCTTCCACCTTCTGACCGAGATCGACGCGGGCCAGTTGGTGAACTTCATCCAGAAGGAGCATCCGCAGACCATCGCGCTCATCCTTGCGCACATGGACAAGCAGGTGGCCGCCAAGCTCCTGGGCGCCCTGCCCCAGGACCTTCAGTTTGATGTGGCCCAGCGCATCGCGACGATGGAGTCGATCACGCCCGACGTGCTGGAGCAGATCGAACAGGTTCTCACGGCGGAGATGAAGGACCTCGTGGGCGGAGACGCCTCCGAAGTGGGTGGCGTCAAGGCGCTGGCCGAGCTGCTCAACCTCACCGACCGTTCCACCGAGAAGAACGTCATGGGGCACCTGGAGCGCGAGAACCCCGAGCTCTCCACCGAGATCAAGAACCTCATGTTCACCTTCGACGACATCATGCTGCTGGACGACCGCGGCATGCAGCGCCTGCTCAAGGAGGTCGATTCCAAGATCCTTGCGCTCTCGCTCAAGAACGCCGCCGAGGAGATGCGCGCCAAGTTCCTGCGCAACATGTCGCAGCGCGCCGCCGAGATGATCTCGGAAGAGATCCAGTTCATGGGTCCGGTCAAGCTGCGCGATGTCGAAGAGGCCCAGCAGAAGATCGTGGACTCCGTGCGTCGCCTCGAGGATGCCGGCGAAGTGGTCATCTCCGGCCGCGGCGGCGGTGACGAGATCGTGGTATGATGAACGAAGAGCGCCCGTTGGGCCTGACCGGAATCCGCCGAGGCGGGGAGGTCAAGGCCATCCCCCTGATGGACTTCGGGATCGGCGAGGTGATGCGCCGCGAGGCGGAATCGCCGGAAGGGAAGTTGAAGCAGGCGACCGAACGGATCGCCGAGCTCGAGGACGCCCTTGCCCGCAAGGAGTACGAGCACCAGGCCGCTCAGGCGCAGGCCCGGGAGGAAGCCTACCAGAAGGGGCTTCGCGACGGGACCAGCGCCGGCGAGGCCTCCGGTCGCGCCATCGCCCAGGCGGCGATGGACGTGCGGATGCGCGAGACGGAAGCCTCGCTCAACCACCGGCTCCAGGCCATCGAGTGCGCCTTGGAATCGCTCTTCCTGGATTGGGAAGGCCGCATCCTGGAACTGGCCATGTCGATCTCGCGCCGCATCGTCGGAGAGGTCTGCGAAGTGCCGGGCGTGGCGGCGGCCCATGTCGCACGGCTTGCCCTGAAGAAGCTGGGCGCGGAGTCGCGCATCCGCGTGCGGGTGCACCCGGAGGACTTCACCGCCTTGGAGCGGGAAAAGGGGCTGTGGAACGCCCGCGGCAACCGCACCATCGAACTGATCGAAGACGAGACGGTGGGGCGAGGCGGCGTTCTGGTCGAAACCGAGGCAGGCTCGATCGACGCCCGCATCCCCCGCATGACCCAGAAGGTCGAAGAGGCTTTGGCCGAGGCCGTGGCCGAGGAAAGCGCCCGCCTTGGCCGCTGATCCCGTTCGCTGGACCCGGGCGATCGAGGCGTGCGACCCCATCGAGGCGCGCGGCAAGGTCTCGAAGGTCGTGGGGCTTCTCCTGGAAAGCAGCGGCCCGGCAGCCAGCATCGGCGAGCTGTGCGCCATCTCCTTCGGGGATGTCCTGATCGGACATGCCGAAGTCGTGGGCTTTCGCGAGAACTCCACCCTGCTCATGCCCCTTGGCGAGATGGAAGGCATCCGGCCCGGCTTCGATGTCACCGCCACCGGCCATCCCTTGCTGGTCCCGTGCGGCATGGATCTGGTCGGACGGGTGCTGGACGGCCTGGGCAACGCCATGGACGGCAAAGGCAACATTCCCGCCAGCGTCCCGCGCCGCCCCGTCACGGGCAATGCCCCCAACCCGATGACGCGCAGCCGCATCCACCAACCCATGGGTACGGGCGTCCGCGCCGTCGACGGCTTCCTCACCCTGGGGCGCGGCCAGCGCATGGGCATCTTCGCGGGCTCGGGCGTCGGCAAGTCGGTGATCCTGGGCATGTTCGCAAAGAACTGCCAAGCCGAGATCAACGTGATCTGCCTCATCGGGGAGCGCGGTCGCGAAGTGCGGGAATTCCTGGAGCGCGACCTCGGTGCCGAGGGCATGAAGCGCTCCGTGGTGATCTGCGCGACCTCGGACCAGCCCGCCATCGTGCGCGTGAAGGCCGCCTTCACCGCCACGGCCATCGCGGAAGGATTCCGCGAGGAGGGGCGCGACGTCCTTCTGATGATGGACTCCTCCACCCGCCTTGCCATGGCCCAGCGCGAGATCGGGCTTGCGATCGGCGAGCCCCCCGCCACCCGCGGCTACACCCCCTCGGTGTTCGCTCTGCTCCCTCGCATCTTCGAGCGGGCCGGCACCGCCGAGATCGGCTCCATCACGGCGCTCTACACGGTGCTGGTGGACGGTGACGACCACGAGGAGCCCGTCGCCGACGCCATCCGTTCCATCCTGGACGGCCACATCGTGCTGTCGCGCGACATCGCAAGCAAGGGGCACTTTCCCGCCATCGACATCCTGCGCTCCATCAGCCGTTGCATGCCCGATGTCGCCACGCGCGAGCACGTGCTGGCGGCCCGCGAACTGATCGCCCTGATGGCGCTCTACCGCGAGAACGAGGACCTGGTCACCTTGGGCGCCTACCAGAAGGGCTCGAACGCGAAGCTCGACCTGGCCATCCGGCTGCGCGACGTCTGGAACACCTACCTGCGGCAGGACCGGGTGGAATCCTCAAGCTTCGAGCAGGCCGTCGGTGCCATTGCCATGCTTGCCCGTGAGGCCGGCGCAGGCCGCTGATGCCAGCCTTCAAGTTCCCCTTGGAGACGGTCCTCAAGCTGCGACGCCATGCCGAGGAGGATGCGCGCAAGAAGCTTGCGGAGAAGATCGCCGCCCTGGACCGCAAGGAGCGTGAGATGCTCGACCTGCGCAACCAATTGACGGAATCCGTCGACACCCGCAAGAACGCCCTCTTGGACGGGGTCTTCCTGCCCCAGTTCCAGATGGTGGACATGGGCTGGATGCAGGTCCTGAAGAACCGGATGTCCGTCTGCCACGGCCAGATCCAGCAGGCCGCCGCCGTGGTGGAACAGGCCCGGGCGCAGCTTGTCGAGGCGCGCCGCAGCGTGAAGGCCCTGGAGACCTTGCGCGAACGTCGCGAGAAGCAGTGGCGCCAAGCGGAGAACCGCCGCACCGAGAACATCCTCTCGGACATGGCCGGCGTGAACTGGCTTCGCCAGAATCGGGAAGAGGCCGAGCGCCGCCTAGCGCAGGAGCAGCGAATCGACTGAGGTGGAAAGGGAGGTTTCACCTCGCGCCTTGAGCCAACCCGACAGCGATCGCAAGCCCACCTTGGCCGACTTGTCGCCCAGCTCCAAGGCCTTCCCGTAACCCTGCACGGCGTCGCGCGCGTTGCCGGCACGGGCTCCGGCCTGCCCCAGCGCCTTCCAGAGAAGCGGCGACCCGGGCACGTTTTCCAAGGCCTGCCTCAGGACGATGACGGCCTCGGCATCGCGCTTGCGCAACTGCGACAGTCGCGCCAGGCGAAGCCATGTCTGCACGCTCTTGGGGGCCACCAGCAGCACGTCCTGATACGCCCTTTCCGCCCTGCGCCACGCTTGGCAGGCCTCGTACAGGCCGCCCAGGGAAAGCACGAGCCGTCCCGTCGTGTCGGAGGCGGCCTGCGGGGCATAGCGATCCAACGCCTCCAGCGCAAGCGTGGTGTCGCCGGCGGTCAAGCGGGCACGCGCCAAGCCCAGATGCGCCGCCGCCGAGGTGGAATCGACATTGCGACCGCGAGCGAACCATTCGGCGGCATCCCCCGTCGCCCCGCTCTGCAAGGAGATCTCCCCCAGCCGGTTGGCCGGGGCGACATCGCTTGAATCGACATCCCACAGGATCCGCCAATGCTTGGCCGCCTCGCCCCAGTTGCGATTCTCCTCGGCGAGGATCGCGAGATTCTGGCGCGCCCTCTTGAAGCGCGGCGCCCATTCCAGCGCCCGCATCCAGGCGGCGGCCGCCTCGCCCGTCTTGCGCATCTGGGCCAAGGCGTTGCCGTAATTGAACCAGGACACCGCAGGGTCGATCCCCTTGCGCGCCGCCAGGCGGTACAGCTCGGCCGAAGCCTTCCAGTCGCTCTTCTCGTAGAGGGCGCCGGCCTTGTCAAGCAGCGCCTGGGACGCCGAATCGCGCACCATCTCGGCGCGCGCGCCAAGGGCAAGCACCAGGACGAGAAGACCCGCGCGGATCACGAGCGCAGCCCCGTCGGGGATTTGACGATTTCCGTCCAGAGCCGGAACCACATCGCGACGAAGCGCGAGGTGTCCCGCCAAGGCCGGATGTGACTGCCCGCCTCGTCGTCGTAGATCGTGGGGATCGGGACGCGATCGATCGTCCAGCCAAGTCTTGCCACGCGCACCAGCATCTCGCTTTCCCATTCGAACCGGCCCGTGCGGGGAATGGAAGGGTGGAGCATGGCCTCCAGATGGTAGAGCCTGTACCCGCACTGGCTGTCGAAAAGCGCCGTCCCCGCCTGCAGACCCAGGAGCGCGGTCGTGAGGCGATTGGAGCAGACCCGAGCCAAGGGCATCTCAGGTGTGGCGAGAGTGCGGGCACCGACCACCACGCCCACCGAGGCGTCCATGGCCTTCTCGAGAAAGGCCGGAACGCAATCGGGCGCATGCTGGCCGTCCGCATCCAAGGTCAACACATGGGTGAAGCCGCGTTCACGGGCGCGTTGCGCCCCGGTCATCAGCGCGGTTCCCTTGCCGGCGTTGGCGCCGTGCACCAGCACCTCCACCCCGAAGGAACGGGCCGCCTCCGCCGTGCCGTCCTGCGAACCGTCATCCACCACGAGGATCGCGTCCCTGGAGAACCGCTCCAAAAGCTGAGGAAGCAGGACCGGCAAGGTCCGGGCCGCCTGGTAGGCAGGCACCAGCGCCGCGACGTTCACAGCGAAGTCCACGCCTTCACCACGGCGCTGGCGCGCAGGTCATCGAGCTTCTGGTGCGCCTCCTTCGCCACGGGTCCGGCCATCGCCGTGAGATGGGCATCGCCGCACATGAAATGAAGCTGCACCGCAAGCCGGGCATGGATGTTCCCCAGCCATCCCATGCGACCGCCCATGGCGCACAGCTCCAAGCGCCGCAACAGCTCCGGCCTGGAAAGCAGCGCCACCGAACCAAGCAGCGCATTCGAGCGCAGGACCGCATCGCGCAACTCCGCTTCCTGCGCCTGCACGAGATCGTTCAGGGCGCGCTCCTCCTCCTGGGCCACCCGCACCGCAAGGTCTCCCAACCGCTGGGCGATCTCCGATTCCGTGAGCCCCAAGGCCATGCGGTTGGCAAGGGCGACAAGCGCCGTGTCCTCGTCCTCCATGACGGGAGAAAGGACGAAGCCCATCGCATCCAAGGCGGCCTGCGTTTCTCCAAGCCGTCGCGTCCAGCGAAGCGCGGGCAGGAACATGAGCTGCCCCACCTGCAATCCGGTTCCCACCAGGGCGGGATTCCAAGTCCGCCATCCCCACTGCGGATCGCGGGCCAAGGTGAGACGGGTGCGCGCCAACGCCTCCCAATCGGACAGGGATTCCACGCATCCAAGCGGATCGAGGCCACTGCACTGCGCCCAGAAGCGCAGGTGATCCTCGTCGTTCACCGTCATGCCCCGGGCGCCGCCCGGCTCCGCCCATGCCGACCAGCACGCACCGCTGCGGGTCCGCAAGGCGGGGTTGATCTCCAGGCGCTCACCGAGCAGGGCAAGGTCGTCGGCCTCGAACGAGGCGTCGGCGATCGGCTCGAGATCGGGCAGGTGCGTGCGCCGGAACTCGTCGAGGATCCGGCAGGTCTCGTCCTGGCCTTCGAGGGTGTCCCGCTCCCACCACTTCCGTCCTTCCAGCGATCGCCCCAGACGGATGCGCGTGCACAGCAGGACGGCATCCTCGGGCGCTTCGCGGATCCGGGAAAGGAGGCTGGAGGGGATCACTTCGAATCCTCCTCGAGGAAGCCACGCATCCGGGCCGCCTCCTCGTAATCCTCGCGTGCCACGGCGGCATCCTGGCGACGCTGCCACGCCTCGCGGCGATGGGCCCGCACCTGCTCGCGCAGGTTTCCGGCCGGGGGCTGCTCCAACCGGGTCCGGTGGTACTTCTGCAACATGGGCGCAAGCCGGGCTCGGAAGACTTCGTAGCACACCGGACATCCGAGGTGGTGCTCCCTCAGGAACTCCGACCAGGGAAAGCCGCAGGCGAGGCAGACGGGGTCATTCAGCATGGTTCGAAGGTCCCGTCGACCAGTCGCAGGCGCCGATGGGACCGGGCGGCAAGCTCCATGTCGTGGGTGGCGATGATGAACGCCTGCCCATGACGGCTGGCCAAGTCCTCCAGCAGCTCGTACATGCGAAGCGCACTGGCGGGATCGAGGTTCCCTGTCGGTTCATCGGCCAGCACCACGGCGGGCTTCATGCAAAGCGCACGCGCAAGGGCCACGCGCTGACGCTCGCCACCCGAAAGCTCGTTGGGGCGATGCCCGGCGCGATCGGAAAGCCCGACCTCCGCCAGCAGCTCCCGCGCCCGTTCATCAGCCGCCTTGCGGCCAGCCCCTTCGATCAGAAGCGGGAAGGCGACGTTCTCCAGGGCGGAGAAGTCGGGCAGGAGATGATGGAACTGGAAGACGAAGCCCAGGCGGCGGTTGCGAAGCCGGGAGAGACCGGCATCGTTGAGTGCAAGCGCATCCTCGCCGCCGATCTCCAAGGTCCCGGCATCGGGCCGGTCGAGGGTCCCCAGGATCTGAAGGAAGGTGCTCTTGCCCGAGCCGCTCACGCCAAGCAGCGCCACGACCTCCCCGGCGCCCACCTCGAGCGAGGCGTCGCGCAGGATCTCGAGATGCTCGCCGGTTTCCCGGAAGCTCTTGCGGATGTTCAGGGCTTTGAGAACCGTCGCGGTCATGGGTGGCTTCGCTTGGTGAAGGAAACGACAATTCTTGTCAAAATAGCCAGGTGGTCTCCAACCGGCCCATGCTCTCGAGCGAGGCCGGCTGCATGATCCCGCCGTTCACGGGAGACTCCCCGTAGGAGCGGGTCTCCCAGGTGAATTCCAACCGCAAGCCCTCCGGCCGTTCCCAATACAGGCTGGAACGCCAGCCGTTGCGCGTCTCGGGAACGATGTCCGTCTCGAAGCCGTACCTGCCGTCACGGTTGATGTCGGCGCCCCCGTACACCTCCTGGATGGTCTCCTTGGTCGAGAGGGGAACCAAAAGTCCCCATCGGGCTCCCAATCGGGCGCGATCAAAGGCCACGAAGGCACCCAATCCGAGATCGGCCCAGGAGATGGCCCAGACTTCGTCGTAGCCGGCCGAGCGGGTGTTGGTATAGGAGATCAGACGTCTTGTCGAACGGAAGCTGCAACCGGCCGTTCCCTCGAGCCCGACGCGCCGACCCGCGACCACAGCCATCGCATCGGAGACCCGGGCTTCAAGACCCAGTTGAAACCCGCGGTATCCGGTGTAGCTCTTCAAGGCCTTCACGGGGCCGCGCACCCACGTCACGCCGTCGAACTCGGCCGAATCGACCTTGTAGCCTTCCTCGATCAACTGCTCGACATCGTACTGGAGACCGCCGACATACCCGACCGTGCCCGTGATTCCCTTGGCATTGGCCGTCAGGGAAAGCATCCGGTTCGGACGGAATTCCAGCAGGATCCGAGGCAGGAACCGGTTGCCGTTCTCGGTGACGAACCGGTGGCTTGCCCCTTCCCGGGCCGCGGTGACCTTCTCTTGGACATGGCTGTAATAGTACCAGACATCGGTCGAGGTCTCGTGCCAATGGAAGCGCTCCACCCCCATGCCCACGCCGAAAAACCACTGCGACCTGGACGCGGTGGAATCGTCCTCCTGGGCTGAGGCCAAGGAGGATGCGAGCAGAAGGATCAGGCCAGGGCGGAGAAGCGCGAGCACAGGATTCCGTGGGCGACGGCGACGTTGAGGGACTCCACGCCGGGAGCCATGGTGATGCGCAGCTTCAGGTCGCACTGGTCGAGCAGGTTGGTCTGGGTGCCCTTGCCCTCGTTGCCCACCAGGAACGCCACGCGTCCGTCGATGTGGCCGGGACGGGCGGACAGCTTGTGCGCCAGCGTGTCGATGGTCTCCTTGCCATGGGGCGAGGTGCCCACGATGGTGAAGCCGCGCGAACGCAGGAACTCGAGCATGGCCGGAAGGTTGTGCCCGCTCTCGAAGGGAACGCTTGCCACAAGACCCGAGGAGCCACGGGCCACGCGGGGGTTCCAAGGATCCACGGTTCCCTTGCCCAGCACCATGGCATCGAAGCCGAAGGCGGCGCTGGTGCGGAACATGGCACCCAGGTTGCCCGGATCCTGCACGCCGTCCACCAGGGTGACGCGGCGGGCCAGATCCCAATTGACGCGAAGCGAACGCGCAGCCGCCACGGCCAAAAGGCCTTGAGCCGTCTTGGTGTGGGAGATCTCGGCCATCTGCGCGGTCGTGATGACGCGGCAAGGCTTGCGGTCGCGGCCGCTGCCCAGCAGCTCCTTCTTCCACTGGGTGCCCTGGATCTCGTACACCGCCAGCACGTTCTCACCGGCGAGCTCGAGCAGCGTCTCGACGGCGCGCACGCCCTCGACGACGTACTGCCCCTCGCGCTCACGCGCCTTGTCGTGCTTGAGCGTGGCGACCACGCGCAGCTCCCCGTCCAGCTCGACGATCTCGCCCTGGGCGTTTTCGATCACACGGGCCGAAGCGGGCCGGGGACGACGGATCCAGTTGGGATTTCGTCCCTCGTTGCCTTCTCCACGCCCTGCTCCACGATTGCCACCCATCACGCCACACCTCCGAGAATTTGACAAATCTTGTCACAAATGGACTGGGCATCCAGGCCCAGCTCCGCAAACAGCCGCTTGTTGTCGCCGTGCGGCACGAACGCATCGGGATGCCCGAGCACGAGCATCCGCGGGCGATGCCCGAGATCGGCGGCAAGTTCGAGCACGCCGGCTCCGAACCCGCCCTGCTTCACGCCGTCCTCCAGCGTCACGACGAGGTCGTGCCCGCCCAGGATCCTGCCGAAGTGCGCAGGCGAGAGGGGCTTGGCGAACCGCCCGTTGACGACGGTTGCAAGGATCCCCTTGGCGGCGAGCAGGTCGGCCACGCTTTCCAGCACCGCCACCATGTTCCCGATGCCCACGAGCGCGACCTTCGAGCCCTCGCGCAGCACTTCCGGGACGCCCAGCTCGATGGCCTTGGGGGCCCGATCCATCACCGCACCCGAACCGGCACCGCGAGGGTAGCGGATCGACACGGGGCCTTCGACGTGCTCATAGGCCGTCTGGAGCATGTCGCGCAGTTCCACTTCGTCGCGCGGGGCCATGACGACCATGCCTTGGATGGAGCGCATGTAGGCCAGGTCCAGCACGCCGTGGTGCGTGGGGCCGTCGGCGCCCACCAGACCGGAACGGTCGAGGCAGAAGATCACGGGCAGGTGCTGGATCGCCACGTCATGGACGATCTGGTCGTAGGCGCGCTGCAGGAAGGTGCTGTAGATGGCCACGACCGGGCGCAGGCCTTCACAGGCGAGTCCCGCGGCGAAGGTCACGCCGTGCTGTTCCGCGATGCCGACGTCGAACACGCGATCGGGGAATCTCTTCTCCACGATGTTGATCCCGGTTCCCGAAGGCATGGCGGCCGTGAGCCCCACGACTTCCGGGTGCAGGGCCATGAGGTCGGACAAGGCCTCGCCGAACACCTGGGTGTAGGTCGGGCGGGTGTCGGTGGTCGGGGCGACCTTGCCGGTCTCCTTGTCGAAGGCCCCGAGACCATGCCACTTGCCGGCCTCGTCCTTTTCGGCAGGCTCGTAGCCCTTGCCCTTCTGGGTCACCACATGCAGGAGCTTGGGGCCCGGCACGTTCTTGAGCCGTTCGAAGACCTCGACCAAGGCGGGCAGGTCGTGTCCGTCGACCGGTCCGAAGTACTGGATGCCCAGGTTCTCGAAGTAGGAGGCCGGAAGCAAGGTCCCCTTGAGGGCCTCCTCAAGCTTGCCCACGGCGGTGCGTGCGCCTTGCGCCAGCCCCTTCGAGAGCTTGTCCAGGCCGCCAAGCCGGTTCCACACGTCGCCGCGCAGCTTGAGCCAGCGCGGATCGGTGATGAGACGGTTGAGGTGCTTGGGCAGCGCTCCCACGTTCTGGGAGATCGACATCTTGTTGTCGTTGAGGATGACGGTCACGTCCTCGTTGCGCGCCCCGGCGTTGTTGAGCGCCTCGAAGGCCATGCCACCGGTCAGCGATCCGTCCCCGATCACCGCGAAGACGCGGTTGTGCGCCCCCTTGAGATCACGCGCCACGGCAAGGCCCAGCGCAGCGGAGATGGACGTGCTGGCGTGTCCCGCACCGAACACGTCGAACTTCGACTCGTCGCGTTTCAGGAAGCCCGACAAGCCGTCATGCTGACGGATCGTATCGAAGGCATCCCGTCTTCCGGTCAGGATCTTGTGCGCATAGGCCTGATGGCCCACATCCCACACGATGTGATCCTGCGGCTGCGAGGTCGTCTTGAACAAGGCCAAGGTCAGCTCGATCGTGCCGAGGTTGGGCGAGAGATGCCCTCCCACGCGCGATATGTGCGTGACGATGAACTCGCGCAGTTCCTGCGCCAGCTGCTCCAGCTGAGTGATTGTAAGCGCCCGGACGTCCTCAGGAGAGTCGACACCGTCCAGGAGCCTTGTGTGAACAAGCTCCATTTTGAAAGATCCCTTTCGCCTACAAGCTAGAAAAGGCGAAGCCCGACAGGGAAACTCCCCCTTCGCTTGGCGGAATCGGCTCTCTTCCCCGGCGTTGATGGACTTCTCACCGCTATCCTCCAGGTGGCGGGGAATCGCACGGCAAACTCGTGTAGTTCCGGCTACTTTGGATCGCAATGAATCGTTCGATCCTTTCCACCGCTCTCCTTGGCCTGGCCCTGCCCGGCCACAGCCTGACCCTTCCGTCCTTCGGCTCCGGTCAGGCACGGATCCCCGAAGCCGCAAGGCTTGACACGGCCCTGTCCCTGACATGGGAGGGCATCAAGGCCCGCAGCATCACGGCCTACGGGAACGGACTGGTCCATCGGCCCAAATCGGAATACCCGGGCGACGCCGTGTCGGAGGGGCAAGGCTACGGCATGCTGCTTGCCGTGCTGATGAACGACCAGACCACGTTCAACACCATCTGGGACGCCACCGAGAAGTCGATGCTCTCCAAGCTCGGCACCAAGGCGTCGTACAACTGGTGGCGCTGCCAGGACGGCGGCACCACCTGCAACGGCCCCCTCTACAAGGACGGCCCCGCCTCGGACGCCGACCAGGACATCGCCCTGTCGCTTTTGTTCGCCGATTCGCTGGTCAAGGCCGGGAAGTGGACCAAGCATTCCAGCCCCAAAGGGGACGACTACGGAACCCGCGCCCAGCACATCCTCAATGCCATCTGGACCGACATGGTCGACCAAGGGCGCTATCTCAAGCCGGGCTCCTGGGGCGGCGCCGCCACCTTGAATCCGGGCTACTTCGCGCCGGCATGGTATCGCGTGTTCGCCAGCCGCGACACCGACAAGTCCCATGCCTGGGCCAATGTCATCGAGCAGAGCTACCAGACCATCATGGCCAACCCCGGCGCCTCCAAGGGCCTGCTTCCCGACTGGTCCGACGGCAACGGGGCCTTGCTTGCCAGCGGCCCCGGGTACAACGCCTACGCCAAGGGTCAGTGGTTCTATAAAGATGCCGTGCGCGTCCATTGGCGTCTGATCCTTGACTGGCTGTGGTTCGGGGAGCCGCGCGCCAAGGAATTCCTGGACAAGGCCTACGCCTTCGTGTCCGACCCGGCCGATGCGAACTTCTTCCAGATCGACGGCAAGCCCCTGCCCGCCACCGATCCCTTCGTCTTCAACGGCGGCGCCCTGTCGCGCCCGCGTTCGGAGCACAGCCACCTCACCGTGGGAATGTGGGCCTGCGCCGCCATGAGCCAAGGCCCGGACAAGGCCTCCCCTTGGGCCCAAGAGCTGCTTTCCTTCCATTCCACCGGCACGAAGTTCTGGGGCAAGGCCGTCGACGCGGTCCAGGAGGACACCCTCCACAACGAGATGTACTTCGATCAGTTCCTGGCCTGGTTCGGCGGAGCCGTGCTGGCTGGCCGCTTTGCCAACATCCCCGAGGAACTGGCCGACCCCAACCCTTCGCTCGCCTTGGACTGGCTCGAAGCTCCCAAATCCTCCCCGGCGTCCGTGGACTTCCAATCGGGCACCCTGAAGGTCACGGGACGCTACAACAAGGCCGCCACCTGGCGCGTCACCATCGCCCACCGCGACAGCAGCGCCTACAGCTGGACCACCACATCGCGCTCCGACAGCCTGGGCGTGACCTGGAACGGCCAGTCCAGCGACGGACAAGCCTTCCCGCAAGGCTGGTGCACCATCTCCATCACCGCGAAAGGGCTGGGCGAAACCCGCCTGCTCGTCTGGATCTCCCACCAGCGCGACTTGCGCGCCAACGCCGACTGGCTGGTGGTCGACAGCTGCAAATCCGCCGTCAGCGCCCCGAATTTCGGGGCATGGCGCCCCTTCACCAACACCGACAAGGGCGGCAGCTCAAGCGTCGCCTTGGCCTTGGCTGGATCCGGCACGGATCGCGGTTTGGCCGCCACCTACAACCTGGGCACGGGCGGCTACCAGTACGCCGCCCTTCAGTGGAACGCCATGGGCTGGACAGGTCTTGCCGCCGCCAAGAAGGTTCGCTTCCGCGCCAAGGCCGACCACCCGACGGTCGTGGACTTCTATGTGATGCAAAGCGACATCCAGGACGACTACCTGCACGTGTACGACACCATCGGCACGACGTGGAAGACCTATGAACACGACTTTTCCACCTTCACCCCGCGTCTGAACGGAGGCCATTCCCTGAACATGGCCAAGGCCACCGCCTTGAACTGGCACATTCAGGCCGACAAATGCCTGAACAGCTCCAATTGCCTGACCGGAACCCTCACCGTCTCCGATCTTGTCCTGACCGGAGACATGACCAAGATGTACAAGGCCCCCGCGGCCGCGGTGAACAAGCCCGACTCCCTCCCCGAAAAGGAAGTGATCGGAACCGACATCGCGGCTCAAGCCTCGGCCTCCTTGCGGATCCGCTCCGTCGGGACCGCGCTGCGCATCGACGCCCCCTCGGCTTGCCATGTGACGGTTCGCGACCTTTCGGGACGCATTCTGGCCCGTCGCACGGTTGCTGCAGGCATGAGCCAATTCGAGGTCGGCTCGGCAGGACTGCGGTTGATTCAGGTGGTCGGTCAAGGCTGGCAGACCACAAGCACCCTCCATATCCTGCCCTGAGGCACCGTTTCCCACGCTCAAGCTCCTCGCACCGGGGCTTGGGCGTTCCGTGGACTGCACACCGGGTCCACACATGGATCATTCTTTGACTGTGCATTCGGCCGGTCTTCTGCATTTTTGAGACATGCAACTTGTTCCCCCGGCCTCGTCGGACGCGACGCTCCCGACCAGCGCCAGCCAAAATCGCCCCCCTTGGGCTTGGATCCTGACGGCATTGGTACTGGGAATCGTCTTTGCTTCGATCGCCCTCCACGCCCTGCATGCGGCCCCTTGGACCGGAATCTGGCCCAACCGGGTGAATCACCGCACCGTGGCGGTTCATGTTGCCGATCACAGCCCGGCGGCCCAAGCGGGAATGCTGCCCG
>JBDKGV010000084.1:0-14152 GCA_039798005.1 Fibrobacterota bacterium
ACTTCCTTGAGGACTTCGGGAATCGATGCCGGGTCAAGCTGCAAGGCCATCATCCGCGCACGTGCCCCTGGCCCCGAACCACCCACTTGTAGGTGGTCAGGTCGAAGGCACCCATCGGACCACGCGCGTGCAACTTGTCCGTGGAAATCCCGATTTCCGCACCCAGTCCGTACTCACCGCCATCGGCAAAGCGCGTGGAGGCGTTGACCATCACCGAGGCGCTGTCGCAACCAAGGACGAAGGCATCTGCAACCGCCGCATCTTCCGTCACGATCGCTTCTGTATGCCCCGAGGCGTGAAGGGCGATGTGATCCAGCGCACCCGTCAAACCATCCACTTGACGGACAGCCAAGATCAAGGCGAGGTACTCCTCATCCCAGTCCGATTCCCCGGCCAGCTGCAGGGGCAGGTCCGGCCAAGCGCTCTTGGTCGCCGCGCAGACCCGCAGCTCGACGCCGGCCTGGGCCAGTTCCGAGAGAACTCGGCGCCCCGTGGCTTCAGGAAGGTCATGATCAAGAAGCAAGGTCTCCATGGCATTGCACACGCCTGGTCGCTGCGTCTTGGCATTGAGGACGATCACGCGAGCCTTGTCCGCATCCGCATTCTTGTGCAGGTAGACATGACACACGCCCTTGTAGTGCTTGATCATCGGAATGCGGGTCGCATCGGCCACGGCACGGATGAGACTTTCCCCACCACGAGGAATCACAAGGTCCAAGTCACGTTCGCAACGGAGCAATTCATTCACCAACTGACGATCCGTCTCGCGCACCAGTTGCATGGCGTGCTCCGGCAGTCCGGAGGCACGGAAGGCCTCCGTGAGCAGATCCGCCAGGATTCCGTTGGTGTGACGGGCCTCCTTGCCGCCACGCAGCAACGTGGCGTTGCCACTCTTGAGGCACAGGGCGGCAGCGTCGCAGGTCACGTTGGGTCGGGACTCGTAGATGATGAACACGGCACCCAGGGGCACCGAGATCTTGGAGATTCGCAGTCCGTCAGGACGGACCTGCTCGGAGAGCACACGTCCGACCGGATCGGGTTGGGCGGCGATCTCGCGCATCGCTTGAGCGATGGCGGCGATCCGCTTCGAATCGAGCTTGAGACGGTCAAGCATGGACGCAGCCAAGCCAGCAGCCCGACCGGCCTCCAGATCCAAGGCGTTGGCGGCCACCACCTCGGCGGCACGCGCTTCGAGAAGGTCGGCGGCGGCCTCGATGGCGCGCACGCGGACAGGGGACGGCACGGCGGCCAGAAGGCGTGCGGCCTCACGCGTCTGACGAGCCAGACGCGCAGCCAGTTCGACGAGTTCAGTCATCTCAGCGGCGACGCGATCCGAGCACGGATCCGTTGGTCTCCAAGGTCACCAGATCGGCGACGCTGGTTTCCGAGAGATAGTTGCGCAGACTTTCGCGCATGGGCTTCCAGCTGTTGTGCAGCGGGCAGGGCTGCTCGTCGCGGCAGCTCTTCCAACCCAAGGCGCACTCTTCGAACATGGAAAGGCCGTCGATGGCCTCCACGATGTCGAGCAGCCGGATCTGGTTCGAGGCACGGGCCAGCTTGAAGCCGCCGCCCGGACCGCGCACGGAATGAAGGATGCCTCGGCTGGCCAAGACCTTCAGGATCTTGGAAAGGAAAGGCTGCGGAAGATCTTCTTCCGTAGCGATATCCTCGCCACGCACTGGCGACTCCGAATTCCGTGCCGAAATGAAGATGACGGCGCGAAGTCCATGCATGCAAGGCTTGCTGTAGATCATGAGGTCCACTCCAGTGATGCCGCGAACTGCGGGCGTGTTACAAACACCGCTTAATAGTTTAATAAAAGGTTTACTGATCGGAAACCGTCAACAGTGAATCCCAGCCCTTCTTTTTACAAAAGTGCATTGTCCTTGACATCTTGTTCCCTGCAATCTCCGATGTTTTATCTACCTTGGGGTGCATGGTATGGCTCCTGGCGCTGCTTATTGCAGCCCCTCTGCTCGTTTTTGCAGCGCATCTAAGCGCAGTGACCGCGCGTTGCGCAGAACTCGACGAGCGATTGGAGCGCCTTATCCAGAAAGTCCAGGTCAAGGCGTGACGACGGATCCCAGCACACTGCTGCCCGTGATCCTGCGCACCCCTGTCCATCAGGACCTCTTCGCATTCAGTCTGCGAAATCCAGGCTTTCGTATGGAATTCGACGGTCTCTGTCGATCCTTGAGCCGTTCTGCGCGCGACGTCGAGTCGGCCGTGGAGGATCTTGTTGAAGTCGGATGGTTGCATCGCCGCAATTCGCCTCGTGGCGATGTGGTCTCCTTCGATGTCACTACCTCAGACGAATGGAATGGAAGCTCCCTGGAACCCTACCTCGCCCTCTTGCGCTCGGCGTCCCACCAATGGGAAAGAGCGCCAAAAACTGAAGAAGAAATCCCATAAGAGGTTCCACATGCTTTTTGCAATCCTGGCCATTTTGGTGGCCATCCTTGCTCTCCTCGTCATGATCTACAAGCGTCAAGACGAAGTTCTCAAGGAAGTCCGCATTCCGACCATCAAGCGCGCCAATGATCTCCCCGATCTCAAGGCTCGCCTCAAGACCATGCAGCGCCCCGAAGGCGGAGCTCCGGCCCCTCGCACCGAGGCTCGCCCGCAGGCTGCCGCCCCCGGTGGCGCGCGTCGCGAGGCTCGCGATGGGCGTGGCGACCGCGCTGGTCGGCGTGTTGGCAACCGCGAAGGCCGTGGCGACCGCGATGGTCGTCGCGACGGCAACCGCGAAGGCCGTGGCGACCGCGATGGTCGTCGTGATGGCAACCGCGAGGCTCGTGGCGACCGCGATGGTCGTCGTGATGGCAACCGCGAAGGCCGTGGCGACCGCGATGGCCGTCGCGACGGCAACCGTGAAGGCCGCCCCGCTCCGGAATCCGCTCCGGCCGCCGAGTCCGCACCTGCGACCTCCGAAGCAGCCACGGCACCGGTCGAAGCCGCAGCCGTGGCTCAGGCTCAGCCCCAAGTTGGCGGACGCCGTCCACTCAATCCGGTGAACGCCCCCGTCGCTGCCGCCGAGTCCGCATCGGCACCGGCATTTGACGTGCTTGCCGCCGCAAGTCTTGCTCAGGCAGCTCCCGAGGCGCCCATCCGCCACGGCCGTCGCCAATTGCCCAAGGCTCGCCCCAACCTGGACGATGTCAAGGTCGAGGACGAGAAGTCCGCAAGCTGAACCTCGCTTTGCGCTCCAAGGCCAGTCTCCATCGGGAGGCTGGCCTTTTTTGTGCGTGCAACACCACTTCGTTGCCCTTCATCACAGTATCTTCACCGCCATGACAATCAAGATGTACGCCTATGCCGGCTGTGGCACTTGCCGGAACGCTCAGAAATGGCTCCAAAGCCAAGGCCTGACCCCAACCGTCCTTCCCATCCGTGAGACGCCTCCGACCCGGGACGAACTGCACCTGGCCCTCAAGGCCATCGGCTCCGTGCGCAAGCTGTTCAACACTTCCGGTGGCGACTACAAGTCCATGGGCATGAAGGATCGCCTTCCCACCTTGAGCGAGGAAGAGGCCATCGAATTGCTGGCCACCCATGGGAATCTCGTGAAGCGTCCCTTCGTCCTTCACCCGAACGGAATTTTGGTGGGCTTCGATACGACAACATGGGATAATGCGTTCAAGAATGATAGGGCCACAATTCATCAGTGACATCCTGCCTCTTCTCTTCCCACTGCTCTATGTCGTGGGACTCTGGGCGACGGGGCGATTGACGGGTTGGCACTCGCTCGCCAAGCGGTTTCCACGCCTCAAGGACCCCGGCCCGAGACTTGGCCGTTTGCTCTGGGGATCGTTGCAGATCGGCCGATTCGGGAAATACAACCACTGCGTGATCTGGAGCGCTCACGAGAAGGCCTTGTGCATTTCCCCGTGGTTCTACTTGCGGATGGGCCATGCCCCCATCCATCTTCCATGGGAAGGCCTGCATTTCACCCATCGCTCCCGGTTTTGGCTTTTGGATGGCGTCGATGTGATCACATCAGAGGGTGACAAGATCTGGCTTCCCATTGCGCAAGCCAAAGATCTGCGCAAGTCGAGCCAAGGCAAGTTCTGGCCAAAGACCACGCACAAACCCTGACAGCCCTGGATCCTCCTCCGGCCTCAAAAAGCGATTCAGGGAGAGGCTAGCCGAGCCGCCTTGGTGACAAGGGCAAGGAAGGCTTGAACAGCCCCGGTCGGCGCAAAACCTTTGGCCATGCATACGGCAATCGTGCGGACATGCGAATCATCGATCGCAAGCGCCTGCAATCCATCCCCTTGGGCAATCGCATAGTCAGGGAGGATTCCCACGCCAAGATCGGCGCGGACCATGGCCTTCTGGACGGAGACGTTGCCAACTTCCAGGATCTCATCACAGGCAAGCCCCTGCCTCCGGAAGCCCTCTTCAATATGCTGGCGAGTGCGGGTCTCGCGCGGCAAGAGGATCAAGCGCTTCTTGACCAGTTCCGACGCCGCAATGTGCGTCTTTCCATTGAGGTCCGCATCCGGCCCGAACGCGGCCAAATGGCGGTATTGGAGAACCGGGAGCAGTTCAAGCCCCGCACGCGGCAATGGCAGTAGCACAAAGCCCACATCGCACAGACCATCTTCGACATGCCGCGCAATCGACGTGCTCGATGCATGCTTCAATTCCAACCGCACCTTTGGATGGACCGCCACAAATTCGGCAAGGATGGCAGGAAGAAAATACCGCGCCACGGTATCACTGCAAGCAATCCGCAGATCTCCCGACAGTCCTTCGGAAAGGTCCTTCATCTCCTCGACCAGGCCATCCCACTCCCGAAACAGACGACCCGACCGAGTGACCAATGCCTGCCCCTGTGCCGTAGGCCTCACACCTCTGGCCGTTCGCTCCAGCAACTTGTGCCCGAATTCCCGCTCCAGCACATGGATCTGTTGCGTCAGAGCCGGCTGGGTGCGAAAGAGCTTCACCGCCGCCCGCGTAAGGCTTCCCTCCTCACAAACGACGATGAAGGTCTTGAGCAGATCAAGATCCATGCGGCCTGCTTGCCTGTCCGTTGGACATGCTCAAATCCTGGCCGCGCGCTTTCAACGCGCCGTCACTCCCGAACCGGCGACAAATCGCACCAATCGACGGGATGTCGGAGTGTCCATGCGAAGCTCATATCCTCCCCCTGGCACAAGAATCACGGGCAAGCGTTTTTCCCAGGCTCCGGGAACAAGCGCAAGAGTCGAGGAACGGAAAAGCTCGCGCCCCCCCGGCTCGGAAAGTCGCAAGACCAAGTCTGCGGACTCACGCAAGGACATCCCGACCCAAACGCTCTGCGAATCGCTTTCAACGGCCAGCAATTCCTCGTTGGGATAACTTTTTGCCGCCAACCGCCAAGCACTGCTCAGTCCCGCAGGCAGCGACAGGCTGAACCGTCCTGAAGCGAGCACCACATCCCGCGCATCGAGCCAAAGCCAATTGGTCTTGCGCCCTGCGCCTCGAGCACGCAAAAGCGCATGGAGGTTGGATCCGGACTTGCCGTGAACCATGCCGCCACCGAACCAATCCTGATGTGAGACCCGCACCCGGCCCTGTGGATTGGTCGGCAGACTGTCCCGATCGCCTTCAAACAGGGCCGCGTAGGGCCGCAGAGGATTGGCGCGAGCCCGCCAAATCTCCAACACCGCCGGAACGGGCTTCCCCATGCCATCCACCACCTGGATTTCGATGCTGTCGGGCATCACCTTGAGAAGGTGATTCATCACGAGGCCATCCCGGGCCAATCGAGGCCCTGAATTCGAGGTGTCCGCCTGAATCATCCGGACACAGAAGCTGTCGACCGCCGTATCGACCAATTGCCACGACGGATAGCGGGTCCACAAGCCTTTGACCAGAGGAAACTCCGGCGAACCGACCAAGGCCTTGCCGGCTTCCTTGACCCGGAACAGATCCCATCCGATGGCGAAGGTGGAAGGGTCCGGACAACCCAACGCTTGCAACCATGTGGCTTCGACCGTCTTTTCTTCCGGAATGGGCTTGTTGAACGGGACCCCCCATTCCATGTCCACCGACGAATCGCGCAGGTCGGGATGTTCCTGCGCATCGCGCCCGGCCAAGGGAAGTCGCCCCGCAGGCACAAGGACCAAGCGCGCAAGTTCAGCCCCTCGCCCACCGCCACGACGAAGGTGGGCATCAAAATGCCGGGTCAGATCTTGCGCAAACTTCACGGCCTGTGCAGAATCACGGCCCGGACCGATCTCCCACCAGATTCCAAGCTTCCAGTTTGCTTGAGCCACTGCGGCACCAAAGGCCAAAGCCAGGGTCAGAATGCGCAACAACATCACAGGACATCGACCAAGAGGATTTCAGGATGGAACGAACCGGCCACGACACGACCACAGGCCAAGGCCTCGCCTTCCATGGCCAAGGCCAATTCCGTATCGGCAAGTCCACAGCCGATGGCCTTGCCCATTTTCAAGGCTTCCCGCCCGGAAGCGTCAGTGTCAAAACGAGGCCATTCCGAGAAGAAGGAATCCACGGCAACCAGCTGCGGTTCTTCGGTCTGTTCAGACGGGAGATCCGGGACCCGCCACGGCCCGATCGCCGTACGCCGCAAGAAATTGACACAGGCACCGCACCCGATCCGATTTCCCAAGTCGCGCGCCAAGGAGCGAACATAGGTGCCCTTGGAACAGCGCACGCGAAAGACCGGATCGCCCTCGAACAGGGCATTTCCCGCCATCTCGGCGAGATGGGAGAATTCATGGACCATGACTTCACGAGCCGGCAGCACCAGCGATTCGCCTTGACGAACGCGTTCGTACGCACGGACACCATCCACCTTGAGCGCCGACACCGCAGGCGGGACCTGCTGCAGGGTCCCGGTAAATTCAGGCAGCAACGCGTCCCAATGGATGTCAGCGACCTGTGGAATCTCCGAGGATCGAAGGACCTGCCCGGCCGTATCGAGGGTGTCCGTTTCGACTCCAAGTCGGAGCGAGAACACATATTCCTTCTCCCGAGCTTCCACCTCCTGCAGCAGGCGCGTGGCCTTGCCGACGGCACAGACCAGAAGACCTGTCGCTGGCGGATCCAAGGTCCCGGCATGTCCGACACGACGCGTCCCGAAGGTTTTCTTGAGAATCCCCAATGCCTGATGCGAGGACGGCCCCTGCGGCTTGTCCCAAAGAACCATGCCGCACGGACCGCCCGGAACGAATCGTTTTGCCACTTCAGGCGACGGATTCAGGCCAGACGCCGGAGAAGACCTCCACGGCATCGCCCGTCATGAAGACTTCGCCTTGGCCGTCCCATTCCAAGGTCAAGCGACCTCCCAAAAGATCGATCTCCACGGGAGCCTCGACCTTCGCGCGCCCTGTGAGCTTGGCGGCGACCGAGACGGCCGAGGCACCGGTACCGCAAGCCCAAGTCTCACCGGAACCGCGTTCCCAAGTGCGCTGACGCAAATAATTCTCACCCATGACCTGCACGAATTCCACGTTCACGCGCTCAGGGAACATCGCATGGTGCTCGATTTTCTTGCCCACGGCCTCAACCGGGAAATTGTCGACATCGTCGACAAAGATCACGAAATGGGGATTCCCCATGCCCACCGCAGTGCCCTTGTAGACGGTGCCGTCGATCTCCAGCGGCATCTCCACGGCCCGATCGCCTTGGAAGGCGGTGGGGATGCGGGCCGGCTCAAGGATCGGTGCGCCCATCGAGAGCCGCACGCGCTCGGCCTTGCCGTCCAAGCCCACGAAAACCTTGGCGCGGCGCGATCCCGAATCCGTCTCGAGATTGAATTCGGTCATGGTGTGGGTGCGACCGCGATCGAACAGGAACTTGGCCACGCAACGCAACCCGTTGCCGCACATCTTGCCTCGCGACCCGTCGAGATTGTACATCTCCATGCGCCCCGAATGCCCGGGCATCTCGGGCTTGCGCACGATGATCATCCCGTCGCCTCCGATGCCAAAATGACGATGCGAAACCGCGATCGCCAAATCCTCGATTCCATCCTGGAGATCATTCGTCCAGCCGTCGATGTAGACGTAGTCGTTGCCGGTTCCGTGCATCTTCACAAATTCCATAGACTCACCATCCGCTGATCGTGTTGTCGACGAGCTTCTTCACCGCTTCGTCGAGGGCCTTCTTCGCTGCATCCTGTTCGGTCTGCTTGTTCGGGTCATAATCCTGAATCCCGGAGATCGCATTGCTCTCAAACAGCAGCGTATTTTCCTTCTCATCCGTGAAACGGGCGGAAAAACTGACCGTCACCCGGAAGCGGGAGACCGTACCACTGCCGTCATATTGACTGGGCTGATGGGAGTAATCCGAAAGCGTGGCTTCCAATCGCGAGTCGGCGCCGCCATCGACGGGCTTCAGGCTTCCTCGCTGACGAAAGGCCTCGATCACCTTGGCGGTGGCCACATCCGCAAGCTCCGTCTGGCGGGCCTTGTCTTGGATGGGTTCGATGCGCACCGTCTTGAGATGGGCGGGCAGGCCAGATCCGGTGAAGCTGTAACATCCACTCAAGAGCAACATGAGGACGACGGAAAGGAAACCTCGCATGAGGCCAAAGGTACTCATCCCCGCCCCAACTCCACGCAGACCTTCTGGACATCCTCGCTGGAAAGCCATGGATGCAAGGGGAGCGAAAGGATTTCCGCAGCCAAGAGCTCCGAGACGGGAAGCGCTTGCTCGGGTCGCCAAGCGGCGAAGGCCGGCTGATGATGCAACGGAATGGCGTAATGGATTCCCGTGGGGATGTCTTGACGCCGCAAATGCTCGCGAACCGCATCCCGATGCGGGACCCGAACCGGCAATTGAGACCATGAGCTCTCGTTTTCGGGGTTTTGCCGCAGCAACTTGACACCATCGGGAAGCGCTTGGCAATAGAGCTGCGCTCGCTGACGACGCTCTTGCAGTTCCTTGGGAAATTCCTCCAGCTTGATCTGAAGGATCGCCGCTTGCATCTCGTCCAACCGCGAATTCCAACCGACCTCCTCATGAAGACCACGCTCGACCTGGCCGTGATTTCGCAAGGCCCTCAATCGCAACGCCATTTCCGCATTCGCGGAAAAGACCGCCCCGCCCTTGCCCCAAGCCCCAAGCGGCTTGCCGGGAAAGAAGGACGTCGTCGCCAAGCCGAAGGTTGTGGAGAGCCTTCCGTTCCTTCGCGCTCCGAAGGACTGGGCTCCATCCTCGATCCAGACGATTCCAAGGCTCTCAAGCCAAGGCCCGATCGTCTCCAGGGCAGGGATCTGCCCGAAGAGCGAGACCATGACCACAGCCTTGGTGCTCCCCGAGAGGCACGGCTCCAAGGTCGCACGGGAAACCAAACCGTCCATCTCCACATCGGCAAATACGGGCCTTGCTCCGACATGCACCACGGCCTCGGCCGTGGCCGCAAAGGTGAAGGCAGGGACGATGACTTCGTCACCGGCCCCAACCCCCGATGCCTTCAAGGCAAGGACCAAAGCATCTGATCCGCTGGCGCAACAGATCGCGTGCGTCGCTCTTCCGAGATACGCCTCCAGCTGAGACTCGAGGGCAGCGCCTTCGGACCCGTCAAGGAATTGCCCGCTGCGGGCCACACGCAAAAGCGCGGCCTCGTAGTCGGTGCTGCGGGCCGCGTATTGTGATTGAAGATCCAGAAGCTTCACGATCTTCCGAAGCTAGTTAATTGCCTACCTCAGTTTTTCGCCAAGCTCCAAGGAGATGGATTCCTGCACCGTAGAGGGTCACATCCGAGGTCGAGGAGCCGACTTGAGCGATGGATCCGGGGACAAATGCCAGATTTCCCAATTCCAAGGAAAGTTTGGCCTTGCTAAGATCATCACCCACCGAGAGGACCGCGAGCCCCGCACGACGATCAATGAACCAATCGAGGTTCAACATCCCCGCACGCGACAGAATTTGACTTTTCCGCGTCAGGGCAGGTCCGGAAACCTGACCCAACTTGAGAGTGATCACACCTGCAGCATCAAGCGTCACATTCGTCGAATCATCAAGCTTTGCCAACATCACCGGATACTTGGGATTGTCGCCAAGCTTGAAGTGCACCCCGATATGCAATTGCCTGTCCCCACTGGGGAACCAAGTGCTGTTGTTTCCGAAGTACATCGGCCTTTGGACTCCTCCAGCGAACATCGTGTCGACATGGAAGTGGAGGGTGTCCGTCGCAATCAGTTCCCCCTTGCGGAACAGACTGGCGACCGATGTCGATGCATCCCAACGGGCAGACAGCATCGTATCGGACATGCTGACCACCGTCAAGGGGAAGGTCACATGAGGCACTCGCCAGAAATTGACCGAATCGATCGCAAGAAGTGGATTTTGCGAAACACCACAATAGCCATACGACAAATTGCTTCCGGCATACACGAGCGTGTAGGGCTGCAAGGAGATCGACACTTTTGCAGTATCCGTGCCGGTTATTCGCACCGTATCGGAGATCATGCCCTGCTGTCCCCCTTGATCCACGAAGATCAAGTAAGCACCCTCGGCAAGGGAATCGACAGCAAAATGCCCCTGTGAATCCGCAACAGTCGATGCAACCGGAGTGGACAAGTCACCGACCTTGTAGACATGGACGCTTGCCGATCCAGCCAATCCGGTGGTGGTGAAGGCCACACCCGCCACCCCGGCGGTATTGCCGGTTCCGATCGTACCCGCCCCCCTGTCATCAGAGCAGGACAAGGTCAACAGTCCCGCGCAAAGCGCAAGGAGCACGCGCTTCATTCCATGCCTCCGTGTCCATGCGTCGAATCCGCCACGGTGCTCAGGGAGCGCCCCGCAGAAGAACCTTCAATCCCAGCGCATTCCAGCGGAAGGGATGATTCGGTTGCGTGGATTGCCGAGACGCCATCGGACAGGGCATCGAGGAGGAAGCGTTGCATCGGAGAACCATTGCTCATGGAATCAGTATACCTGTAAAAAAGCCCATTCACAACTTTGTCGTGGACGGGCAATCAAATACTGTGTTCTACCAGAGCACAAATCCGGCTCTTGGGCGATACGACCTAATCTTCTTCGGCGGCCTTGGTCGGCGGCGTCTTGAGTTCCGGCAGCTGATTCAGGATTTCCTGAATGCGCAAGGAGTTCTCAAGATTCTTGTCGAGCTCGAAGCGCAACTCTGGAACATGCCGCATGCGCAACACGCCCGAAAGCTCACGACGCAACCATCCCGCCGCCTGATGCAGACCGATATCGGTGTCACGAGCATTCTTCTCATCGCCCAAGACGGAGTAACGAACCGTCGCGTAGGACATGTCCGAAGACACGTCCACGCGGGAGATGGTGAGAAATCCGATGCGAGGATCCTTCGTCTGGAGCTGAAGCATCACGGAAATCTCTTTCCGCATCTGCTCCCCGACCAGACGCGTCCGGTTGCCCAGAGGCCGCATCAGCGACTCTTCGACAGGGGTTCAGACAACTTGCGGGCCACTTCGAACTGGCGGAAGAATGCGATGGTGTCGCCTTCCTTGAATTCGTTGAAGTCCCCAAGGCCGATACCGCACTCGAAGCCCGAGCGCACTTCGTGGACATCGTCCTTGAAGCGCTTGAGGGTCGCGATCTTGGATTCGCCCACTTCGATGCCGTTGCGATAGACGCGGGCACGGTAGTGGCGATCGATGGTACCCATGACCACCATGCAACCGGCGATCTGACCAAGCTTGGGCACCGAGAAGATGGCGCGCACTTCGGCTTCGGCGGCGATCTCCTCGCGGATCTCGGGCTTGAGCAGGCCTTCCATGGCCTTGCGGATGTCGTCGATCACTTCGTAGATCACGCGGTAAGTGCGGATCTCGACGCCTTCGCGGGATGCGATCTCGCGGGTCGTGGCATCGGGACGCACATGGAATCCGACGATGACGGCGTTGGACGCGGCGGCCAACATGACGTCGGCTTCCTTGAGTCCACCCACGGCACGGGAGACGATCTCGACGCGCACTTCCTTGCAGGTGAGCTGTTCGAGCTGGGCCGAGATGGCCTCCACCGAACCGTCCATGTCACCCTTGACGATGACACGCAGGAGCTGCTCTTCTTCGCCGGAGGCACGGCGATTGGAAAGATCTTCCAAGCTGAAGCGCTGGGCGCGGCGCAGTTCGCGCTCCTTCGAGGCACGCTGACGACGGGCCGCAATCTCGCGGCATTCGCGCTCGTCCTCGAACACAAGAAGAGTATCGCCAGCCTGTGGCACGCCGTCCAGACCCATGACCTGCACGGGAACCGAAGGACCTGCGGCAGTGGTCGGACGACCACGCTCGTTGAGCAGCTGCTTGACACGGCCCGCGTAATTTCCGCAAAGGACGGTGTCGCCCACGCGCAGAGTGCCATCCTGAACCAAGACCGTCGAGATGACGCCCTTGCCCTTGTCCAAGCGTGCTTCCACCACGGTGCCCTTGGCATTCTTTTCCGGAGTGGCCATGAGATTGAGGACTTCGGCTTCCAGGAGGACTGCGTCCAGGAGCTTGTCCATGTTCAGCCCCTTCTTGGCCGAGATCTCGACGCACTGGACACCACCGCCCCAGCCTTCCACGGAGAGACCGTATTCGGCCAGCTGAGCGCGGATCTTGTCGGGATTGGCGGAAGGCAGGTCGCACTTGTTGACCGCCACCACGATCGGCGAGTTGGCGGCACGGGCATGGTCGATGGCTTCCTTGGTCTGCGGCATCACCATGGAGTCGGCTGCGACCACCAGGATGACGATGTCCGTGACCTTGGCACCACGGGCACGCATGGCGGAGAACGCCTCGTGACCCGGAGTATCCAAGAAGGTGACCGCGCCATGATCGAACTGCACTTCGTAAGCACCGATGTGCTGCGTGATGCCGCCGGCTTCGCCAGCGATCACGGAAGTCTTGCGGTAGTAGTCGAGAAGCGAGGTCTTGCCATGGTCGACGTGACCCATGACGGTGACGATCGGAGGACGGCGAACCGGCTCGGCGTCGACCTGCAAATCATTGTCCTGGTTTTCGGCCAGAAGCTCGGCGTACTCATCCATGAGCTCGACCGCATAGCCGAACTCGTCGGCGATGATCGCGATCGTCTCATGCTCGAGACGGGCATTGATGGTGACCATCATGCCAAGGCCCATGGCCTTGCCGATCACTTGGGAGGCAGGAACGTCGAGCAAGTTGGCCAGTTCCGAGATCGTGACGAACTCGGAGACCTTCAGGACCTTCTTCTCTTCGACGATCTCCGGACCCTGATCACGGCCGCGACTGTAGCGACGCTGGCTCTTGCCGCGATCCAGCGAGACCATGACCTTGTTGACATTCTGCTGGACCTGCTGGAGGATCTCAGACTCGATCTGCTCCTTGGTCTTGCGCTTGCCACCAGGGCCGGTGCGGCGGTGAGGGCCGGGTTGCTGGCCCGTTGCGGCGGGCTGGCCGGGTTGGCCAGGCTGGCCGGGCTGACCGGGACGAGCGCCAGGACCTGCGGCACCGGGAGCGCCAGGAGCGGCTCCGGGAGCGGGACGGAAAGGGCCCGAAGAACTTGCCACCGGACGAGGGCCGCGGCCGTCACGACCGGGAGCCCCTTGACCTTGGGCGCCTTGGGCACCAGGAGCACCGGGACGGGCTCCGTCACGGCCGGGACGCTGAGGCTGCTGTCCCTGCTGAACTTCTTGGCCGGGCACCGGAGGCACGCCACCGGGTGTCTTCTCGCCGCCGGGGGTGAATCCCGGGCGAGGTCCGCCAGAAATACCGCGCGGGGTCGGAGTGTAGGTGGCCGCAGCGGGCTTCTTGGGCTCGTTGGGGCGAATGGTAAAGGACGGCTGACGGCGGACCGGAGCGGTCAGGCCAAATCCAGCCATACCGGCCGCAGCTGCCGGGGCCACGGGGGCCGCAGGCTTGGCTTCGACGGGCTTGGCTTCCGCCTTGGGTGCCACGACCTCAGGCTTGGCTTCGACGGGAGCAGGCTCGGAGACCGCTGCAACCGGTGCCTCGACCTTGGGCTCCGCCTTGACTTCGATCGGCTTGGCCTCCGCCTTGGGTGCCACGACCTCAGGCTTGGCTTCGACGGGAGCAGGCTCGGAGACCACCGCAACGGGTGCCTCGACCTTGGGCTCCGCCTTGACTTCGACAGGCGCCGACTCGACGACCGCAGGCGCAGACTCGACGGGAGCCTCGCTACCGGCGACATAGCCTTCCTCGCCTTTTTTGGCGGCGGGCTT
>JBDKGV010000085.1:0-14100 GCA_039798005.1 Fibrobacterota bacterium
GGGCATCACGGCAGCCTTGGCAAGGACGGCACCGCCAGACTATATGGATTCCTTGAGCCGCGATGACTGGTGGGAAATAGACTCGACGAAGGACTCCTTGGGATACGTTTTGAGGTATACCAAAATGACCCACCTACGAAGATCCGATTCACTTTTGTACGAATACGTATATTATACTGAAAAACTATACACCGAACCAATTTCCACTGGATGGCATGCGGACAAAACCAATCTGCATATCAATGGAAATCCAACACCTTCCAGTTACATTCTTACCAGCGACACGCTGATCCTCACGACGGACGGCACGCAGAAGAAATATACGCACACTATGCCTTCGTTGTTGGATCCTAGTGTAGTGGGTACATGGGAAGATTCGATAACGAAAATCTCTTTCAAGATTGAAAGCGACGGAAAAGTAACATTCTTCAAGTTAGCAACACCAACCACAGGTAAAGAGTATTCCGCATCAAGCAATGGAGCATTCATATACATCTACTCCCTCAACTCAAAAAATATGGCAGAATACACCCCTATAGCATTCAAAGATGGCATTGCTTTTGATGGGATAAATTATTACATCAAAGCACAATCTGGTTTTTGATTTTTGACTCCATGGAAGGCCCAGGAGCTCTCCTGGGCCTTTTTTGTATCCACTCCCAGGCAACTTGGGCGTTCGAAAACCAAAGCGAACCATGGCCTCCGCACCATTCCTCCTTTGATTCCCAAGTCGCGGCATTCAATGCCCCTTCCCTCCCCTTTCATGCCCACGCCCGTTCCTTTGATTTGCCTCCGCTGACTCGAATCGTTCAAGCACGGGCACTGAATCAGGACCATCCCAAGGAACTGCCCAGCGGCCGCAACGAAAAAGGCCCCGAAGCAGTGGTTGCTCCGGGGCCTCGTTCCTTTGCAAAGTGCCGTCAGGTCATCAGCGAAAGGCTCATTCCCCCGCTTGGAAGGTGCGGCTCCAGACCTTGCCGTCGGCCTTGACCTGTGCCACCAAGGTCCGGCGACCCGCTGGCGCTTGCCAAGTGGCCGCGTATCCGGTGCCGTCCCGCTCCATCGTCACCGTGGCGACGGTGCGTCCCATGAGGTCCTGGATCTTCATCGCTCCGGCTTGCTGGACTCCCGGCAGCGTGAATCGGATCTCGCGGCTTCCCCGCACCATCAGTCCCTGTCCGACCGACTTGCCGCTGACGGAACGGATTCCCGTCGCACGGCCCGCCACAATGTCCTCCAGACTGACGGAATCAAGCACGGCATTGGCCGACTCCAGATACAACCGATCCATCGCCGCCGTTCCAGACGATGTCGTGGGGGTCGGGGGGTTGTTTCCCTTGGTGGTGTCGTCCCAAAGCGTCATGCCCGGCTCCAAGGCAAGCAGGCTTACGCCCGAAGTCGCCATGTGGAACGCCATCCCGACCTTCCAGTCCAACTGACCATCGGTCCAATCCTTGCGGCCGTCCAAGCGCATCTGTGCCCAAGCCGCACCAGCTTCCGGAAGTCCGGTTCCAGCCGGAGTGCTTGTGGTGATCTCCTTGACAAAACGCAGACCACCCCAGCGTCCGGTGACCCGGAAAGCAGCCGTCGTGCCGGGCTTGGCCTGGGCCGCCCAGTTCATGTCAAGCGTATCGATGCGACCGTACCCGTACCCGCAGTCGAAACAATCGACCAGCATCATCTTGGAGGCGTAGGCAATGCCATAATTGCCGTATTGCTGCGACCAGTAGAGGCTGTCGACTCCGGTCGCCGTCACGGAATCGATCCAAAGGCCGCGATTGCCCGTCACCCGCTTGGGGCCGTAGAGGTCGAGATGGCTCCAGCCGGTGTCGTTCACCCGACTCATCCAGCTCGGGACTCCGTCCAAGCGCCCCAGATTTCCGCCACCTGCGTTGCTGGCCAAGCCTTGCAACTCCCAACTGTTGGTGAAGGTGAAGAGATCCATGCCGGCATTGGTCAGGAGCTTCCCGATCGAATCCTGCTTGGCCGTGATGCGTGCGTAGAAGGCGGTGTAACGCACTTGCCAATCAAGGTATTCGGGAGAGTTGTACCTGTAATTGGAAGGATTCGGATCGCTGAAGACCTCATCCGGTTGCCCTGACTGCAGAAGCACGGCGACCTTGCCCTTGCGAGCATATTTCGCGGCGATCTGTCCGAGCAGATCCCAACTGGAGGCCTTGCCGGGAGTCCATGCGACCAAGGCGGCATAGGCATTCTGAAGCTCATCGGGGCCGAGCACCACATAGTCGGGGAAGACCTGGGTCACCGAGCCGTCCGCCTGCCGCAGGAGAAGCTGGGTCGGGGTCTTGTCTTCGATCAGTTGCTTCACTTGAATCAACGTGAACTTGATGGCGCGCATCAGGCTGTCGCGCGTGGTGCCGCCATCCAGGACCAACAGCCGTGCTCCCGGAGGTGCTTCGGACTGCACCTGATCGAAGGTCGCCTTGAAGCCGCCGCCCAAGTACCCTTTGCCCTCGCGCGTTCCCGACCAGGTCGAAGCTCCGTACCCTCCGAAGGAGGTCTTGGCCAGTTCCTTCACCTTGGTCAAGTTGATGGTCTTGCGGCCGTCGGAATCCCGACCGACCTCGCCGGGAAGGTTCAGGGACAGCTCCGCCGGCCAGGTCGCCTTCAGCGATCCGAGGGTGAGGCTGTCTTGAAGGGAATACCAACCGGACCGGAAGCTCACAGGGAACGGAATCGCTCCATCCGCGACGGTCTGCACGATGCGCAGCTCGACGGAGCGCGCCTTTCCGGAACTCAACGGGAATACCTGCAGGTGGTAGCTGCCATTGCCCCAGGAGTTCAGGAGCGCCGGATCGCGCCGCGCCCCGACGATCTGGTTGTACTGGGCCTGGGCAAGGCTGGAGCGCTGGAGTGCGGCCGGGACCTTCACACCATCCACCCACAGCCACATGTCGGTGATCGCCGAGCCGGAACCCAAGTTGAAGTAGAGCGCCGATTCCAAGCTGTCGACCGGCCCCAGGTCCATGATCCGGTAGTCGCAAGGAACCAGTCCCTTGGCGGTGTCGCTGACGGGAATGCAGGTGGATCCGCTGGAAATGGCGTTGGACGGGGTCCACGTCAACTTGACATGGCTCACCGCCACGCCGTTCTCCATCCGGGTGTCGACCGTGACGGAATCGATCTTGGTGGTCAGGTTCGCCGAAATGGCTCCGGCCTTCACGATGCGGGTGGACAGACCACCCAGGTCGATCTGGGCGTGGGCGCCTGCCGTCAGGGCGGCGATGGCCAAGGCGAGATTGAGTTTTCTGATTTCCACGAGGAGCCTCCGAATGCGCAGGAATGGGTCACGAATCGATTCCATGAATCTATCCATCCTGTGAAGCGAGCAAGGCACGAAATGCTGCGGTTTGAAAAGGACCGTTCACCGCTGGAGTACAAACGAAAAAGCTCCCCTCGCGATCCGCAGGAGGAGCTTGGGGAGGACCGATCAGCTCAAGACGAGCGCCACGGCGACCAAGGCCGTCAGGCCACCCCATGCCAGACGCACCTGCCGGGAACCGAACCGCAGGGCCATCACAGCGCCCGCAGCATGGAGCAGGGCGGTCATCGCGACGCATCCGGCGAGAAAGCCCACCGAAAGACCTCCCTGGGCCTCGGCACCGTGCGCGAATCCGTGGCAGACACCGGCCAGTGCGGCAACCGGCAACAGGAAGCCAAGAGGCGCCTTCCAGCGGGCGATGAGAAGCCCCGCAAACAGCGCAAGCGAAGCCAGGATCACCGTCTCCGCCATGGGAATCACCACCCCGGCCATCGGAAGCATCGCACCCGCCCCGAGGCTGGCAGCAAACACGGCCGGCAAGGTCCATAGGGATGCTCCATGACGGGAACGGTGGGCCGCAAGCACACCGATCGCCACCATGACCATCAGGTGATCCAGGCCGGTGAGGGGATGCAGGAGACCCGAGGCCATTCCTCCATGACCGGGATGGGCGAAGGCCGCAGTGGCGGCGAAGACGGGAAGGAGGAGGATCTTGCGCATGAGGAGTCCTTTCAGAGGGAGAGTTCGACCGGGCGCAGCATGCCCCGGTGCTGGAGGAAGGCCACGACGTCCTTGAAGCCTTGGCCGGTCTTGAGGTTGGTGAACACGAAGGGACGCTCGCCACGCATGCGCAGGGCATCGCGCCGCATCACCTCGAGGTCGGCGCCGACCATCGGGGCGAGGTCGATCTTGTTGATCACAAGCAGGTCGGAACGCACGATGCCCGGGCCTCCCTTGCGCGGAATCTTCTCGCCGGCCGCCACGTCGATCACGTAGATGGTGAGGTCCGAGAGCTCAGGGCTGAAGGTCGCCGCAAGGTTGTCCCCGCCCGACTCGATCAGCACCACCTCGACATCGGGGAACCGCTCGTGCAACCGCGCCACCGCCTCGAGATTGATGGAGGCATCCTCTCGGATCGCCGTGTGCGGGCAACCGCCGGTCTCCACCCCGAGGATGCGTTCCGGGGGCAGCGCCTGGTGATCCACCAGGAACTGGGCATCTTCCTTGGTGTAGATGTCGTTGGTGACGACGGCGATGTCGTAGGCGCTACGCAGGGCCTTGCAGAGCTCCAGGGTGAGCGCGGTCTTGCCGCTCCCCACCGGGCCGCCGATCCCTACGCGCAATGGGCCTCTGGGCATGGAATTCTCCTTCATGGACTGATGATCTCTCAGGACCGGAACAGTCGGGTGTATTGGGTCTCGTGCAGGGTGCTGGCCAGGCTCAGGCCCGGAAGCCAGCTGGTGAACCGGCGCTTGCCTCCCTGCTCCATCGCCACCTGCACCGCTTGGACAAGCGGCTCGTGCATGGCTCGAAAAAGTCGCTGCCCGGCCGCCTGTCCCAGCGGCACGGCCTTCACCGCCGCCAGGATCTGCCCTTCGCACCATCCCCACAGGTAGGCGGTGACGGCATCCTCAAGAGGAATCTCCCAGGTGGAGGCAAGCACCGCCCAAGCCACGGGATAGGACAATTCCTGTCTTTCCTCAAGAAGCCGGGCGGCATCAGGCTCCAGGTCGCGCAGGACGGACCGCATCGAGAAGCCCATCTGGAGGGTCTCGCGCAGAAGCTCGGAGGTCTCGCGACCGCGCAGGAAGCGCTCGTCGATCCGCCCCAGCTCCTGGGCATCCCCTCGGGAGGCCGCATCCATGGCCGCAGCGACCACGGCGCCTTCCATCCGGGCCATCCCTCGGGTCAGGACCGCAGCGATCCAGTTCCGGGCTGACGCCTCGTCACGGACCGTCCCGGTCTCCACCGCCCATTCCAGCCCCTGGGAATAGCTGTACGCGCCCACCGGAAGGGTGGGACTGGCAAGCTGCAGAAGGGCCGGAAGCGATCTCATTTCAGGAAGTCGTGGATCCGGGCGGAACCGCTGGGATGGGCGCTTCCCGGCCCGTGGATGGCCCTACGTTCATGGGAATGCGAATGGCCTCCGTAGGCTCCGGCCTCGGGTTCGAAGGGCTCCAGGCGCTCCTCCACCACAAGGCCGCCGAGCTGGGCAAGCATGGCGGCAAGGACGGAGTCCCGGCCCAACCGAAGCCGTCCCGGTGCGACTTCCAGCACCACATGGCGATTGCCCAGATGGTAGGCGGCGCGCAGAAGGTCCGTGGGATCGGTCGCGGTCACCTCGAGGATCTCCTCGGGAGCGGCCACCACCTCGACCACGCTGCCGTCGTCGCCCAGGAGCCGGTCCCCGCCGCGCAGGATGGTGCCGGGCGTCAGGAACACCCCGGCCTCGAGGCCGCTTTCCAGGCGCACCAGCGCCCGGCTCTTCTGGCGGATCTCGTAGGGAAGCTCCAGGCGGTCGGAGGCCGGGAGCGGGTCTCTGGTATGCGATTCGTAGGTAGGCATAAAATTGACAATTCCTGTCAAAAGAGGTGGTAAAGCTGGGTCATGGGCAGGGTCTTGGCCGGTTCGCAGACCAGCAATTCCCCGTTGGCGCGCACCAGGTAGTCCTCCGGATGCACGTCGATGGTCGGGCACCAGTCGTTGTGGACCATGTCCGCCTTGGTCACCGAGCGGCAGTCCTTCACCGCCGAGAGTCGCTTCGAAAGCCCCAACCGGTCGCCGATGCCATCGGACAGCGCCGCCTGCGAGACGAAGGTCAGCGAGGTGCTGTGGATCACCTTGCCGAAGGCACCGAACATGGGCCGGTAGTGGACCGGCTGCGGAGTCGGGATGGAGGCGTTGGGATCGCCCATCAAGGCCTGCGCGATGAAGCCGCCCTTGAGCACGAGCGATGGCTTGATGCCGAACCAGCCCGGACGCCAGAGCACCAAGTCCGCGAGCTTCCCGGGCTCCAAGCTTCCCACCTCGTGGGAAAGGCCGTGGGTGCGCGCCGGGTTGATGGTGTACTTCGCGAGGTAACGCTTGGCCCGCAGGTTGTCGTGGTGCCCCGGGTCCTCGGGGAGGCTCCCGAACTGGGTCTTCATCTTGTGCGCGGTCTGCCAGCAGCGGGTGATCACCTCGCCCACGCGGCCCATGGCCTGGCTGTCGGAGGAGATCATCGACAGTGCGCCACGGTCGTGCAGGATGTCCTCGGCGGCGATGGTCTCGCGGCGGATGCGCGACTCGGCAAAGGCCACGTCCTCGGCGATGGCCGGGTCGAGGTGGTGGCAGACCATCAGCATGTCCAGGTGCTCGTCGATGGTGTTCACCGTGAACGGGCGCGTGGGGTTGGTGGAGCTGGGCAGGACGTTCTTCTGCCCGCAGGCCTTGAGGATGTCGGGAGCGTGGCCACCGCCCGCGCCCTCGGTGTGGTAGGTGTGGATGGTGCGCCCCTTGAACGCATCGAGCGTGGCCTCCACGAAGCCCGACTCGTTGAGCGTATCGGTGTGGATCGCCACCTGCACGTCCATCGCCTCGGCAACGTTCAGGCAGTTGTCGATGGAGGCCGGCGTGGTGCCCCAGTCCTCGTGGAGCTTGAGCCCGATGGCGCCGGCCTTGACCTGTTCCGCGAGCGGATCCGGGAGCGACGCGTTGCCCTTGCCCGTGAAGCCCAGGTTCATGGCGAACGAGTCCGAGGCCTCCAGCATGCGTGCCAGGTTCCAGGCGCCCGGGGTGCAGGTGGTGGCGTTGGTGCCGGTGGCCGGCCCCGTGCCGCCGCCGATCATCGTGGTGATGCCGGAGGAAAGGGCCTCCTCGATCTGCTGGGGGCAGATGAAGTGGATGTGCGTATCGATGCCGCCTGCCGTGGCGATCATGCCTTCGCCTGCGATGATCTCGGTGGAGGCGCCGATGGGAATGGTCACGCCCGGCTGGACGTCGGGGTTGCCGGCTTTGCCGATTGCCCAGATGCGCCCGTCCTTGATCCCGATGTCCGCCTTGACCACGCCCCACCAGTCCAGGATCACGGCGTTGGTGATCACAAGATCGACCACATTCGCCCGGGTGAGCTGCCCTTGGCCCTGTCCGTCGCGGATCACCTTGCCGCCGCCGAACTTCACCTCCTCGCCGGGGATGGCGAAGTCCTTCTCCACCTGAATCCACAGGTCGGTGTCGGCCAGACGGATCCTGTCCCCCACGGTGGGCCCGAACATCTCGGCGTAGGCCTGTCGCGTCATCTTCATTCCAGACCTCCCATCACAAGTCCGCGGAACCCGTACACGCGGCGAAGTCCCAGGTACGGGACCAGCTGCACCGTGCGGGTCTGCCCCGGCTCGAAGCGCACCGCCGTGCCGGCGGGAATGTCCAGCCTTCGCCCGTGCGCAAGCGCCCGGTCGAAAGCGAGCCCCGCATTGGTCTCGGCGAAGTGGTAATGGGAACCGACCTGGACCGGACGGTCACCCGTGTTGGTCACTTCGATCTCGACGCGTTCCGCGCCGACGTTGATCTCGATGTCCCCGTCCATGGGGACGATCTCGCCAGGAATCACAAGGAACCTCCCTTCACGCGATCGGCTGGTGGACGGTGACGAGCTTCGTCCCGTCGGGGAACGTCGCCTCGATCTGGATCTCGGGCACCAGCTCCGGCACGCCTTCCATCACCTGCTCCCGCGTGAGCAGCGTGGTGCCCAGGTGCATGAGATCAGCCACGGAACGTCCGTCACGCGCCCCCTCGAGCAGGGCCGCCGAGAGATAGGCGACGGTCTCCGGGACGTTCAGGCGCAGACCACGCGCCAATCGCCGTTCGGCCAGCAGGCCCGCCGTGAAAAGAAGAAGCTTGTCCTTGTCTCGGGGCGTCAGGTCCATCAGGTGCTCCAGATGCGTGGGGGAACGGCCGCCCGCCCCGCGTAGTGCGGGCGCAGGAGCTGCCAAAGCGCAAGAAAATAGCTGCGTGCGGCACGGATGTCCTGGCACAGGACGCGGGCCACGGAAAGGCCCGGGAGACGCGTGATGCCGCCCTGCCCTTGGCTTGGACGCAAGCCTTGGGCCGACTCGAACAGGCTGTCTGGAATCGCGACGCCAGCCAACCAGAAAGTGCCGGTGATGCACTCCCCTGCCCACCCGGGGGCGACCTCGAGAAGAGTCTCTCCGCCCTCCAGTTCGCCGGACTCCCAGGCAAGCAAGCGTCCGTCCAGCTCGAAGCTCCAAGATTGCTCGAGGCGACCGTGGGAGAAGGTCTCCTGGCACGCGCTTCGCCCCAGCATCTGGATCTCCCAGCCGCAGAACACGGCGTCCCCTTCCAGGCTGACGGACAGATCCTGACAAACCTGCGCCCCGTCGAAGACGATCGTCTCCTGGGGGAGCCACTCCAGGCATGCGCCCTCGGACACGCGCAAGGATACGGTCGTGCCGCTCTCGTTTCCGCTTGCACGGTACCACTTGCCCGCTCCGGGCGTGGTGATCTGCACCTGCGCCCCGATTTCCACGTCGACATCCAGCCGCAGGCGATCCCCCCCGGCCATGCCCCCGGGCGGGTGGAGGAGGATCTGCTGACAGATCCTGTCCCCTTCCGGATAGAGCGCCCGCTGGACCCGCAGCGGGCCGTGGTGCCTGCGATGGACAGGCACGGTGCGTCCCTCGACCAGGCCGTAGCCCAGCTCCAGGTGCGCCGGCCAGTGACGGACGGATTCTGTCAAACTCGCTTCGAGCATCTACACCGCAAGCAGGGACTTGACGTTCTTGGCCACCATCTCGGATCCTTCCCCGGAGTCGACCACCTCGCCGCGCGAAAGCACCGCGTAGCGGGAGGCGAGCTCCTGGGCGAAATCGTAGTACTGTTCCACCAGGACGATGGCCATGTCGCCGCGGGCGCGCAGGCTTTCGATCACCTTGCCGATGTGCTTGATGATGTTGGGCTGGATGCCCTCGGTCGGCTCGTCCAGGAGCAGGAGCTTGGGCTTGCCCACCAGGGCGCGCCCGATCGCCAGCTGCTGCTGCTGCCCTCCGGAGAGGTCGCCGCCGCGCCGGCTTCGCATCTGGGCGAGCACGGGGAAGAGGTCGTAGATCTCCGCGGAGATGCGCTTGGCCTCGCGGGAGGGAAGGGCCGCCATGCCCATGAAGAGATTCTCCTCGACGGTGAGGCGGGCGAAGATCTCGCGCCCTTGGGGCACGTAGCCAAGCCCGCGCCGCACCCGGTCTTCCGGGGAAAGCGCGGAGATGTCCTCCCCGTTCCACAGGATCTTGCCTTCGGAGAGCTTCTGCAGGCCCATGAGGCAGCGCAGCAGGGTGGACTTCCCCGTTCCGTTGCGGCCCAGCACGCAGGTGGTCTGCCCGACGGCGGCCGTGAGGCTCAAGGAACGCAGGGTGTGGCTTGAGCCGTAGTGCTGGTGGATGGATTGGATCTCGAGCATCGCTTCACCGCCCCAGGTAGACTTCGATGACGCGCTCGTCCGCCTGGACCTGCGCGAGGGTTCCTTCCGAGAGCACCGAACCTTCGGCCAGCACCGTGACGTGTCCGCCCAGCCTGCCGATGAAGTCCATGTCGTGCTCCACGACCACCAGCGTGTGCTTGCCCGCAAGCGACAGGAAGAGCTCGGCGGTCTTCTCGGTCTCGTGGTCGGTCATGCCGGCGACCGGTTCGTCCAACAGGAGCAGGTCCGGCTCCTGCGCGAGGAGCATCCCGATCTCCAGCCACTGCTTCTGCCCGTGCGCAAGCGAACCCGCCAGGCGCGCCTCGCTCCCGGCGAGCCCCACAGTCGCAAGCAGCTCGCCGATGCGGTCCTTCTGCTCCCCCGAGAGGCGGGCGAAGAGCGCCGTGAGGATGCCGCGCGGGCCCTTGAGTGCCAGCTCCAGGTTCTCGAAGACCGAGAGCTTCTCGAAGACGGTGGGCTTCTGGAACTTGCGCCCGATGCCCGCGGTGGCGATCTTGGCCTCGGAAAGCTGGGTGAGGTCGATCTCCTTGAAGATCGCACGTCCCTTGTCGGGACGGGTCTTTCCGGTGATCACGTCCATCATGGTGGTCTTGCCGGCGCCGTTGGGTCCGATGATGCAGCGCAACTCGCCCTTCTCCACCGAGAGGCTGAGCTTGTTGAGCGCCTTGAAGCCGTCGAAGGTGACGCTGATCTCGTCGAGCACGAGCTGGCTCATGCGGCACCTCCGCTTTTGGACAGTTTCCGTCGCAGGCTTGCGTAGAGACCCAGGATCCCCTGCGGGAGGAACAGGGTGGTGAGGATGAAGAGGGCCCCGAGGAAGTAGAGCCAGATGTCGGGGAACACGGCGGTGAACCAGCTCTTGGCGCCATTCACAAGGCCCGCCCCCAGCAGCGCGCCGACCAGGCTCCCGCGTCCGCCGACGGCCACCCACACGGCCATCTCGATGGAGCTTCCCACCGACATCTCGGAGGGATTGATGATGCCCACCTGCGGGACGTAGAGGGCGCCCGCGATCCCGCACAGCACCGCGGAGAAGGTCCAGACCGAGAGCTTGAACCACAGCGTGTCGTAGCCGCAGAAGAGCAGCCGGGACTCGGCGTCGCGCACCGCGGTGAGGATGCGCCCGTAGCGGCTCCTCAGGATCCAGCCGCACAGGAGGAGCGAGAGCACCAGGACGAATCCTGTCAAGGCGAACAGGAAGGTGCGCGTGCCGGGCTGGGCCAGCGGCACGCCCAGGATGCGCTTGAAGTCGGTGAAGCCGTTGTTGCCACCGAAGCCCGTCTCGTTGCGGAAGAAGAGCAGCAGGGCCGCGTAGGTCAGGGCCTGGGTGATGATGGAGAGGTACACGCCCTTGATGCGTGAGCGGAAGGCGAAGAAGCCGAACACGAAGGCGACGATGCCCGGCACCAGCACGATCTGCAGGAGCGTCACCCAGAAGTGCTCGCTCCCGGTCCAGAACCAGGGCATCTCCTTCCAGTCCAGGAAGACCATGAAGTCGGGCAGGTCGGACTTGTAGACGCCGTCGCGGCCGATCTCGCGCATCAGATGCATGCCCATCATGTATCCGCCCAGGGCGAAGTAGAGGCCATGCCCAAGCGACAAGATGCCGGTCACGCCCCACGCCATGTCCAGCGCCAGGGCCGCCAGCATGTAGCACATGATCTTGCCCAGCCACGTGAGCGTGTAGTCGGAGGGATGGAGGGCGCTGTCGACCGGCAGCATGCGCAAGAGCGGCACCAGCACCAGCGTAAGGAGCAGGAGCGCGAACGGGACGGCCCAGCGCCGCGCCGTGCCCTGCAGGGATTCGGGTAGGAAGTTCATGGTATCCGTCTCCTCAGTCGGCCTGACGGCCCTTTTGTGCGAAGAGCCCGGCTGGCTTCTTCTGGATGAAGAGAATGATGGCGCACAGGAGCGCGATCTTGGCGGGCACGGCCCCGGCCATCGGCTCGAGGAACTTGAGCACCGAGCCCAGCCCCAGGGCGGCCCACACCGTTCCGGCAAGGCTGCCCACTCCGCCCACCACGACCACCAGGAACGAGTCGATGATGTAGCCCTGACCCAGGTCCGGGCCGACATTGCCCACCTGGGAAAGCGCGACACCGGCAAGGCCGGCAAGACCCGATCCCAGTCCGAAGGCCAGCATGTCCACCCGGGCGGTGCGCACGCCGGTGCAGCGGGCCATGGTGCGGTTCTGGGTGGTGGCGCGGATGAAGAGCCCGAGCCTGGAACGGGTCAGCAGAAGCCAGGTGGCGACCACGACCGCGACCGCGAACGCGATGATCACCAGGCGGTTGTAGGGCATCACGAGGTTGGCCTGGATCGAGAAGGCCCCGCTCATCCACGAGGGGTTGGCGACCTCTACGTTCTGCGGACCGAAGAGGCTGCGCACGCCCTGCATCAGGAAGAGGCTGATACCCCAGGTGGCAAGCAGGGTCTCGAGCGGCCGCCCGTAGAGGAAGCGCAGGATGCCGCGTTCCAGGGCGATGCCGACCAGCGCGGTCACCAAGAACGCCACCGGCAGGGCCGCCAACGGATACCAGTCGATCAGGCCCGGGAGATGGGAACGAAAGAGTCCCTGCACCACCCAGGTGCAGTAGGCGCCGATCATGATCAGTTCGCCGTGGGCCATGTTGATCACGCCCAGGAGTCCGTAGGTGATGGCCAGGCCCAGCGCGGCGAGCAGCAGGATGCTGGCAAGCGAGAGCCCGCTGAAGACGGAGCTGCCCACCTGACCGAAGAAGACGCGGTCGTGGAGCTTCTGGCGTGATCGCTCGAGTTCCACGCGCACCGCGGCGTCGGTCTCGAGCTGGCTTCCGTCCTCGCCAGCGCCCAGGCGGGCGACCACGAGGTTCATGGCCTCGGCGGGATCCTCGGCGGAGGCAAGGGTCTTCGCGGCATCCAGTCGGGTGGCGACATCGCCGTCGGCCAGGCCCAGGATCGCGACGAGAGAGGACAGGATCTTGCGCACGCGGGAGTCGGACTCCTTGGCAAGGCAAGCCTTCACGGCGGGCAGGATGGTCGCGTCGGGCGAGCCGTCGCGCAGGTCCTTGGCGGCCTGCAGACGCGCCTCGGGGTCGGGGTCGCGAAGCGCCTGGGTGGCTCGGGCCGCGTCCAGGGCGGCGCGCAACACGTTGCTCACGACCACCTGCTCGGTGGTCTCGGTGATCGCACCCAGAGCGGAACCGTCCAGGGGATCGGTGGCGACCGCGCCGTCAGAGGAGGAGAGCAGCGTGTCCCCGCGGGACCAGAACTCTCCGGCATCGAGCCGGTCGAGGAAGGGGCCGAGGTCGGGATCGGCGGAGGCGGACCACTTCGAGACCAGGGCCGCCCTTTCGTCGGTGGCTCCGGCCGCGAAGGCGGAGAGGTCGGCACGGGTCAGGGCCATCGCCGCGGGCGCTGCAAGCAGCACGCCCAGGGCCATGAGCCTGCGCCATGGGAATGGGGACATCTTCGACACCTCGGGAAGTTCCGGTTTGACAAAATCCGTCAACCGTCGCGTTGGACGGGAGCGGAAAGGGAAGCCTCCGCCCGGAAGCGGGCGGAGGCGCTCAGAGAATCAGTCCTTCTTGCCGGCGTTGCCCGGGATGTACGGGCTCCAAGGCTGGGCACGGATGGGGGCCGGGGTCTTCCAGACCACGTTGAACTGGCCGTCCGCCTTGACCTCGCCGATCATGACCGGCTTGTGGAGGTGGTGGTTGGTCTTGTCCATCGTGAGGGTGAAGCCCGAGGGAGCCTTGAAGGTGATGCCCGACATGGCCTTGCGCACGGCTCCGACCTCGACGGTACCGGCCTTCTTGACGGCGGCGGCCCACATGTTGATGCCCACGTAGGTGGCTTCCATCGGGTCGTTGGTCACGACCGTGGCGGCGTTGGGCACCTTGTTCTTGGCGGCCCACGCCTTGTACTTGGCGATGAAGGCGGCGTTGGTCGGGTTCTTGACGCTCTGGAAGTAGTTCCATGCGGCCAGGTGGCCCTGGAGCGGCTTGGTGTTCACGCCGCGCAACTCCTCTTCGCCCACCGAGAAGGCGACCACGGGAACCTGGGTGGCCTTGAGGCCGGCGTTGCCCAGCTCCTTGTAGAAGGGGATGTTCGAGTCGCCGTTGATGGTGGACACGACCGCGGTCTTGCCGCCCTGGGCGAACTTCTTGATGCCGGCGACAATGGTCTGGTAGTCGGAGTGGCCGAACGGGGTGTACTCTTCCATGATCGCATCGTCCTTGATGCCCTTGCTCTTCAGGAAGGCGCGCAGGATCTTGTTGGTGGTGCGCGGGTACACGTAGTCGGTGCCCAGCAGCACGAAGCGCTTGGCGCTGCCGCCGTCCTTGCTCATCAGGTATTCCACCGCCGG
>JBDKGV010000086.1:0-13978 GCA_039798005.1 Fibrobacterota bacterium
CAACACGCTCCAGTCCCGGACGGTCACCACGCGCAGGAGGATCACGAGAAATTCGATCCCCAGCGCAAGGAAGGCGGTGAGGAAACCGTACTTGGGCAGGCTCACGGCAAGATAGACCGAGATGATCACCTGAAATTGGGCGACGATTCCCTGCTCGATCGGGGACGCGATGTGCCTTTGGATCGCGAAGGAAACGATCATCAGGACCAGATAGACCACAACCTTGATCGGACCGTGCTTGCGACGGAAATCCCCCGCGTAATCCCACGAATCCATGGCCTTGCCTTCCGTGTTGCTCCCACGTCCTTCGTCCATCCGATGGCAAGGTAGCTTCATCCGCCTCAAGCCACGCGCGTCACCTTCAATCGAATGGAGCCGCGATTGTTCCCGTAAAGGCCCCAAACGTCATTGGGAAAGGCGAACAGGTACCCCGGACTCTCGATCTGTAGAGGCTCCCGCTCGAAGCAGGCCAGCCCCGCATATTGATGTCGATGAGGGCTTCCGTCGCTTTTCACGGCAGGATCGCCATCTTCACCGTCGTTGGCGATGGCCCCCACGAGTGCGAACCAAGGCACCGATTCGACCCGCTTTGACAGGGCAAAATCGTGGCTGTCGTTCCCGGTCAGCGCCTTGAAACCGCTCTCGAGAATCCCCAGACAGGAGGACAAGGCCCGCGCCAAGGATCCCAAGGAGAGGGACCAGCGCCGGAATCCGCCCCAATCGCACACCTCCCGGGCGTCCTTCCATTCCCCCGTCGCCGAGAACAGATACTGCGCACCGGCCTCCAGGAAGATGCCGGTCGGGTTCCAATGCTTGCTTGCATGGATGTCCACCTCGTGCGAATCCCCCGCCTTCAACAGGACCGTCGGATGGTAGGCCGGACTCGAAAGGGGCGACACTTCCTGCCTGACAAAGGCGGACCGATGGAAGAGGGCCGCGTTTTCCGGCACCAGCGCCGGGACGTTGCGCGGACGCGAGCGGAACTGGCCAAGGATGCCCTTGTATGAATTGTGCAACGGACCCGCCGCATTCCCCACGACCGTGTCGGCCACGGCCCGGAATCCAAGCCCATGCTTTGCCGCTTCGTCGATCATCCAGCGCAAAGGTCCGTCCGAAAGCGAGGAATCGCTGTAACCGCCGCCCACATCGGCATGCACTCCCGGAAACCACTGCTCCACGGCATCCTGATGCGCAAACGGGTGACGGCTCCCGGTACGGTTCTGCCAACGCGCGACGGTGAAGCTTGCCCGCACCTCGTCCATCGCCATGGCGTGCCGTCCGCAAGTGACATGGGCCCCCAGGTTCGTGTCGTGAAAACGCCAACGCTCCGGGCGATCGAACATGTTCAGGAACTCCATGTCATCCGGCACGCCCAGCGCCCCGACCGTGTCCCAGACGCCCACGAAGCGCACCGGCATCGCGGCACCGCCCCGGAAGAACGCCCAGTCCGGGTCGGCCCAGTCGCGGCGGACGGAATCCGTGCGTTGGTAGCCGCGTGCATAGGCCCTGTGCACCCGACGCCAGCCCTCCTTCTGGGAAAGGCCGTCCAGGTCGAGCAGACCGTATCCCAGGAATGCCGCCAGACTGCGCACCGTGAAGGCGCCTCGGCTGAATCCGAAGAGGCATATCCGGTCCCCTTCCGCATAGTTGCTGGCCAGCCACCGGTAGGCGCTGCAGATGTGCCGATCGATCCCGGCCCCCACCATCCCTCCCGCAAGCCATGCGAAAAAGCCCCGGTCCTCAGCCCCCAGACCGGGGTGGTAGTACCGCAACTGCTCGTTGCCCTCCAGATCGCGCCCTGCCAAGGCGTTGTGGAGCTTGAACACGTTGGACGGCGAGGGAACTCCGTTCTCCTCCACGCTTTCGTTGGACCAGGTCCCGTCGCAGCACACGATCAACCGTTTCATGAATCCTCTCCCGCCATTTCCCCGGACGCCAACCGCCGGGAACGGCGAAGCACGGTCATCGCCGCACGGCAATGTAGGCATCCCGCGCCTTGCGGAAATATTCCGCAGGATCGAATCAGGCTTCGACAAACCACGGAATTTTGGCGACAATGGAAGGATGCGTGCCCGGATTCCGGATCCGGCCCATGTCCGATGAGAACAAACGAATGCGACCCGAGGGAGCAACCCGGCTTGGAATCGAAATCCAGCGAGACGAACTACCGCACCTTCTTCGAGACCATCGAGGATCTGGTCTTCGTGGCCGACTTGCAGGGCACGCTGCTTTTCACCAACGAAGTCGTCGGCCACAAGCTGGGATTCACCAGGGAGGATTTGCAGGGCAAGTCCGCGCTCGAACTTCATCCGCCCGGCAACCGTGAGGCTGCCATCGCCGACTTCACGGAAATTCTCGCAGGGACGCGCAGAACGAGTTCCCTGCCCCTGTGCCGCAAGGACGGCACCGAACTGTTCGTCGAAACGAAAGCCTGGCTGGGAAAGTGGGACGGCAAGGAGTGCGTCTTCGGCATCTCCAAGGACGTCAGCAAGGAGCTGGAATCCCAGGCCATGCTCAACAGCATCTTCCAGAACAATCCGGCCCTGATGGCGATCTCCTCCATCCCCGACCGCCGGTTCCTGGACGTGAACGAAGCGCTCCTGAAAACCCTCGGGTACCGGCGGGAGGAGATCATCGGAAGGACGTCCGGGGAACTGGAACTCTTCCTCGATCCCGTCGTGCACGATTCCATCACGCACAATCTCCTCGCAGAGGGCAGGTTCCGGGATCTTGAAGTCAAGGTGCAAGCGAGGGATGGCCGCATCCTGGACGGGCTGTTTTCCGGGGAGGTCATCGAGAGTGCCGGGAAGAGGTTCTTCCTGACGGTCATGATCGACATCACGGCAAGGAAAAAGGCCGAGATCCAGCTTGAGGAGACCATCCTGGCCCTCAACGAGTCGACCGCGAAGGCCAATTCGCTGGCCGCCGAAGCCTGCATGGCGGTGCAGGTCAAAAGCGACTTCCTCGCCACCATGAGCCACGAGATCCGCACCCCCATGAACGGGGTGATCGGCATGACCGGCCTGCTGCTTGACACCGAGCTCACCGCCGAGCAGATCCGGTACGCCCAGACGATCCGCACCAGCGGGGAGTCGCTGCTTGAGATCATCAACGACATCCTGGACTTCTCCAAGATCGAATCGGGCAAGTTCGAATTGGAGATCCTCGACTTCAATCTCGAGACCATGATGGAGGAGTTCGCCGATTCCCTGGCCCTGCGGGCAAGCGAAAGGCAACTCGACTGGAACTGCCTGATCAGCAGGGACGTACCTCTCGCACTCAAGGGGGACCCCGGCCGACTGCGCCAGATCCTCACCAACCTCGCGGCCAACGCCCTGAAATTCACCACATCCGGCGAGGTCTCCGTGACCGCATCCGTCCTCGAGGAGTCCGCAGGCGATGTCCTGCTCAGGTTCTCCGTCAAGGACACCGGCATCGGCATCCCCCCCGACAAGATCGACACCCTGTTCGAGAAGTTCACCCAAGTCGATTCCTCCACGAGCCGCAAGTTCGGGGGGACCGGTCTGGGACTGGCCATCTCCAAGGAACTGACCTCCATGATGAGCGGGGAGATCGGCGTGGACAGCGAGGTGGAGCACGGATCGACCTTCTGGTTCACCGTCCGCCTGGCCAAGCAGATCGGTGCGTCCCCCGGTTCACCCTCCGTTTCAACCGGATTTGACGGGCGTCGCATCCTGATCGTCGATGACAATCCCACGGCGCGCGAGCAGCTTTCGAACCTCGCGATCGCCTTGGGCATGTCCCCGACAACCGCCCCGGACGGCCCCGGCGCCCTCGTCGAACTGTACGCCGCCGCCAGCGAAAATGCCCGGTTCGACTTCCTGCTCGTCGACAAGGACATGCCCGGCATGGACGGGACGCTCCTGGCCAAGGCCGTCCGTTCGGACCCTCGTTTTGAGGTGACGAAATCAGTCCTGATGCTTCCGTTGTCCCGTGCGGGGGAACGGACCTCCTCCGTCCAGGACGGCATCGACGCCTCCTTGACAAAACCCGTCCACAGGCATGACCTGAAATCGACCTTGGAAGGCCTGCTCACCTCGAATCGATCGGAGACCCCGGCGCACGGCACCGTCCCGGATTCCCAAGGAGGCGCAAGGAACGGCTCGACGGCCGAAAAGAGCCATCTGCGAATCCTTCTGGTCGAGGACAACACCATCAATCTCCAAGTGGCCAAAGGCATGCTCAAGAAGCTGGGCTACTCCGCCGAGACCGCATCCAGCGGCGAGGAGGCGCTCTACGCCTTGGCAGCCATGCCCTTCGACCTGATCCTGCTGGATTGCCAGATGCCCGACATGGACGGGTACGAGGTCGCCCGGACCATCCGGAACGACCGCACCGGACTTCTGGAAAGGCACATCCCCATCATCGCCATGACGGCCAACGCCATGCAAGGCGACCGGGAGAAGTGCTTGGCCTCGGGGATGAACGACTACATCCCCAAGCCCATCGCCCCCGATGTCCTGGCCCGCAAGATCGAGCACTGGTCGAGGAATCGCAACGAGGAGCCGGCCATCTCCCACGCGCCTTCGCCCGCCCCGACCGAAAGCGGAGCCTTCCTGTCGATCGACAGTTTCCTCGAACGCCTGACCGGGGACACCGAGATGGCGACAGCCATCCTGTCAGGCGTCCCCGAAGCCATCACCCAGCAGTCGGACGACCTGATCCTCGCCTTGGCGCGAGGCGACCGCGCCGAGGTCAAGGCCCTCCTTCACCAGACCAAGGGCATGTGCTTCAATACCGGATGCACGAACCTTGGGAACCTGATGATGTCCCTCGAACGGATCCTTCCCGACCTCGATCACATTTCCAACCGGGTTCCCCTGCTGCGCACCACCGTCGTCTCCACCATCGAGGCGATCGAAGCGTACTTGGAAACGGCAGGACAGGATCCCGAAGGATGTGCGCCAGCTTCCTGATGCGGCGCAGCGAAGTCGGAGTACCTTTGCCAAGCGACCATGACTGAACTGCACACCGGCCCGAAAGCCCAGGAGACCTCCGCCCCGGCGATCGTGCTGACGCGCGCATCCTTCCTGGGGACCAAGGGAGGAGCGATCCGCCGCCTCTCGGGATGGCGCTCGAACCACTCCGTCCCCAAGGAGGTCAACAGCTACACGCGTTCGTTCGTGCAACGCCTCTCCGAGGAGGAGCTCAAGGAACGGCTCGAACACTTCCACACCGCGATCAAGGAGGCGTTCGGCTACAAGCGCAAGCAGATGGAGGGCTCCCGTGGCGGCGGGTTCGCCTCGTGCAAGACCCCCGACTTCGACCTGGAGCTTTCCATCGCCATCGACCCGCAGGACCCGTCCCGCTACGTCGAGACCGTGTCCGTCACCGGCATCCGGAATTTCGAGATCCTGACCTCGGACGCCTTCGGCGAGATCTTCGACGGCCAGTTCACGGAAGTCCTGTTCGAGTACTCCCAGCCCTTCGACGTCGAGACGGTGATCGACACCCTGGAGGACCGCGACGACCCGACCCTGAAGCTCACCTACCCGCCCGACGCCAGCCGCTGCACCATCGACCTGACGCGCGAAGGCGTGCGCATCGTCTTCTCAAGCGAGGGCATGCGCTTCGAGTTCGACGGAAAGCCCGGCATGGCCCAGCTCTCGCAGATTTTGGCCAAGGGGCACAGGCTGATGGGCACGCCTGGCGGCACCTTGCTGCCACCGCCATGGACGAACACGGGCGCCTCCCCGCCTCCTTGACAGATTCCGTCAAACCACGGCGGGGCCGGGCCACCTGCCAAGCCTCCGCCTCCGGCGGGGGTCTTGGGCCTGCGGCCGGTGTCCCTGGCGCGTCGCGTCACCGCGCTTGGTACCTTTGGTCCATGGAAATCGAAACCGTCCTGATCGCCGGTGCCGGTGCCGTCGGCACCCTGGTCGCCACCCAGTTCCAGAGGGCCATGCCCGGCAAGGTCGGGATCCTGGCCGGAGGCGAGCGTCTGGCGCGCTACCGCAGGCAAGGGTTCACCGTCAACGGCACGCCCGTGGATTTCCGCTTCGTCGAGGTGGGCAGCGGCGAGACCTTCGACCTGGTGATCGTCGCGTGCAAGGACCATCATCTGCCGGACCTGCTCACCGACCTCGAAAGCCACGTCGGTCCGCGCACCTTGATCCTGTCGCTCCTCAACGGGATCACGAGCGAGGCGAAGATCGGCGCCAAATACGGTCCCGCACGCTTGCCGTACGCCATGATCGTCGGCACCGACGCGGGCTTCGTGAATGGCGCCCTGGACTACTGCTCCGAAGGGCTCATCGTCTTCGGAGACGCCCGCAACGAAACGCCTTGGTCACCGCGCGTGGCCGCGATCGCCCATGCGCTCGACCGCGCCGCGATCCGATATCAAGTGCCCGAGGACATGCTCGGGCGCCTGTGGTACAAGTTCATGTTCAACGTGGGAATCAACCAGGTCAGCGCCGTACTGCGCCGCCCGTTCCGCACCTTCAAGGGCCCCGACCGGAACCCGCACGCCTTCGCGCTGATGGACACCGCCATGCGCGAGGCCCGGGCCGTCGCCTGCGCCGAGGGCATCCCGCTGACCGAAGTCGACATCGAGCTGGTCTGGAAGACGGTGGACACCCTTTCCGATCACGGCCAGACCTCCATGCTTCAGGATGTGCTGGCCGGTCGCAAGACCGAGGTGGAGCTGTTCTCGCAGCAGGTGATCGCGCTGGCCGAAAGGCACGGCCTCGAGGTTCCGGTGAACCGCGCCCTGTTCGGGGCGATCCGGGCCATCGAGACCAGCTACGGGGAGGCGCCTCAGGCCGCCGTGCTCTCCCGCAACGCCTCGTAGAGCTTGGCCGGCCCCAGCAGGACGTGCTTGAGCCCTTCGCGGACCTTCTCGGAATCCAGCGCCTGCTTGCTCAGCGAGGAGTACGACGAGAAGGCGTCGATGATGGCGTTCATGATCTCCCCGGTGAGATCCGGGGAGTTGGCGAACTGCTCCTTGGTGTTGCTCCTGGCCTGCTGCACCAGCACCTCGGACTCCAGGAGCTTCCCCTTCACGTGGTTGGCGTAGACGAGTTTGTCATTTTCCGTCATATCCCCCTCGAAAAGCTCGTTGAGCTTCTGGAGGATCTCGCCCAAGAGAACCTTCTCCTTGTCCTGCACCTGGCCGCTGCCGGCCTCGGTCAGGGGCTTCAATTTGTCGGATTCCGTCTGTCCCAGCACGAGGTTCCGTGCGCCTTGGGGCTTGAGCTTGTGGTGCGTGAGCACGAGCTTGGAGAGATCGATCCCTTCGCGTTCGCGTCCGAACTCCAGCAAGTCGTGCAGGCGCTTGTAGAAGATGGCGCGTTTTTCCAAGGCGGTGTTGCCGTAGTCGAAGATCTGCGAGAGGAAGGCGTAGACCTTGAGGAAGGTCGCGAGGTTCTTCTTGAAAAGCTCCAAGGCCGCCAGCTCGTCCTTGGCCGTTTGGGTCCCCGCTTCGTCGCCGTTTGCCTGGGCCGCAAGCAGGGAGGCCCGCGCTGTCTTCCAGGAACGCAACAGGCGCTCGGCCACCGGCTCGATGGCCGCCAAAAGCTCCTTCTGGGAGGCACCGGGGCGAAGCTCGGCGTTCACCACCCGCTCCACCTCGTTGTCGTCGTAGTGTCCCGTGGCGTCGAGCTTGGCCCGCAGATCAAACGGCAGGTTGGGGTCGGTCACGCCCGCAAGCTCCGCCGTCTCGTGGTAGGTCTGGAAGGCGGCCAGGATCTCGTCGGGCTCGTTCACGAAGTCCAGGACATAGGTCGTGTCCTTGCCGGGATGAGCGCGATTGAGGCGCGAGAGGGTCTGCACCGCTTGGATGCCCGCCAGGCGCTTGTCCACGTACATGCCGCACAGAAGCGGCTGATCGAATCCCGTCTGGAACTTGTTGGCCACAAGGAGGATCCCGTACTCCTCGGTCGCGAAGGCGTCGCGGATGTCGCGCCCGCGCAGTCCGGGATTGAGGCCAGCACTTGTCTCGGTGAAGGGCTCATCGCCCGACTCCGGATCGTTCACCTCGCCCGAGAAGGCCGCCAGGGTCCCGATCCGGTAGTTGCTCTCCTTGATGTAGCGCTCGATGGCCAACTTCCAACGCACGGCCTCCAGGCGCGAGCTCACCACCACCATCGCCTTGGCCTTGCCCGAGAGGAGCGGAGCCACATTCGCCCGGAAATGCTCCACCACCACCTGCACCTTCTGGGCGATGTTGTAGGGGTGCAGGCGCACCCAGCGCAGCAGGCTCTTGCGGGCCTCGGACTGCTCCACCTCGCGGGCTTCCCATTCCTGGTCGCCGGTCGCAAGCCGGAAGGCCGTGCCGTAGGAGGTGTAGTTCTTGAGCACGTCGAGGATGAAGCCCTCCTCGATCGCCTGCCGCATGGAATACACATGGAAGGCCTGCGGCAGGTTGTCGGGACCGGCCGGTCGGGTGCGATCAGGGACGCGTCCGAAGAGTTCCAAGGTCTTTGCCTTGGGGGTCGCGGTGAAGGCCACGTAGGTGATGCCCGCGTCGCGCGCCCGGCCCGCCATTTGGGCTGCAAGCAGGTCCTCGGTACCGATCTCGCCACCGTCGGAAAGTTCGGCCAGTTCCTGGGCGCTCAAAAGCTGCTTGAGCTTCGATGCCGACTCGCCCGTTTGGGAGCTGTGGGCCTCGTCGGCGATCACGGCAAAGCGCTTGCCTTGGGTCGCGGAAAGCTCCATCACGGCCTTGAGGGCGTAGGGGAAGGTCTGGATGGTGCAGACCACGATCTTCTTGCCACCTGAAAGGGCTTCGGCCAGTTCCCCGCTCTTGCTCTGGGCATCGCCCGTGATGGTGGCCACTACGCCGGCGGTGCGCTCGAAGTCGAAGATGGCCTCCTGAAGCTGGGTGTCCAGCACCGTGCGGTCGCTCACCACCAACACCGTATCGAAGACCTTACGGTTGCTTGCGTCGTGCAGGTCGGAAAGGAAATGGGCGCTCCAAGCGATGGAGTTGGTCTTGCCCGACCCCGCCGAGTGCTGCACCAGGTATTTGGCGCCGGGCCCGTCCTCCAGCACGGCCTGTTGGAGCTTGCGCGTGGCGTCGAGCTGATGGTAGCGCGGGAACAGAATCGCCTTGATCTTCTTCTTGTCGTCGCGCTTGGTCACGAGGTACCGACCCAATATCTCAAGCCATCCTTCGCGCTCCAGGACCTCTTCCCACAGGTAGGCGGTCCGTGCCCCGTGCGGGTTCACCGGATTCCCCGCGCCACCTTGGTTCCCCTTGTCGAAGGGAAGGAAGGTGGTGGCGGCCCCCGCCAGGCGCGTGGTCATGCGGACGGCGGTGTGGCTCACCGCGAAGTGCACCAGGGCTCCGCGCGGGAAGTCGAGCAAGGGCTCGGTCGCGGCGCTTCCGGGAACGCGCGGATCGCGATCGAAGCGGTACTGATCCACAGCGTCCTCAACACCTTGGGTGAAGTCGCTCTTGAGCTCCAAGGTCGCCACGGGCAGGCCGTTGAGGAACAGCACGAGGTCGATGGAGTTTTCGTTGCGGAGACTGTAGCGCACCTGCCGCACCACGCGCAGGCGGTTGGCGGCGTAGCGCGCTTGGAGCTGTTCGTTCATTCCCAGCGCCGGCTTGAACTGGGCCAGCTTGAGCGGCTGGCGCAGGCCCACCAGCTCGATGCCGGTGCGCAGCACGGCCAGGGTCCCCAAGTCGTCCATCTGCTTGCGAAGCCGGTCCAATAAGACAGATTCTGTCGCCGCCCCGTGGCTCTTGGACAGGGCCTCCCACCCTTCGGGCTGGGTCTCGCGGATCCAGTCGAGCACGTCGGGTGCAAACAAAGCGCGGGTGCGGTCGTAGCGGGCGGCATCATTCGGCTCGTGCAGCCATCCGGCCCCGGCGAGGTGATGACAGATCTCGTCTTCGAAGTGGATCTCGCGGTGGAGGGAGGTCATGGGGAATATCCTCTTCGTTTCAGTCCGGAAGTTCCAAGGCGCGGATCCGCTCCTCCATACGCTGGTAACCAGGCAATTGCCGCAAGGGGCGCCAATCCTCGATCAGGCTTGCGAGGTAGCAACGGGTGGCGGGCAACGCATTTCGGAACTCCTTCAATTCACGGCCGCGACATTCCGAAGCTGTGACCAAGGCCGCGTAGAGAACGTTCTTGGCGTGAACCTGCTCGATCTTGGCACGCTTGGGCAGTCCCAGAGGGACTCTGCCACGCGAGTTGCCCGCCGCCGCTCGGATCGCCGCCTCGTCATGCAGAAGCCAAGTTTCGCTCATCCGCACAGGAACCACGGGCACATGCATCTGAGTGCGGGCCACAGACTCGACGGCCACATCGATCTCCGCCCAGCGTCCCTCGAAGCCCTGACCATCCTCGTCTCGGTGGACAAACAGGATGTCGCAAGGTTCGCGCCGCAGCGCCTCCGTCACCTTTGCCGACAGCTCGCCGCCGACCTGCGGAGGGATGCGCAGATCCGCCCAACGGATCCGGATCCGTCGTCCCTTCAATTCCTTGAAGGTCCACTCCAGGATCGGGATCAGCATGTCGTCGTCGGAGGATCCCTCCGTGACCAAGGTCCCGCGCAGGTCACGCATCAACGCGCCTCCGCCGCCATGAGGGGAAAGGACAGGGAGAGCTGCTGCCCCACCAGGTCCTTGGCCTCGGCCTCCTTGATGAAGGAATCGGTCGCCCCCAAGTACTTGTAGAGTTCGCCCAGCGGGAAGGCGGGCGTTCCGGCAAAGCTGCGCCAGCTGTCCGGGTGGGCACGGTAGGAGACGCACGACAAGGATTCACCCTCGTTCTCCGCACGATCCGGCAAGGCCATGAGCAGATCGGAGCGGTGCAGGCACTTCACCACTTCCGGACTATGGGTATTGATGATCACCTGCCGCAGGGGGTTGTCTTCCCCTACCGGAAGCTCCTGGTCGACCGCAATGGACGAGAGGAGCTCGAGGATCGCCGGGATCCGCATCGGGTGGATGCCGTTCTCCGGCTCCTCCATGCACAGGAGCCCACCCCACGAAGGATCAAGCTTCTGGATGGCCAACGCCAGGAAACGCAAGGTCCCGTCCGACAGTTCCCGTGCCCGGAAGGTCGCCCCCTCCCGGTCCTGCACGAGGATCGCGTAGGAATCGCGCCGATCGTCCAGATCGACGTCGACCTGCTTGATCTCGCCGATCAGTTCGAAGAGCTTCCTGGACAGCTTCTCGGCACGCTTGCGGGAATGCTCCTCGTCTCCATCCTTGAGCAGACGGTACGCGACGGCCGCGAGCCTGCCGCCGTCCGGCTCCATCACCGAGGAAAGGTCGTTGCGGATCTCGCTGGGTTCGCGCAGACGTGCCGGTTCCAGCTGCAGCTGCCGCCACGACTGCATCTCGCGCCGCGCCGCCAAGGCCACCGGATGTTCGGTCGTATTGATGGTCGAAAGGACCGTGCGCGAGATGGAGGAAGCCTTGCGCTCCAGAGGATGCCCCTTGCCTCCGGTCAGGAGCTTGATGATGGGCGCCCCGTCCCTCTCGTCCATCGCGATGAACTCGGCCTTCTTGGTCGTGGCCGGAAAGGTCGAATCCAGGAACGCCTTGCTGGCCCTCCCCCATGGCGGGCCTTCGCGGACCTCGGTCTTGGTGAGGCTCGTCAATTGTTCCTCGACCAAGGCCAGGCGAGGTGCCTTGTCCTCGGGCTCCTGTACCGAACGCAGGACCACCTCGTAGCGAAGATGACGCTGCGGTACCCGGATCTCCTGCCCCAGATCGTCCTGGACGATCTCCGGCACGATCATCTCCACCTGGATGGACATCCGGTCCAGGCTTCCGTTCCGAAGCCGGGTGAAGATGTCGGTGGCGCGCACCAGCTCCAAGGGGCGCTGCCGTTCCATCTCGTTGCGCACCGACATGGCCGCCTGCAGAAGGGTCTTGTCGGCCAACGCGCTCAAGAAACGGATCACGTCGAACAGGTTCGACTTGCCCACGCCGTTGGGTCCGGCGATGCAGGTGAACGGTCCAAAGGAGATGTCGACCCCGACCAGGTTCTTGAAACCGTTCACTTTCAGCCGTGTGATCACGTCGACTCCTCCATCCTACCGGGCATGGCCTCAAAGGTACCCGAGCAAAGGGCGTTCCCGGCCCTTTCCGGCAATCGAAATTTTGCCGTCTCTCTCACACCATCCTCGATCCTGAATCCAAGTCGTTCATGAACCACAGGACAAGATCCTTGGCCTTCTTCCGTCCCCGATAGAATACGTCCAGACCACTGCTGGGAAGGTCATCTCCAGCTGTCAGCCATTCAGTAATGAACTGCTGAATGAAGGTGAGGTCGCACGCGTTTTCATCGAAGCGCTTTGCATTGATGCGCAGCTGCTGGAGAATCCTCCCGCACACAGCTTCATCCCTGCGGCGGAATCCCTCGTACCAGTCAGGATTCTTGATCTTGAGGCAAGCAAGAAACTTCACGACCGGATGCACTGGAACAGATCCCACGATCAGCATCGAGACCAAACGCTCAAGGTCTCGCAGCGAAAGATCCATGCAAAGTGAGTATACCGCCAGATCCTGGATCCACTCATTGGTCGTATTCGTACGATAGCGGAAGCGATCGAAGAACAGATGCTGGACATACTGCTGCAGCCTGGACACCGGAAACGCCCCACCGCCCTTCGGCAACCGCAGCGGCAGGTGGATGAACTTGTGCAGATAGAGGTGCGCATCGACCTCCGCGCCGTAGACGCCCTTCACCGCCTTTTCCAGCTGGTCGCGGTTCAGGAGCAGAACGAAGACGAGGTTGGGCACATCGAAGAAGTGCTTGATGCACTCAAGAAGCCGAACAGCAAAGTCGGGACGGCAGCGGTCCAGCTCGTCCACGAAGACGACCATGGGCATCGGCTCTTCGGCCAACTGCGCCTGCATCGCTTTCCGGAACTCGCGGATGGCCTGTTTCTCCTTGGAGTGGGCAAGCAAGCGCCCTTTGAGCCAGGCATTCCCGTCGGAAACAGCCTGCGCGGCGAAATCCGCGGCGGCCCCCGCAGCGGCCTCGCCCGCCTTGACTTCCGTCGGAGCGCCCAGGTGTGCCGAGGCCGCGATCCCCAAGGCACGCCCGAATCCCTTCGCGACCGCACCGAAGGTCTTCTCTGCGAGGTTCATGACAGAAACTGTCTTATCGAGAAGTTCCTCGTTCTCGCGCCAGCCCATCGCATCGACCAGTTCCGCCGCCACCAGCTCGAACGGATTCTCGATGTAGTCCTGCTCGAAGGCGTCGATCCAGCAGGTCTTCACCTGTACTTGATCGTCGAGCATCTTGCGCCAATGGCGTCCGAACCAGCTCTTGCCTTCGCCCCAAGGGGCATCCAAGGTCAAAACGCCGCCGTTCACGGCAAGTTGCAGAAGTGCAGGGGTGATCTTCTCCGCGAAGGCCTTGCGGTCCATGGCGTCATTCGCGAAGGCCGTCTGGATCTGCTCGGGATCGCGAGGCAGGCTCAACGGGATCTGGGCGCTCACACCACCTCCCTCACATCGATCTTGCCGGTGACCGCCGCCGAGATGAGGGCCGTCCGCCGCTCCTTCAACAGCTCGATCCCCCGCCGCGCTTCGGCCATCAGGGCGTCGAACCGGGCGGTCTGCTCGTCGAGGTAGGCAACTATCGCAAATTGCTCGGCATGCGAAGGCACTGCGACCATTAGAGAATTCAAATGCGTAGGTCCAAAGTTTGGCTGACACGCTCCCGTCATGGCAAGCCCCAACTGTTCACGCACAACGGTTGATTGCAACAAAAGGGCCATAAAGTCGCGGATAACTGGCTTTCCATCCGCTTCATTGAGACGTATCGTACTTGTATTCAGCATTACCTCGTCGTCACTCTGATAAATAGCAACTTTACCCCAAGAATTCCCAGAACTCGACAAAAGAATATCACCTGACTGAACAGAAAAATGCGGGTCTACGTCGAATTTAGTGGAACGAGCCGTTTTTAGCTGAGTTTCAGGAGGCAGTTTTCTTTCGTGGATAGCACTCAACTCTACCAGCGCCTTCTTGGCCTTGAAG
>JBDKGV010000087.1:0-13870 GCA_039798005.1 Fibrobacterota bacterium
AGGCCGAAAGCTGCTCTTCTTCACCAGGCAGATGCTTTTGAGCCATGTAGATGAATTCGGTCCGATAGAGGCCGATGCCATGCGCCCCGACCGACAAGGCGTTGTCGGCTTCCACCGGCAACTCGATATTGGCCGAGAGCAGCACTTCCCGACCATCCATGGTTTGCGCCGGGAGATCGCGCAGGCTGAACAGTTCCAACTGGAGGCGTTCCAACGCCTGCTGGCGGTCCCGGATGGCGGATCGTTCCTTCTCGCTGGGATTGACCGTCAGCGTGCCGCCAGAGCCATCCAATGTCACCTGAGTGCCGGTCTTGATGCCAAGGGCAGCGGCATTGACCGCTGAAATGGCCGGGATGCGAAGCGATCGGGCCAAAATGGCGACATGCGAGGTCGCCCCTCCCAGATCCGTCACGATCCCAAGCAAATTGCGAACCTTGAGTTGGGTCAGCGTGGAAGGCGAAAGACTGTGACCAACCAGAATCGATGGGCAGGGAAGATCCAACAAGCGCCGGCGCGATCCGGCGATGAGGATTCCGATCACCCTCTCCGCCACATCATCGATGTCGCTGGCGCGCTCCTTCAGGTAAGCATCACCAAAGCGCATCATCCTGCTGCGCAGATCCTCGGCACGCTGGCGAAGCAGGAAGGCGCCTTCACGCTGCTCCGACTTGATGTCGGCGCGCACTTTGCCGGTGAATTCGGAATCTTGCAGGATCAGCAGGTGAGCATCAAAGATGTGTGATTCAGCCTCACCGACATCACGCTTCACCTTGTCACGCAGCTCGGCGATCTGACGACGCGCCTCATCCAGCGCCTTGTCGTATTTCTCCAGTTCCCGGGCGACTTCCGACGGTGCCAAATGCCGATCCGGCACCACGGTCTTTTCTTCATCAAGGACGAAGGCGGGCCCGATGGCGACGCCAGGAGCAGCCGGATTTCCTCGACAGACACGGCGATGACGGGTGGCACTTTCCTGCATCTTCGAAGTGTAGCATTTCCGACCTCGCCATGGCGAATGCTTCCTGACAAGACCGGAGGGTTTTTCCTCCACGCCGGTTCCCTTCGATGCTCCCAACTCAAGTCACGAAGGGTGGAACGGCTAGGCTTGCGTCGGAGGGTCGGGATTCAAGCGCGGGGCCTTGGGTTCCCGCCAGAGTCGATAGGCGATCTTCCACGGGACATCCAAGAGAATCACAAGACAGCACCAAGCGATCTCGAGGGCGCAAAATCCGATATCCCACCGCACGGCACCACCCCGGGCGTCGGGAGACCAGTCGTTGAGGACTTTGACCTTTCGCAACCAGCCGCTGCCTTGACGCACCGACTCGAACACGGAAAGCCACCCCTGGTCCACAGGATCGAGTCCTCCAAGGACGATGGTGAACCTTCGCGACAGGGCGTTCAAGATCCGACCCGTGGACCGGTTGGAAAACCGCACCAAGCCGACCAGGTCGTGCCGATCCTGCCACATTTTCAAGGCAAATCGCCGCAGGGAGAAAGGTCTTCCCCCTTTCTTTTTCTTGGGCGGCGTTTTCGCAGGTGTGCCCTTGCGGAACAATTTCGGCTTTGCGATATCCCTCAGTCGCCCGTTGGCAACGCACCACGACCAGAATGACAGACTCCAAGCCGCCTCGTCACCCCACCGGACCAACAAAGAAAAGCGCCATGGCCAGATCGCGACCATGACGCCGAGAACGACAAGGACCCAAGTCATCAACCTGCGTTCTTGCGAAGGCGCTTCAGCAAACCTTCAAACTTCTCTTTCTTGATGATTTCCTTGAACTGGTCACGATAATTCTTGAGCGTCGACATTCCGTCGAGGACCAAGTCCCAAGCGCGCCAGCGCCCATTCACCTGCAAAAGCTTGTAATCGACGCTGCTTGACTTGCCCTTCGACCAGACCTTGCCCTTGACCACGGTCTTTTCGCCGGTGCCCGAAACCGTATAGCGAGCCGAATCGCTTCGGTAATTCTCCAAACGCTTGATCGAGGTGTTTTCGACCATTCGCTTGAAGACCGCGATGAAGGTGTCCTGCTGCGGCTTGTTCAAGGAGTCCCATTGACTTCCCAAAGAGCGCTTCCCCAGCTCAGAGAAATCAAAGATGCCATTGATCAGGAATTTCAGGCTGTCCTGCTGCACTTTCGTGAGCGTGCCCTTGTTCTTGGCCAAATAGTCCTGCAAGGCCGCATCCTTCTTCTGGATTTCGGCAACCGGGTCACTTGCAGCAAGGGTCGTTCCGACCGCAAGCAAGGTGGAGAGAATCAAGGCACGCATGAAGTTCCTTTCGATGGAAACAGTATAGCAAGAATGAGCTCAACGGGAGGGATTGAGCAATTCGACACATTGGGCCAAGTCCAGTTCAGGACGGGCCACGGACAACAGAAACGAGGCTTGAATCCGGATGGCGCCCCATAGAATCGATCCGGGATCGGACAACCATTCCGGCCATTTGTCCGCAGAGGCGATGAGATGGATCGACGATGAGGACTCCCAAGGGAAATCCTGTCGGGAAACCGCATGCTCGACCAGTGCATCCCCGTACCGGATCACCACGGTCGGCTCCTCCCCCAGCCCGAGATCACAAGTGCCATGGTTGCCTTTGACGATCGCGCCATGCCCCGATCCATCCCTCAAGAGCACCTCAGCCAGCCTCGTGCGAAAATTGTCGTGGGCGATGCCCAGGACGACAGGAGCCTCTCGCCACGGCCGCAGGACCTTTTCGAGAGTATTGAGAATCGAGCGGAACCCAAGCTCTTGACGCAACGCGTTCAATCCCTCCAAAGCTGGCACGAGATCAACCACGCTCCAAGCAGGGACCTCAACCTCCAATCCTTGCACGCCATCACACAGGGAGAGCGTCTTTGCCAGCGGATCGGGGATGTTGGCATTCAGACAGGCGGACCAGACAAGGCACGGCGAACAAAGTCCCAAGGTGGCAAGGTGTCTGCTTGCCAACACGCTCAAGAGGGTCGGCTTGCGCTTGGAGTCGAAGGCGACATTCACGACCAACGGGTAAGCACCCGAAGGCGTGGCCTGCACTTGTTGAAATTGCACCATCGCCTCGAGCGCCGCGGCCACCTCATCGACCGTCGTTTCCTTGATGCGCAGCGCCTGAAGGAAAGCACCGGTCTGTGCCGGGGTGAATTGGCCGCCAAGGATCATTCGGATGGCACACGCCATCTCAACCGAGGTGAGGTCACGAGACAGCGTCTTGCCTCGACCGACGGCCTTGATCAGCGCTTTGGGATCCATTTCCATGGAGGACAAGATAGGCATCATTGCACCCGCGCGCATTGATGGCAGGAAAGAACGGAGATCCTTGCGAAAATGGCGGAGTCCATTCCTACCTCCCGAAAATTCTCAATCGAACAACAGCTTGAGGTAGAACAGCGGCGAGGTCAACTCCTTCTTGGGTACGGTGTTGGCCAGCATCCCAGAGATGGTTTCACGGACCCGGCGCGAACGCGCCGCCTTGCCGATCACCATGTTCAGAAGCCACTTGACACGCGCCAATTTCTGGAGCTTGTGGGACAGCATCATCTCACCGCCGAACATGGCCCAGAAGCGATCGTCGTAACGCTTGAGAGCGGCCTCCGTAGGCTCGCCTTCCTTGAGCACTTCGGCAATCGCAAGCGCCGCCATCTTGCCCGAATGCACGGCTTGGCCAATGCCTTCACCGGAAAAGGGATCGATCAAGGCGGCCGCATCGCCAACCAGAACGAAGCCATCCCCGTAGGACTTGCGACGCTTGGAGCCCAGCGGCAAAGGCCATGCCCCGCCTCGCTCCAAAGGAGTGGCGTTCTTGAAGCACTCCTTGAACATGGGATGGTTGATCGCGCGATCCAGGACTTCCCTCAAGTCCATGTTCCGATGCTTGCGTTCGGTCTCGAGGATGCCCAACCCGACATTGGCCTCGCCGTTTTCCAGCGGGAAGATCCAGAAATAACCGGGAATGATGTCATCGATGAAATGCAGTTCGATGTTCTCGGTCAGTCCACCGACATTGGACCAATATTGACGCATGGCAAGGCACCAGTGGTCGGTGTCCTCGAAATAGCGGCCGGTCTCCTTCGCCACCTTCGAGTTCCAGCCATCGGCACCGATCACGACCTTGGCATGGTACTCCTCAAGCACATCGGATCCGAATTCCTGCCCAACGACTCCGACGACCTTCCCGTTCTCCTGGAGGACCTTCGAGACCTTGAACTTCTCCCGGGTGGGAATCCCCAAGCCCTTGGCATGTTGGAAAAGGAAATTGTCCAGGACCTTGCGCCGGATGACATGCCCCTTGACCTTGGGCTGCCCTTCGGGAGCATAGGGAATCTGGATGACATCACCCTTGGGGCTGGAAAAGATGACCCCGGTGGTCGTCCCGTGCGGAAGTTCGCCCAGCGCATCCATCAGACCAAGCTCTTCAAGGATGGGCAGGCACTTGCCGGCAAGGCCGTCTCCGCAAATCTTGTCCCGCGGGAAGGTGCGCCCTTCAAGCAGGGCAACCTTCAGGCCAGCGCGCTGAGCATAGACCGCCGCCGTGGAACCGGCAGGTCCCGCTCCGACGACGACCACATCAACTTCATGACGAACAACCCCAGCAGCAGATGCCTGGTTCATGGATCCTCCGAAACAATGATTGCGAGGCAAAGCTACAAAGCTTGCCGCCAGACTTCAGGCTGTCGCGATTTCCTTGACGACCTGCCCAAGAATGTCCAACGCGAAATCGGCTTCTTCCCGGGAAAGATTGAGCGGAGGCAAAAGGCGCAAGACCTCGGAACCCGCTCGATAGACGATCAGCCCCTTGTCGCGAGAGGCCTCGATGATGCGCGCAGGATCGACGGAAACCTTCACACCGATCAGCATGCCGTGACCGCGCACCTCGAGCATCGGGCCGCCTGCAGCACACATGGCCGCAAGACCTGCCCGCAAGTGAGTGGCGACATCCTCCATCCGGCTTGCAAACCCTTCGGAGAAGACCCGATCCAGAACGACCAGGCCCGCGGCGATCGCCACCGGATTCCCGCCAAAGGTGGTGCCGTGGTCGCCCGTACCCAGATGCTCGGCAACCCGGTCCGACAGGAGAACGGCTCCCAGGGGAAGGCCGCCTCCCAAGGGCTTGGCAAGGGTGACGATGTCGGGCTTCAGCCCAAAGAGCGTATGCGCCAAGAAAGGTCCACAACGGAACAGTCCGGTCTGGATCTCGTCCACGACAAGCAGGAAGCCATGTTTTTGGCGCAAATCTTCCAAGGTTGAAAGAAACTCCGGGGAAGGCGTCAAGACGCCTCCCTCGGCAAGCACCGGCTCCAGCATCACGGCGGCGGTGTGCGCCCCCACGAGCTTGGTCAGCTCCTTGGCATCATTGAAGGGAACTCGCGCAAAACCCGGGAGCATGGGACCGAATCCGACTTGGATCCGGTCTTGACCTGTCGCGGCCATGGCCCCGTAGGTGCGGCCATGGAACGAGTTTTCAAACGATGCGATCTCATGACGCCATGGCGAGCCCGTCGCGTGCCAGAAGCGTCGAGCGAACTTGATCGCCGCCTCGTTGGCTTCGGTGCCGGAATTGCAGAAGAAGACGCGATCGAAGCCGCTCTTCTGAGCAAGGATGGAGGCCATGCGCCCCTGTCCTTGGGTGTAGAAGACGTTCGAACCGTGGATGAGCCGGGAGGCTTGATCCGTGATGGCCGCCACGACGGCTGGGTCGCAATGCCCAAGAGCGTTGACGGCGATGCCCGTCATCAGATCAAGGTAGCGATTTCCCGCGTCATCCCATGCCCAGGAGCCCTCGCCTCGCACCAGCGTGAGCGGTGCGCGCGCGTAGGTCTGAAGGATATGGTTCTTCTCCAATTCTTGGGCACAGGCCATCTCATGCTCCATTGAAATGCTGGGTGAGCTCCTCAAGGGTTCCGGAATGGAACAGGCGCCATGAATCCGGGCAGCCATCCTCGTCCTCGACCAGATCCAGAGTCACGCCATGGCTTTCCAAGCGATGGAAGGCAAACGCGCGGTCTTCCATCAAGTAGGCGGTAACCTTGGGGTGGATGACCAGAATGAGCTTCTTGGCGCCATTGCGGGACACCGAACGACGGATCCAGCGGTCAATGGCTGCAACGACCGAAGCCGCCGACAGGATCTGGCCATTGCCTTCGCACATGGGGCAGGTTTCGGAGACGGTGCGCACCAGTTGCTCGCGCACGCGCTTGCGGGTCATCTCCACCAGTCCGAACTGGCTGATCGTGGGCGCGACCGTGATGGGAGCCCGGTCGGAGCGCAAGGACTTCTTGAGCTCACGCATGAGCTTTTCCTTGTCGTCCTCGGAATCCATGTCGATGAAGTCGATCACGATGATGCCACCCAGATCGCGCAGACGGATCTGCTTGGCGATCTCGCGGGCGGCCGTGATGTTCGTGTCCAGGATGGTCGCAGCCTGATCGTCCTTGCCCACGTTGCGTCCGGTATTGACGTCGATGGTGGTCATGGCCTCGGTCGTCTCGATCACCAGGTGCGATCCCTTGCGGATCCAGACCTTGGAGTGGTAGACCTTCTGAACATCCTGCTCGAGCTCGAAGGCGTCGAACAACGGCAGCTTCTCGTCATAGAGATGGATGCGATCAGCCAGTTCCGGGGAAAGTTCGCGGATGTAGGCACGGATGGCGCGGAATTCCTCGGCATCGTCCACCACGACCTTGTCAACGCGCTCCGAGAAATAGTCGCGCAAGATGCCCACGGCAGCTTCGGTCTCAGCAAGCAAAAGCGCAGGTGCCTGGACTTCGCGAGCCACGGCCTTGCAGTATTCCCACTTCGACTCGAGCATGGCCATTTCGGCGCGGAATTCGTCCTCCGATTCCTGCAAGCCATTGGTCCGCACGATGTAGCCAACGTCCGCCGAGCGACGCAGGTCGACGACCAGCTTCTTGAGGCGACGGCGGGTGCTGTGATCGCGGCTCTTCTTGGAAACGCCGATGAACCCGGAGTTGGGCATGCACACCAAGAAACGGCCGGCGATGGAAAGGTACCCGGTGACCTTGGCACCCTTGGTGCTGATGGGCTCCTTCACGACCTGGACCAAGATCTCTTGGCCTTCCTTCAGGAGCTGGTCGATGGGCTTTTCACTGTGGCGACGGCGTGGGTCTTCGTCCTCATCGTGGTCGTCTTCTTCCCCTTGAGCGGCGGCTTCAAGTGCCACACAAACATCGGCCGCGTGAAGGAAGGCGGCCTTTTCCAAGCCGATGTCCACGAATGCGGCCTGCATGCCGGGGAGCACCGAAACCACGCGCCCCTTGTAGATGTTGCCCACGATGCGCGTGGATTCCGGACGGTCGACGATCAGTTCCGCAATGCGGCCGTCTTCGACCAAGGCAATGCGCTTTTCGTAGGGGGAAATATTGATGAAGATGTCTCTTCTCACGATAGAATCCTGCTGTGTCGGATCCCGGCTGATTCATCGATCTCCGGGTGCTCCTGTTTGTCCCGAAGCAATCCATCAGGCGGCTTCCACGGAAGGCACCCTTTGCGAAAACTTCTCAAATCAAATTCCTGGCGCAAGAGGACTTGCGCCTATGGATCCTCAAAGTTTAGTCAAATTGCGCGCGTCGAGCCAACTTCTCGATTCATCCACACGCCAAACCCGCCCTTGGCCCCTGCTCGCAGCCGGACTCCCTTCATCGAAGGATCAGATTTTCCTTCACTTCGCCGTTGCATCCAAGGCTCCAACTCGATATATTCATCATAATTGAATAATGATTCATGTATCGATTCAGAAAAGGGACACGACATGCGCACACGCAGCGGAGACAAACGGGGCGACATTCTCAAAGCCTCCATCCAGATCTTTGCTCACCAAGGGTTCGATTGCGCCAAGGTGGCATCCATTGCCCACGAGGCCAAGATCGCCACCGGGAGCGTCTACCTCTACTTCCAAGGCAAGGACGAAATCCTCGATTGTCTCTTTGAGGAATTTTGGGACAGTCTCCTTGCCACCATGAAAACCATTGATGACCCCGCCCCCATGAAGCGGATCGAGGCCCAATTGGGTGCCTTCTTTGATGGACTGGCCGACAACCGCGCCTTCTCCATGATCTACTTGCGTGACTTCCACCGGTTTGCCGCCCGCCCCTCTCCACGCCAGGAATCTTGGCTCGCCTGTTTGGCCTTGGGGCGCGCCGCCTTCCAGGAAGCGGCCCTGCGTCCCTTTGATGCCAGCGACATCGCCCTTTCGCACGCTTACGTGTTCGGGGGGGTCCGTTCCGCGTTGGAACATTGGATGAGCCATGAGGAACTGCCTCGCAACCTCGTCCGTACACGCATGTTGACCATGGCCATCGCAAGCATCGCTGCCCTTGCCAAGGAGATCGAATGACATTGCTCCCCCTGTGGCTTTCCCTCCTGGGGGGAGCAAATTCCGCCGATCACCTGTCGTTGCCCAATGCCCTGGATCGTCTGGATGCGGGCAACCATCAGATCGAAGCTGCCAAGGCCCGCATTGCCACCGCCGAGGAGACCCGGAAGGCCGGTCGGGGGAATTTCTTGCCGGTGATCCGGCTTGAAGCCTCTGCCCAGCACCTGGATCGCGATCTCATCCTGGATCTGGACCCGATCCGCAGCGCCATGGTCCAATTGCAGGCAAATGACGCCGTCCAGCTCAAGAGTCTTTCCAGCGCCATGGCCGGGGCCCCGCTGACCCCTGCGCAACAAGCTCAAGTCCAGCAAGCCGCCACAGGCCAACTGGATGCCAAACTCCCCCACTTCGTGACCACAATCAAGGAACAAGACCACTGGACCGGCAATCTGTCCGTCTACCAGCCCCTGTTTCACGGCGGAAAAATCCTGGCAGCGCACCGCGTGAACACCGCAAGGGTCACGGCCGCCCAGGCGGAGAAGGAAAGGCAAAGCTCCGATCTGCGGCGGGATTTCACCCGTCTGTACCTCCAAGGGACCTTGCTGCAGCAGAGCCTGAAGTTGCGACTGAACGCCCAGGAAGCCATCCTTCGCCACCGGAACCGGGCCACTCAACTGGTCGAGCAAGGAATGGCCGACAAGGCCGCGTTGCTGCGCGCCGAGATGGCGCTGGCCGACAGCCGAACCGCCCTTTCCGACGACAGCATGAAGCTTGAAAGCATCAGCTTGACCCTTGGGCAGATGTCGGGATCAGCCACGAACATCCTCCCTACAGACCCCCTTCCGCCACCTCCGCTTGGAATCCCCGTTGAGACCGGGGCATCCGGCCCGCATCCGCTGCTTGCCTCCCTGAGTGCCCAGGAGGATGTCGCCTCGCGCGCCGTGTCGGTCAAGACCGCCGACTTCCTCCCCGAGATCGGTGCCTTTGGCAAGTACGAACTCAACCGCGATGCCTTGTCAGCTCTGGACCCCTATTGGGTCGTAGGCGTGCGCGCAAGCATCACGCTTTTTCGCGGTGGCAACGATTGGTATTCCCGCCGCGCCGCCCTTTCCACCCGGCGCGAAGTCGCCGCAATGCGCGAGGAGGCAAAGTCGGCACTTCTGGCCCAGTCGCAACGGCAACAACTCGCCATGGAACAATCCCGCCGTCGCTGGGAGAACCTGAAGGCCCAAGGGTCGCTGGCTCGCGAGAACCATCGCGTCACGGAGATGCGCTTTGCCCAAGGCCAAGCCACCGGCCTTGAGGTGGTCGATGCATGGCTGCTGATGCAGAAAGCCGACCTTGAGCAATTGGCCGCCGCCGCCGATGCCTGGATCAGTCTGGAAGAGATCCTGTGGGCCAATGGCCGCACCCGAGAATTCGCATCCGCCTGGACCACCGCGTCCTTTGCCCCTGGAGTTCGCCCATGAACAAGCCAAAATCCATTTTCGCATCTTCCGTCTTGGGATTTCTGTTGGTTGGCTGCCAACCCAACGAAGCACCTTTCCTGACCGGCCTTGCCGATGGACGCGAGATCCTGGTGGCTGCAAAGCTTGCCGGGCGCATCGGAGCCGTCCGGGTGAACGAAGGCGATCTCGTGAAGGCTGGCGACACCATTGCCATCCTCACAAGCCCCGAGGTCATGGCCAAGGTCGAACAGGCCGCGGGAGCCTCGAAGAGTGCCGACGCACGCTTGCACATGGCCCGCAAAGGCGCCCGCAGCGAGGAAGTGCGCATGGCCGAAACCCAAGCCAACCAAGCCACCGAGGCCCGGAAACTTGCCGAGTCCACATGGAAGCGCATCGAAAAGCTGTTGGCGGACAGTGCCCTGACCCGCCAACAGGCCGACGAGGCGCAGTTCCGTTGGCGCGCCGCCCAGGAAACCGAGACCGCCGCGCTTTCACGGCTTGAGATGATCCGAAACGGCGCCCGCCCCGAGGAGATCGAGGCCGCCGAGGGCATGGCCCAAAGTGCCCGCAACGCCCTGACCGAAGCCCGTGTCTGGCAGAAGGAAGTCGTGGTCCTTGCACCGTGCGACGGAATCGTCCAGAAGCGATACCTCACCGCCGGGGAAATCGCCGCCGCCGGTGCCCCCATTGTGATCCTGATCCGCCCCGAGGATGTCTGGGTCGCGCTCCCCGCCCGCGAAGACCAGCTCCAATCCTACCAGCTGGGCCAAGAAATCCAAGGAACCATCCCGGCGCTGGGGAAGGACGCCAAGTTCAAGGTCAGCTGGATGAGCGCCATGGGTGATTTCGCCACTTGGCGCTCCACGACCCGCAAGGGTGACGCCGACCTGCGATCCTTTGAAGTCCGCATGACGCCCGTGCAGCCTGTCAGCGGCCTGCTTCCTGGCATGACCGTACGCTTCCCCGCCGGGAAGTGATCATGGTCTCCTTGCTTGCCGCTGCGCGCGAGGAACTCAAGCGCCTTCGCTTCTCGCCCCTGCGGCTTCTCCTTTTGCTTGCGCCCTTCTTGGCCACCGCATTTTGCCTGTTGGTCTACTCGCAACGGGTCGCTCGCCATCTGCCGGTCGCGGTGCTGGATCTCGATCGTACCACACTGTCCCGCACCTTGGTCCGGGATCTCTCCGCTGCGCCACAGATCAAGCTCTCGCAATTCCAGACCCAGGAGCAGATTCAGGAGGCCTTTCGCAGAGGCACCATCCGCGCCGCCGTGGTCTTGCCGGCCGGAATGGACCGGGAAATCAAACTGGGCCGCACCGCCCGGGTGATCCTGTGGCGCGACGCCGCCAACCCGCTGGTGGCCAACCAGCTCTATGGGGCGATCTCCACGATCGTCTCGACCGAAGGCGCCCGTCTGGTGGTCCCGCGCTTGATGGGTGCAGGCCTTCCCTATTCCCAAGCCAAGGAAATGGCCCTTCCCCTGCGTTCCGATCCACGGGGCTTGGAGAACCCTGGCTTTGATTATCTCGCCAACTTCGCCCCCGGCCTGCTCCCCATGTTCCTGCAGATGGGTCTGATGCTTGCCGCCGGAAGCATGCTCCCCAGAGGCTGGCGAGGACGCGAACATGCCTTGCGAGAATTTCTTGGCCGCGCCCTGACTTGGGTGGTCCTGCAAGGGGCCATGGCCTTGGGCTTTTTTCTGGTGATCCTCCCGGCCTTGGGCGGACCGCACGCACCAACCCTGCCCACCGTGGCACTGATGGGGCTGCTCCTTGGGGTCTCGGTGGGCTTTGGGGGCCTGATCGGAGCCATTGCCCCTGAGCCACTGAAGGCCATGCAACTCCTGCTTGCCTTCAATACGCCCGCCTTCCCCTTTTCCGGCTACACCTTTCCCGAGTGGGCCATGCCCCCGATTCTTGCCCGCCTCACGCGACCGTTGCCGTTCAGCCTCTTTGTCGATGGATATCGCTCCTTTGCCGGCTGGGCAAGCGATCGCGCCTGGATCGGCATCTGGGGTCTGGTCGCATGGGTCGTCCTTTCGTGGCTGCTTCTTGTGGTCGCCTCGCGCAAGAAACGGTCCTTGCCCGAAAACCAGACGGCAACCATCGGAGCGAACACCCTTTCCAACCGCAGTCTCATCGCAGAATTGCGTCTCTTGGTGCGCAACGCCAATCTCAAGACGCTCTTTTTTGCAGCGCCCCTCGTCTACCTCGCCCTCTACGGCAGCATGTATGTCCTGAAGGAGGAGCAAGCCGTTCCCCTTGGCGTGGTCCATGGCAACGCCTCGACCCTCTCCCGGGAACTGGTCCGCAATCTCGATGCGCACCCCTCCATCGCCGTCGTCCCGCTGATTTCCATCAACCAGGCCAAGGAGGCCTTGCGCAAGGGGGAAGTGCGTGCCGTGCTCGAGCTTCCCGTCAACCTCGATCTGCGCCTGCGCCGCCGGGAAGCCACCTCGATCCCGTTGCTGTTTGTCGCCGATCGGTTCCTCCCGGCAAACGACCTTCAGCGAGGCGTTGCCGAAGTCCTCCTGTGGCGCGGCACCCAGGAGCGCCTGTTGACTCTCCAAGCCCGCGGGCTCGCCCCGAGCCAAGCCAGGGATCGCGCCACTGCACTTGCCCTGGACGACCGTCCTTTGGCCAATCCCCGGGAGACCTACGGCGATTTCATGCTGCCACCGCTGGGACTCTTGGTGCTGCATCAGTTGTGCTTTGTCGCCATCGCCTATGCGACGGCCTCGGCGGGAACCACTTCGCGCAAACGGCTCCTGGCGCGCCTTCTGATCTTTGTGCCCTGGTTTGGAATGTGGTGTCTGGCCTGGATCGCCGGAGCCTTGCCGTTTTTCGACGTGCCCGTGACCCCCCAGGTGCTTCCCCTGACCTTGCTGTGCCTTGGCGGACTCGTGGCCGTGAGCCTTTTGGGCATGTGCTTTGGGCTGCTCTTGCGCCGTCCGCTTGCCGTCCTGCAGCTGGGCGCGTTCACAAGCTACCCCTTCTTCTTCGGGTCGGGCGCGAGCTGGCCGTGGGAAGCCATTCCCGACTGGATCGCAAAGCCCATGCACCTGGTGCCTCTGACTCCCTGGCTTTCCGGAGCTGGACGGACCTTGCGGATGGGTGCCCGACTTCTTGACATCCGCACCGAACTCCTCCATCTGGCCCTTCTGACCGTCCTTTGGGTCGTGGTCCTTGAGATCCTGCGCAAGGTCAGGACCGCCACCTGACTGGGAAGGTATCGGCCCTTGGTCCGTGCCCTGCTTGCCAAAAGTCCCGTAGCCAGAACCTCGGGTCAATCGGCATCTTTATCCGATGCCGCTTGACCTGCTCAGTCGTTTTCGCCAACCCCTGATGGGCCTGTCCATTCTTTGGGTCATCCTCTTCCACAGCCGCATCGCCATCCCCGACACGGGCCTGTGGATCCCCTTGGAATTCCTGAAATCCAGCGGCTACGGGGGCGTGGAAATCTTCTTCCTGCTCTCCGGATTGGGTCTTGCCTTCAGTTGGGCCAAGCGCCCCCTGCCCTACCTGGAATTCCTGAGCCGCCGCGTGCTGCGCATCCTGCCGGCCTTCTGGATCGGCATCCTTCTTTTCCATGGACTCTTCGCCCTGCGTCTGGAAACCGTCCCCACCATTGGCCAACTGGCCAAAGGACTCACCGGACTTGATTTTTGGATCTCCGGGGAATGCGCCTTCTGGTTCGTTCCCGCCATCGTCGGCTTCTACGCCACCTTCCCGCTGCTTGCACGCCTTCTTTGGCAGGAGAATACGCTCAAGCTCGGCTGGAGCCTCGGACTGCTTGTGGCCTCGGCTGTGCTTGCGGTAGCGATGGCCTGGGCTGTTAATCACGAGCATGTCGGGCACGGTTACATGCTTCTGGTCTACATCCGCATCCCGCTCTTCTTGGCAGGAACCGCCATCGGCTTTGCCCTGATGCAGGGCTCCCGACCAACCGTACCCATGTGGGTACTGGTTGTGCTCTTGGTCGCGGGGATTGCAGGCCTATGGTGGGTCTTTCAAAACATCGACAGCCCTGTGCGCTGGCAAACCGGCTTGTGGTGGTTCCCCTTCTGGGTCATCCTCCTGCCCCTGAGCCTCTT
>JBDKGV010000088.1:0-13386 GCA_039798005.1 Fibrobacterota bacterium
AAGATCAATCCCGTTCATCCCCTTGATCCCCGTTGTCACCGGATATATTGATATCGATGGGCCCATCCTTCCTGCGAATCCTGTTTGGCGGCATCCTTCTTGCCACGTCGTCGTATGGCGCAGCCCTAGCGTGGCGGTTCGGAATCATCGCCGACACCCAATGGCCTGGCACCAGCCTTGCCGACAGCCTCTCGGGGTTTCGCAACCCCAACGGCGTGGCCGTCGATCTCCTGCGCCAAATCAACCGGGAATTCATCGCTCGCGGCGTGCAGATGGTCTTGGCCACCGGCGACCTTTCGGACGCCAACCATCCTCGAGGCATCGAAACCCGAGCCACATGGACCCAGCCCCTGTACGATGCGGGAATCGGCTTCTTCCCGTTGCGTGGCAATCACGACGGCTTGACCGGCACCGCCAGCCGATTCCTGTACGCCTTTCCGCAGACCCGCGACGGCAGCCACAACCGCACGCCTCCCGACGCCTTCGACTGGACCGACAGCGCCACGCTTCACCCCGACTTCGCCACTGGCGTCCGCGCACCCTTTTCGCTTGGCTCCGGCTTTACCAGTCCAAGCCCGGCCTTGGGCGGATTGAGCTATGCGTTCCAGCACCAAAGCGCCACCTTCTTGATGCTCGACCAGTTCACCTCTCCCGACGGCAGTGCAAACACCATCGCGTCGCAGCTTGGATGGCTGGACAGCACCTTGGCAAAACGCCCCACAGGAACCCATGCCTTTGTGCTGGGCCACAAGGGGCTGATCACTCCAAGCCACCCGGACAACCTGTTCGGCGCGACTCCCGACCAGGACTCCGCATCGCAACACCGCTTCCTGCGATCCTTGTCCAAGAATGGCGTCCGGCTGTACTTCAATGGGCACGACCATATCCAGGACAGGGCCCTGATCACCACCCCGGACGACACGGCAACCACGGTGCACACGGTGACCATCGGATCTGCCAGTTACAAGTTTTACACGCCCTTGAGCGCACCGATGGATGTGCTTTACGACCTTGCAAACACCACCCGCATGAGCCGCACCCCCATCGCGCAGGAACTCGACCGTTTCACGTTTTCCATCGTCACCGTGGACGGCCCGCGCGTGGAGGTGGAGACATGGAGCGCCCCTTCCGGGCAGGTCGGCGGCACCGTCACCTCGACCCCCGATCTCACTGGAAAATGGTCCTTGCGCGAACGCTACGGATACGCCCTCAACGGCCGGTCGTTCACGATCCTCCAAGGGACTTCATACCGGCAAATCAGCGATTCGGGCCTTGGAACGCGTATGCGCATCCTTGGAGGCACCAACACCTGCACCGGCAAGGAATACGCCGGCATCCCCTTCGCGCAGCACGTGACCACCGGCTGGAGCCGCTCCCAAGGCAACGTCAGCGCCACCTTCAGCCTGTGGGGGATGGAGTGCGGCATGGGCGACTTCGCCACGCCGCGGTATGCCCTCTCGCTTTCCCTGGACAGCACCGCTTCGCTCGAGGATGCGCTCGCTGGCCGTCTGTGCATGGGACGTCTGGAGGATTCGACATGGATCCGGGGCGCCGGCAACGACTCCGCAACGCGACTTCCGCAGGCACGTCCCTGGCAGGACACCGACCCGATCGGAACCTGGGGCGTCGACACCGCGACCCGCCGCATCTGGGCCGTGCTGGACCGGGGCGGAAATCTTGCCATCCGACCTGCCGATGCGCTTGCCGCCTCGGTCCTGTCACGCAGAAGCCCTCCCTCCCCCAACCTGAGCGGCTCGCTCCTGCAACTGCCTTCGCAGTACGCGAATCTGCCCGTCACCGTCGAGCTCGTCTCCTTGGACGGTCGGCTCCTGACTCGCTTCACGACCCGGCAGGCTCCGGTGCCGCTGCCGTCCTTCGGGGCACGGATGCGCCTCGTGCGGATCACGGCGCCCGGCCTGCGCCCGGCCGTGCTGAAATACCTGTGCCAGCCATAGTCGATCCCGATGCAACTCGACGGCAACAGCCGTGGCTGCCGCGAAATCCTGCATAGGCTCGATCGAATCCCCTCTGCCTTCAGTTCGGACGAGAAATACGGCTTGCCCCCCTTGGAATCCCCCCTATTTTTGACGGATGCTTCCCTCCGTGATTCTCCCGATCCTCGCTTCCGCCAACCTTTTCCTCACGCCCCAGGACCCCGAACCTTGGGAACACTTGGTGCCGGATCTCGATGCACGCATCGCCGACAGCCTCAACACCGCGCCGCTGCGCTGCATCTCCGTCGTCAAGAACATCGGCGGGAAGGTGGTGGGCTCCGACACCACCGACCATTGGATCGACGGACGCGGACGCTGCCGGACCAGCCGCACTTGGAAATACGGCTCGACCACGGACCTGCGCGTTCTGAACGAATGGGGCATCCACGCAGGCCTTCCCAACGACAGCAGCCGCCTTGAACTCAGTGGCTCCGAGGTTCGCACTGAATTCCAGTCGACTCCGCAGGACCCCAACCTGCGCATCACCCGGCGTACGAACGGCACAGCCTCGGGTCTCTTTGCTGACACCCTCGTCTTGGTCCGTGGCCCCCAAGGACGGCTCCTCTCTCGAAGTCAGAAGTGGAGCCGCAAGGTCGACAGTCTTTGGGCCGACTTCGATACTGCCGGCTCGATCACCCGTTGGCGCATCCGCACCGAGAACGGCTGGGGCTATCCTTCCACGACCCACTTCCCTCTTTGGGAAGGCAACCTGCTCAAGCGCGATTCATCCATCGAAATCCACGGGGGCGCGGCCGACGAGGAGATCAGGACGATCCAGCACCTGCGCTGCACCTGGAGCGATTCGCTCCTGAGCGGCTGCACGACTCCGGACGTGCCCACCGACACGTCCGTGGTGTCATGGGACTGGAACTTCCGCACCTACTACAGCCACAAATCCGATCGACAACGCGGACCCTTCCACCTCATCGACACCGTGAGGATTCGGCGCGACGCCTCCGGCCATCCTCTCGAGTTGTACAGCACGACAGGCTCCACCCTGCACAAGACATGGGACGCCCAAGGACGCCTGCTCTCGACGCGCAGGATTTACGGATCGTCCCTGCTGGTCGACAGTCTGGAATACGAGGGAACTTCTCCACTGCCTTCCCTGCAGCGCACCGGGACCACCTACGGCCTCGGTACAGCCCCATTGTCCTGGGACTCCGTCACGACCTGGAGTTGGTCCACCACGTCCCTCTCCGGCATCTCGGCACGCCGCACCACCAACCTTTACTCCCATCTGGAGGGGCGTACCCTGAGGATCGAGGGCCTGACGGGAAGCGCGACCTTGCGACTATCGGACCTGTCCGGACATGTGCTCACCCAAGTCGAGACGGACGGCCAGGACGCGCGGATCAAACTGCCTGCCGGTTCCCGCATGCTGATCTGGGACGTCCGCGACGCCCGCGGATCCGTGATCGGCCAAGGGCGCCTGCCCGCCTTGCGCTGACCGGTCGCGCAACACCCCGGCAACACGTCGGGCGGTGCGGAATCCTACCTTGTCGCCCACCATGGCCTACCCACAGATCCGTACCGACTTCACCAAGGTCCCCGCCCCCTGCTACGTCTTGGACGAGGCGCGCCTGCGCGCCAACCTCCAGACCTTGGATCGCGTGCAAAAGGAGGCCGGCGTCAAGGTCATCTGCGCCCTCAAGGGCTACTCCTTCTGGCGCTCCTTCCCGCTGGTGCGTGAATATCTCCCGGGTGCCACTGCAAGCTCCCTCAACGAGGCGCTGCTTGCCCACGGGGAGATGAAGGGCGAGGTCCACGTGTACGCGCCCGCCTACGCTCCGGAGGAAATGGGACAGATCCTGTCCCTGGCCGGCCACATCACCTTCAACAGCTTCTCGCAGTGGGAACGCTTCCGCGAGGAGACCCTGGCCCATCCCGGAAAGCCATCCCCCGGCATCCGCGTGAACCCCGAGTACAGCCAGGTGGAAACCGACCTCTACAACCCCTGCGCTCCCTTCTCCCGCCTGGGCGTCACCCGCGCACAGTTCCGCGAAGACATGCTCGAGGGGATCGAGGGCCTGCACGTGCACGCCCTGTGCGAGCAGAACTCCGACGCCTTCGAGGGCCTTCTCGGGGCTTTCGAGGAGAAGTTCGGACAATTCCTGTCAAACATGAAATGGGTCAACTTCGGCGGTGGCCACCATATCACCCGCGAGGACTACGACCACGACCTCCTGGTGCGCCTCCTGAAGGGCTTCCGCGAGCGCCATCCCCATCTGGAAGTGATCCTGGAACCGGGCGAGGCCGTGGGCTGGCAGACCGGCGAGCTTGTGGCCACGGTGCTGGACATCGTGCACAACGGCATGGACGTGGTGCTCCTGGACGTCTCCCCCAACGCCCACATGCCCGACTGCCTGGAGATGCCCTACCGTCCCGGCATCCTGGGCGGGTTCGATGCGGGCGAGAAAGCCCACACCTACCGTTTGGGCGGAGGCACCTGCCTTGCGGGCGACGTTCTGGGCGACTGGTCCTTCGAGACGCCGCTCTCGGTGGGTGACCGGATCGTGTTCCTGGACATGATCCACTACACCATGGTCAAGACCACCTTCTTCAACGGCGTGAAGCACCCCGCCATCGCCACCTGGAAGGAATCGGGCGCCCTGGAGATCCACCAGAGCTTTTCCTACCAGCAGTTCAAGGACAAGCTGGGATAAAACGGAATCTGTCTAAAACACAGGGAGATTCCGGCACCCGCCGCCTGCGGCGTCGCCGGGCTGCCTGCCAAGCCTCCTCGCCGTTTCCTCGAGACGCCCCGTCGGGGCGTCTGTACGGGGCTGCGGGGTCATTGGGCAAAGCCGGCATCCCTGGTGCGGCGCGAGGATCCCCACCCCCAATTTGACAGAATCCGTCAAATATCCTTTGATGGATTCCGTGCGGATCCTTGTTTTCAGCACACTGAAAACAAGTGCACATTCCATGAATCCATTTCAACATGATGACGGGAATTTTCACCCGTCAGAACAGATGCTCCACGGCATTCCCGCCGTATTCTCACGGGGAGGTCGCCGAATTCCATCGGGGTTCTCGATATCCGCGAATGCCCCCCGTCAGGGCTTGTCCAGCACCAGCGGACACCCCTCACCCTCCTCCTGGGCTCGCGGAGTGCTTTCTCCCTTGGCGGCGCGACGAAGTGCGGCCTCCACCACGAATTGTCCCGATTCGTCCATGGCCTCGGCAGGTCCGTCATAGCGCCATTTGCCGTCGGCACCGACCACCAAGGCCCACGGGATCCGGATCACCTTCGCACGACGCGCCAGTTCGCCCACGGAATCCAGCAGAACCTGGTTTGCCAGCCGCGTCTCCTTGAGCCAGGAATTGATGTCCCCGGCCCGCAGCGCCTGCCCTTTGGGGGAGGAGGCGATCATCACCATGGCCGCCTTGCGATCGTCGCGCAAGGCCTTTTCCAGTTCCCGCAGAAGACCACCGGGCTGCGAAGCGTCCTGCACCAGACCGCAGGTCGGATCGACGAACAGGAAGACCACATCCTGACCCGTCCAGTGAAGTCGGGAAAGGGTGTCCCCGTCGGAGGTCGGAAGGCGGAAACTCCCCAGGATGTCCTGGTCCGGAGCTGGCATGGTTGAACGGCATCCGGAAAGGAGGAGCCCCCCGCACGCCAAGGCGACCAAGGGCAGACGCATCAAGGCGATCATCGCAGTTCCAGACCGATCGGACAGTGGTCGGACCCCATTTGATCGGGCTCATGCCAGGCGCGACGCACCGATGGCCACAGGGCCTCGTTGACCGCGGCGTAATCGATGCGCCAGCCGTGGTTCTTCGCGCGCACGCCGGGCCGGTTCGACCACCAGGTGAAGTGCTTGCCTTCGTCCGGATGGAAGCGCCGGAAGCAGTCGGCAAAGCCCGCATCGAAGTAGTCGGACAATTTCTGTCGTTCCACCGGCAGGAACCCGATCGAATTCCTGTTGCCGACCGGATCGGCGATGTCGATGGCGTGATGACAAATGTTGTAGTCACCCAGGAAGGCGACCGACAGGCCCTGCTCGACCATTCCGGCATGCCACTGTCGGGCACGATCCCAGTAGGCGAGCTTCATGGCGAAGGCCTCCTCGCTCTTGCCGCCGTTGGGCACGTACGATCCGATCACCCTCAGATTGTCCACGGCGACGGTGATCACGCGCCCTTCGCGGTCGACATCCTCCATGCCGCACCCGGTGGAGAACTCGACCTTCCCCAAGCCTTCGCGCACCCATGCCGCCACGCCCGAATAGCCCTTCTTCTCAGCGGAGAGGAAATGGCTGCGGTAGCCGGGCATCTCGACCAGATCCTGATCGAGCTGGTGCGGTTCGGCGCGCAACTCCTGGATCAGGACGATGTCGGCGTCGCTCCTGGTGAACCAGTCGCGAAAGTGGGTCTTGGCGCAGGCGCGCAGTCCGTTGACGTTCCATGAGACGATTTTCACAAACAGGAAGGTACCAATCGCGGGACTCCTCAAACGCCACGGAATTGTGGTACACTCATCGAAGCACATGGGAATTCAACTGGAAAACAGGATGCAGGCGCCGGATCTCCTTCCCCGCGTGCATGGATGGCTGGAGCGCCCCAGCTGGCATCTGCGGTTTCCTTCCAGCCTGGAGGACCGCTTCGAGGCGGACACGGCCGGAACCCGCCGTCATTGGCTGTTCCGCTGCGGGATGGTGGGCCTTGCGATCTTCAACGTGTTCTTCCTCACCGATCGCACCATGGTTCCCGACGTCCAGGTCTTCGCCGAGATCATCCGCCTGGCGATCGTGACACCGGTCGTGCTGATTCTTCTCCTGTCCTTGAAGCTGCGTCATTCCCCCTTCCTGCGGGAGCTCTTCCAGACGGTCATGCCCATGGTCACGCTCGGGGGGATCCTGGCCATCCTGTTGCGCAGCCAACATCCGAACGCGGGATACTGCCTGGTCGGCATCGTGTACGTGGTGATCTACGCACTGAACGTGGCGAGACTGCGCTTCCCGTTCGCCTTGGTGCTGGCCGCATTCACCGGAGCGTCCTCCATCTTCCTCGTCCAGGTCATCCCTTCCCTCCCCGCCTCCACCCACTCCTTTCAACTCGGCGCGATCCTGGCGGGCCTCGCCTTGGGGCTCTTCGCCAACCACGATCAGGAGCAGTCGGAACGGCGCAGCTACCTGCTGAACCTGTCGGAAAAGTTGCGTCAGATCGACTTGACCCGGGACAACGCCGCACTCTCGGTCCTGGCCGAAACCGATCCGCTCACCGGACTGGCCAACCGACGCCACTTCGACAAGGCGCTGGATGCCATGCTGCTGGGCGAAGGCGGGGTGATCATGCTGGACATCGACCATTTCAAGGCCTACAACGACCATTACGGACATCCCGCCGGGGATGCCTGCCTGCAAAGCCTCGCCACGTGCCTTCGCCAGAACGTGCGGGAGGGAGATCTGGTCGCACGCCTTGGCGGCGAGGAATTCGCCGTCCTGCTCCCGGACACCCAGTTCGAGCAGGCCATCACCGTGGTCGAGCGGCTATTCGAGGCGATCCGCAGTCTCGCCATCCCCCATGCCGACTCCCCCACCAGCCTGCATGTCACCCTCAGTGCCGGCCTCGCCTTCCGCCATCCCGAGGAATCATCATCCAGCCTGATGGCTCGTGCGGACACCGCGCTTTACGGCACCAAGACCGGGGGAAGAAACGGCTGGAAAATCGCCGCGACGACACACGCAGCGGACCTTCCCCCACGATCAGCAAGTACCTTGGCGACATGAATCCTGAAATCGAAGGAATGCCGCAAGGGGCCGAGTTCACCGACGGGGGCGTGACCGGACGCGTCATCCGGACCCGCTATCAAGACCCGCTGGACGCGCTATGGATCGCGGCCGCACGCCGTCTGGGCTGGAAGATCGAGCGGTCCTCCGAGGTATACGCCTTCTGGAACGGGGTCGACACCCTCACGATCACCTCTGCGGAACACTACGACCCGGACGATCAGCTCTCGCAGTTCCTCTTCCACGAGATTTGCCACTGCCTGTGCGAAGGGCCGGCCAACTACCACAAGCACGATTGGGGCCTGTCGAACCTGGACCCCGACGTATGGACTCGCGAAGCGGCAGCCCACCGACTTCAAGCGGCTCTCTCGGACCGTTTCGGATTGCGCGAATTCCTGGCCATCACCGGTGCCAACCGCGACTACTACGACAACCTGCCCGCCGACCCGCTGCGCGACGGCGACGACCCGAGCCTGCCCATGGCCCAGCGCGCCTGGATCCTGTCCCGGCAATCCCCTTGGAAGGAGGTCCTGGACGATGTGCTCATGGCCACCGCCGAGCTTGCCCGCACCTTGCAAGCCTTTCCCCTGGAGGCGGACAGCCATTGGAGCACGGCGCGCCCCGTGCACCCCCTGCGCTTCGGCCCCGGCGCCACGGAAGCGACCTGTGCCGAGTGCGCGTGGTTCCTCCCCGGCAGGAAGAACGGCCTTTGCAAGCACGCCCTGCTGGAGAACCGCCGCGACCGCATCGCTCCCGCGACCCCGGCCTGCAACCGCTTCGAGATCCCGTTCACCGACCAGGACTGCGGCACCTGTGGCGCCTGCTGCCACAAGGGATTCTCGCTGGTCCCCGTCCTTTCCGGCGACCCCATTCGCCAGAGCCGTCCCGAATGGATCGTCCGCGATTCTTGGGGTTGGCACATCCCGCGCCCCGAGCGCCAGTGCTTGGCCCTGTGCGGCGAAGGAACGGGAACAAGCCCTTGGCGGTGCCAAGCCTACGAAGACCGACCGCACCATTGCCGCAGCTTCGAGGCGGGAGGACTCCCCTGCTTGGAAGCGCGTCGCCGCGCCGGCATCGGTCCTTGACGTTTCGGGTCAAGAAGCCAGGAGGTCTTCGCAGGTCTGAACTCGCGACAGGGAACACTCCACGGCACTGCCGTGGAGTGAATTTTCAGTTCGCAGGACCGCTGTAGTAATTCGTCTCGAAGCGCCGTGACTTGAGCACATCCAAGAACGTGCCCGGGGCATCCGTCCGGCGCAGGCGAAAGAAGATGCCCGTGGCAAGGCTTGGGAAGAGGCGCGCCAGGAGCTTGGCGAGCCCTTCCGGGAACGGGTAGAAGCCGCTGCCGTCCGTGGCGTCCACGGTGAAGTGGCCATCCGTGGCGGCAAAGCGCTTGAACCCGGGAAGGGTGAAGCCGCGGATGTGCGGCCCGAGCACCTTGTTGGAGGATGGCTGCTGTCCCATCAGGAGAAGCAACCGATCATGCCAAGTCGCCATGTTGGGCACGCCCACCAGGAACACGCCGCCGGGCTTCAGGACACGCGAGACTTCGCCCAGAATCCAGAAGAGGTCCTTGGCATGCTCAAGCACCTGGTTTGCCATCACCACATCGAAGTGACCGTCCTCGAAGGGAAGGGCGTCCCGCTCGATGTCCAGGGCCACCGTGGCGATGCCCTTGGTGGCGCAAATCTGGCGATAGGGCTCCCAGCCCTCGACACCGGTGAGTTCCACCTTGGCCGCCGACAGAATCCGTCCAATGCCTTCGAGATCGTCTCCCTGACCGCACCCGAGGTCGAGGACCCGCAGGCGTCCGTTGCCCGGACGCTGCGCCACGGCCCAAGCCCGCAGGATCGGGCGGCCGTAGCACAGATGCTCGGTGCCGCCCTTCAGACGCTGAAAGAAGCCGTAGACCGAATCAAACAGCGACATCGGTCTCCTTGCGACGGCGCTGGAGGGCAAAACCGACGGCACCCCAAAGCACCAGGGCCGCGACGCAGCCACCCGCGACCTTGAAGCCGAATTCGACCCACGCGCTGTGGTAGGTCATCTTGATCTCATGCTGTCCGGCAGGCACCGCGATGGAGCGCAGGGCGAAGTTTGTGCGCAGGATCTCGACGGGCTTGCCGTCCACGGTGGCGTGCCAGTGGATGTACCAAGGCTCGGCCAAGGCAACCAGGGCGGCCTTGGGGGTATTGACGGAAATCGTCCAATTGTCCGGGTCCGGATTGGTCCACTTCACGGAACCGGGCACCACGCTGTCAACCGGAGCACCGATCAAGGACTTTGCGATCGGATCCTTGGCCGCCTCGGTCGGGTCGAGCAGGACCTGGGTGCGGTAGGCGAAGGTCGAGTCCAGGATCTTGTCAAGCTGGCCCTCCAAGGCCACGGCCTGGACCGAACTGACCAGGCGGATGCGCGGCAACACCGAGCGGTTGGGCGCGATGCCCAGCGGAGCCGAACGGTCTTCCCCGGCGCGGAACACCAAGTACTTGACGTTGAGCAGGTCCAAGGTGCGGCTTCCCATGATGGTGCCATCGGGAAGCTGCTTCAACCCGTGCATGACCCGCTTGAAATCCTTGCTGCGGAACTGCTGGATGTGGGCCATCTCATTGTCGGCAAAGCCACCGGCACTCTGGATATTGTACAGGATCAACTGGCCCGAGAAGGTCGATCCCGGCAGTTCCAGCGCCCGCCAAACCGACTTGTCCGCCTGAAGAGCGGTCAGCGCAGGCTCCTCCGCGTAATAATCCGAGTAGTTGAAGGTGTTCATGAACTTCCCGGCCAGCGGGAAGATGTCGATGGCAAGCGCAAGCAGGAAGGCGCCGACCATCACCGGCCGCTTGATGCGACCATCGATCCACAGCGCGGAGAGCATCAGGAGGCCGCCCGCAAGCAAGGCCGTGCGGAAGGCACCGATCTGGAACGATCCGGAATTGCGCGCCCAGAGTTCAGCGGCCTTCAGGCTGTCATCCCCGAACGTGGAGGTCCAGATCGAAAAGACGACATCGGGCAGGATCGCCATCAGGACCAAGGTTCCGGCCGTGATTCCGGCGGCCTTGACCAGTCCCTTGCGGATCTTCTCGCGCCGCGTCCGATCCCAGGTTTCAGCCCCCTCCATCGCCTTGAACCACAGGGCCGTGAGGGCGCACAAGGCCATGGCCCACCAGAACATGATCATGCTGGGGGCACGGAAATTCCGGATGCCGGGTACCGAGATCTTGGTGCCATCCGCCAAATCAAATCCGTAGATCCAACTGTAGAAGGGCGTGTTGGCACCCAGCGCATTGAGGAGCGCAAGGATCGCCACCGTGAGCCAGAACCAGCTCCAGCGGTTGCGCAACACCACTGCGGCCGCGATGCCAAGTGCCGTAATGGCGATGCCCGCATATTCGCTGTTGAGCTTGAAGGGATTCTTGCCCCAGTAATTGTCATTGATTCCCGTGAACTCGGGAACGACAAGGGACGCAGCCTCTTCCCAGTGGATGGACCAGCTGGTGGCGTGCTCGAAGGTCGTCTTCTCTGCAGTGTTTCGCACCGAGAACTGCTTCGTGTACTGCATCGGGGGATAGAAGACCGGCATGGAAAGCCCGATGCCCAAGAGGATGGAGACCCAGAAGCCCAGGAACTTCCCACCCATGAAGGCAGCGCCTTCCTTGGCTTTCCACATCTCGACCAGACGCCAGCACAGGTAGACGAAGAATCCGATGAGGATGTAATAGACCATCTGGAGGTGCGAAGTCAGGACCATCAGACCGATGGTCGCGGAAAGGCCAAGCGGATGGAACCAGCGGGAATTGCGTGAAAGCAGTTGGATCAAGCAATGGAGCGCCAAGGGGAGCCAAGCCATGATGTAGACCTTGCCCGTGTGACCTCCCTGCATGACGGACAGGAAATTCAGGTTGATCATGTAGGCCGAGGCCACGGCGATTGCCGACCAGCGCTCCAGCTTGAAGGATCGGCGGAAAAGGACCGTCGCGTTCAGACCCGAAAGCAGGGTATGAGTCCAAAAGAGCAGGCCCAAAGCACGCTTGGTGTCGAAAAGCTGAAGGACAGGCCAGAACAATGGATACATGACCTCACCGAAGATGGCATCCAGCGTGGGCATCCCCGAGAGGTACCACGGATGCCATCCGAAGATGTGCCCTTTGCCAATCATCTCGGCCATCTTGGTGTAATTGCAGTAGCCACCGATCTGATCGGAGCCATAGAACATCTTGCCACTGAACAGGAAGCCAAGGAACGGGATGGTCCCCATGGCGAACAGGACCAATAGCGGCATCAGCCAGGGCTTGAGACGTTGGACAACACTTGTCATGACAGCTCCACAAAAGTTAGGGACACAGCCGAGGGAGTATAGGAATTTGCAAGCAGGGCGCGGAGAGGTACCTTTGCAAGTCTCTTGGAAACGACGACATCCGGCCGCTGGGCCAAGCCATTGCGCATCGCCACCACCTTCGGACTGCTGGGATTGGTCCTTTGGATCACTCCGCTCCAGGCGACAGCAGATGTCATCCGCAGGGCGAACCCCTGGTGGCTGGCTTGCGCAATTGGAACGCTCGCCTTCGGGATGCTCGTCCAGGTGGTTCGCTGGAAGCTCCTGCTCGATCATCCGTCCGTGACCGTTCGACAACTCCTGCGCATACACTTGATCGGCACGGCAGCAGGCTTCTTCCTCCCCTCCTCCGTTGCCGGGGACGTGGTGCGCACCGGACTGCTCTCGAGGGAAGCCGGACTTCTTGAGCGTTCCCTCATTTCGACGCTGGTTGCCCGACTGTTCGGACTGGCGTCCCTGATGATCCTGGCCATGGGAGGGGCAATGCTCTGGCCAAACCCCGCCTTGCGCTTCGCCCCAAGCCAAATCGCACTGGGATTGGCGATCGCATCGCTCGCCGGGGCATATCCTGCTTGGCGCCTCTGGAAACGCATCCGGAGAAACCACGATTGGTGGCTCGCCGGCCCTCGCTGGCGCAAGCGCGTCCACGACGGCTTTGAGTACTTGGCGAGCCTTCGCAATCCGCTGCTTCTGGGCAAGGTTTTCGCATACTCTCTGTTGCTGCAAGCTTGCACCCTGCTTTCCGGATGGATGGCGTTCAAGGCCCTTTCCGCCCCGGTACCGGTCGCTGCGGCCTTCGTCTTCCAATCACTCCTGCAGCTAGGAAGTCTCGCCCCCTTGACCGTGGGTGGCATCGGAGTCCGCGAAGGGCTTGCGATGGTCCTGTATCACGGTGTCCTGCATCTCCCCAGAGAGCAGTGCTTGGCCGCCATGGCGCTGGGCTACGTGATCAGCACGATCCTGTGCCTGCCCGGAATCGCCCTGTTTGCCGGACTGCGCAAACGCCCTCAATAAAGCCCTACAGACGGATACGACAGGAGTCATATCATGGACAATTCCTTCAATGAAGAGCGCTACTCATCATCCTCGATGCTCGCCTTGGGTGAGATCGAACGCAACCTCCGGATCACCACGATCCTCGATCTCGCTGCGGAATGCAGGCCAAAACGGATCCTCGACATCGGCTGCTCCGACGGCTTCCTGTCTCGCCTGCTCAAGGAACGCACCGGTGCCGAGATCGTCGGCATCGAAGGATCGTCCACGGCAGCGGCCCAGGCCCGAAAAATCTGCAGGCACGTCCACGAGATCTTCCTCGGCAGCG
>JBDKGV010000089.1:0-13361 GCA_039798005.1 Fibrobacterota bacterium
CGACCCGGTCACCCGGCGCACCCATCTGCTTTCGAGCGCATTGATCGCCACCAACTGGCTGGTCTACGTGTGGGCCGTGGCCGCCGGACGCGTGATCGAATGCTCGTTGGGATACTTCATCAATCCGCTGGTGAGCATCGCGCTTGGAGTCGTCGTGCTCAAGGAACGCCTGCGTCCGCTGCAATGGGCCGCCGTGGGCCTTGCCACCCTGGCGATCCTGTGGCTTGCCGCTTCAACCGGCGCCTTCCCTTGGCTCTCGATCCTGCTTGCCGTGTCCTTTGGCAGTTACGGACTGGTGAAGAAGCAGGCGCAGGTCTCGGGCGTGCAGGGACTTGGCTTGGAGACCGTCCTCCTCTTCCCCGCCGCCCTGCTTGTGATCGGGCACGCCGAGGCGACCGGCAACGGACATTTTCTGTCCGCACCGTTTGCCTCCCAATGGATCTTGGTCACCACAGGTCTGGCGACGACCATTCCTCTGTTGTTCTTCGCGGGCGCGGCCCGGCGCATCCCCCTTTCCCAAGTGGGATTCCTCCAGTACATCACTCCCACCATGCAGTTTCTGCTGGGAGTGTTCCTGTTCCGGGAACCCTTCGATCACACCCGGCTCTTGGGATTCTCCCTGATCTGGCTGTCGCTGGGTCTGCTTGCCTTGGAATCCGTGTGGGCCCGTTTTTCCCCAAAACCATAAACCACCCCGCAGCATTGGTGCGAGGTGGTTTTGGGCCCGCGAAATGGGGTCGTCCAGGCAAGGTCCGAGGAACCTGCCTGAAATGGATCAGCTGACGGCGAACACCAGGCACTTGAGGTATTCGGTCTCGAGCATCGCCGGATGGGCCGGATGGTCCGGGCCCGCGGCGCACTCGCGCAACAGGCGCAGCGAACGGCGCGCTTGGCGCGAGCCCTTGAGGACGGCCTGCCGGAAATCCAAGCGATCGACAAGTCCGGTGCATGAGCAAGTGATCAAGATGCCTCCCGGTGCCACCAAGGAAAGTCCCAGGCGATTCAACCGCTGGTAGCCCAGGATGGCTTGGTCGACGCTCTTGCGGCTCTTGGCAAACGCCGGCGGATCGAGCACGACCACATCGAACTTGCGCTCCGCCTGTCCCAAGGTCTGCAGCATCTCGAAGGCATCGCCCAACAACAGTTCAGGCTCGCCGGAAAGTCCGGACTTTTCCCAGCCCTTGGCGCACCACTCCAGCGCTGCGGCATCGCGATCGCAGAACGCCACGCTGGAGGCTCCCTCGGCGGCGAAGGCAAGTCCCCAACCGCCCGTGTAACTGCACACGTCCAGCACCGACTTGCCGGCACCAAGGCGCGCCAACTGGCGGCGATTGGCATCCTGGTCCAGGAAGAATCCGGTCTTCTGGCGACCAATCAGCGCGGCGGCCTGAGCCTTGGCATGAACGGGCACCCACGAAAGCTCCGCCGCTTCACCCACCCAGGCATCCTCACGGGGGAGCCCCTCGAGCTCACGCGCCCAGGTGTCGTTGAGCAGCAAGACGCCGCGATAGCCCAACGCCTGCAGGGCCGGGACGATCTCGGCCAAGCGGGCATCCATCGCCACCGTCTGGGCCGAGACCACCACATGCTCGCCGTAGTCGTCCACGGTCAGGCCGGGCACGAGATCGCCATCGGAATTGACCAGCCGGAAGTGGGTGCCACGATCGCACCAGACCTTGCGCTCGGCACGACGGGCCGCGAAGAACTCGGTCCACCACGCCACGGAGGGACGCGCCTCGGGAAGCACGCGCTGCAACCGCGCGGCGATCAAGGTGCCGGGATGGAGATCGGCATGCCCCAGCGGCTGGCCCCGATGCGAGAGGATCTGCCTCCACTCGCCGGGTTCGGGACGGGGAGACTTGTCCCATGCCACTTCGTTCGAAAAGGCCCACAGATGGCCCGATTGGATCCGTCGCTCCTCGCGATTCTTCAAATGCAAAACTTCACTCATGGCAGACACCTCCCGCAAAGGGCGGGAAAGATAGCCCCCCACCCCCTCAAAAACGAAACCCGCCACCGAAGTCGATGACGGGCCTCTTCAACTCGAAGGAGAAATTCCTTACCAGCTCAGGGCGACCGCCGTCCCTGCGAAGATGCCGAAGATGCCCAGGAGCATCACCCGACGCCAGAGCGGCGAGTCCACATGCTTGTTCTCGGTCTCCTCATCCTTGATGCCAAAGAGCTGGCTTGCGGCCATCCGGGAGAAGCGGGGCGCCGGATCGCTCTCGCGATGGTACCCGACCACCTGGGACTGGCGAGTGACCTGGCCTGCGACCATGGAGGTCATGAAGCTTGAATAGATCAACGTGTCGCCCGAGTACGAAAGCACCCCGGTCAGGATCTGGCCAGCACCTTTGCGCCGCGCGATCGTCGACCAGCACTCGGGCTGATTGCAACGCAACTCGCTCCCCATCGGTGTCCACAACTCAAAGCCCTTGACCGAAAGCGCCGAGGCCAGGAGATTGCGGGAAAGCGCACGGGCCAAGGTGGAATCGCCCGGATGCCGGGTGGTGTCGTAGGAAACCGGCAGGAACAGCACGAAATTGCTGTCAGGTGCCGTGGCGCGCCTCAGGCTGTCCAGGATGCGCAGCGAATCCTTTTGACGACCCAGCAGGATGGATTGGTCGCTGGAGAAGCGCTTGGTGCTGTCCAAGGACTTGCCAAGGCTGGCTTCCCGCAGTCGCGCAAGGCCAAGCAGACTGTCGGCGCTGCGTCGACCCGACTCGCACCCGCGCAAGACGTTGGCAAGGGAATCCTGTCGCGCCAGACCTGCGGTGTCCTTGACTTTCAAGGTATCGACCGTCTTGACGGTGAGCGTGTCCACCCGAGCGGGCATTGCCGCCTTCTTCTTTGAAGCCTTGGCAGCGGGAGCTGCCGGCGTTTGATGGACGAGCACGCCAAGAAGGAGGAATGCAAAGCAGAAACGAAGGATGCGCATAGTTGCCCTCGGTAATGGATGTTGGTTGAGAATCATCGTAACAATTTGAAGGGAGTTGTGCACGCCCTGACGCACAACTTCAGGCAAGCACCACCCCCGGCAGTTCAATCAGGACGCGGCAGCCCTTGCCCGGAGCGCTTTCGACGTCGATCCTGCCTCCCAAGCGGCGCGTGACCAGGGAATGGACCACATGGGCCCCGAGACCGATGTGGCCTTTGCCCCGACCGGTCGTGAAGAACGGTTCGTACAGCCGTTCCAAGGTGTTTGGATCCATCCCGGATCCGGCATCCCGGAACTCCAGCAACAGGTCCGTCCCGTGCGTACTCACCTTCACCCAGATCTCGCCGGGGACTCCGTCTCCATAGCCGTGAAGCGAGGCATTGCGCAGGATCTGATTGATGATCTGCGTGAGCATGAGGCGCGGAAGGATGACCTTGACCTCCTTGGCGCACTCGATCCAAAGCGTATGCTGATGCTTGCGCAAGGTCGGCGAAAGCAGGTTGGCCACCTGCTCGAGGAATTGGCTGAGCATGATCTCCCGCGACGGCTCGAGACTCTGCTCCACGCCCACCTGCTTGAAGGAGCGCACCAGCTCCGCCGAGCGTTCAAGGCTTGCGACCAGGATTCCCGCGCCTTGATCCAGGTTGGCCAGGAACTTGTCGAGGCTTGCCTTGGAGAGCGTATCCCCTTGCAGGCGCAACCGGAACGCCGAAACCTGGCTTGCCATGTTGGTCGTGGCCGTGAGAGCGCTTCCCAGCGGCGTATTCAATTCGTGAGCCACTCCCGCGACAAGGCTTCCCAAGGCGGAAAGCTTGCCGTTCTCCACCAGGTGCGCTTGGGCGGACCGAAGATCTGCCAGCGCCTGTTCGTTGGCCTTGAGCGTCTTGTTGATGTCCAAGGAGAAGACCAGCAGTCTCACCAGCACCGAAACCAATGTCAGGAAGAGCGCCACCACCACATGCGTCGGCTTGGCCGTACCACTGGCCCAGAAGACTCCCAGGAAGAGAAACGGGACCAGCAGGAGGATCTGCGGCAGGATCAGCTCGTCGAACAGGGTCGAACGCCGGCGTTCGTGTTCTCCGTCCGCCGACTCGGAAAGCATCCACGCCGTCATGCTCGTTCCCAGGGACACCAGCATCAGCAGCCAATGGCGAAAGGCGAAGATCAAGGGGTTCGGATGCAACAGATGCACGCTGTAGCAGATGTTGTTCATCAGGTGCCACACCGAGGCGATGGCCAGCAGCCGCAGCGCCAGCTCCTGAATTCCCGTCTGCCGCTTGCGGACCACGGCATTCCCGGTGGCGAAGGCAAGGAAGAGCGCCACGAACGGTGGCAGGATTTCCGTGACGTTGGCCATGGTCGTGTGGCGGTCCATCAAATCGATGCGAGGAAAGATCGCCACCGCCAACTGCAGGTAGGAGATTCCGACGATGTGGCTCAGGAAGTCGAGCTGGAATCGCAACCGGGACCGGATCTGGCCGCTGTCGTCCTTCGTCTCCGGGAGGGAAAGCACGCCCATGGCGCAGACCAGGAGCGAGATCAGGAAATAGACGGCCCAAGCCGGCGTCTGGATGGCTTTGCCATGGATGACCTCCAGGATCTGGCGCACCGTTGCGCCTCCCAATCCCAGAAAGATGCCAAGGGCCGCCACGGCCCACGACGGGTTGCCCCGGATTCCGCGTGCCGCCAGCCGGATCAGTCCACCGAACCCCAGCAGCAGGCTCAAGGCCGCCACGGCATCGAAGGCGAACCGGCTCCACGGCGCCTGCACGTACAGCGGCAGGCACGGCAACAGCAACAGGATCAGGGCGACCTGAGCTTGGGTCCATCGCCCACCCGGAATGTTTTCAAGTCGCAGCCAACGCATCATGTCCCCTTGAGCATATCATTCTGAACCAGGCAATGCGCCAGTCTCATCTCAGGAATCGTCACTGCGACCGCACGGGCGGACACGGTCCCGATCGGAACTATCATTCTTTCCGAGGCCTTCGTGCCAGCTCGGTTGGCAAGCCAGGCACACCTTCACCCATCCGGATCAGCCCATACCATGCATCCCGAACTCTTCCACTTCATCTACGATTCGCCCGACAACCCTTGGTGCGGCGGTGGTGGTGCCCAACGGGATTTCGAGATCCTCAAGCATCTGAATGCCGAATGGACGACCTCGGTCTTCTCCGGCATCCATCCACGGGCCGGCACCTTCGCCACCCCATGCCTCCGTCGCAACCTCGGCATCGCGGCCTTGGGCGAATTGTGCTCCCGCTGGTCCTATGCCTGGCATGCCGGCCGCATCGCCCGCAAGGTCCTGAAACAGGGCAAGGTGGTGATCTCCCACGGCGCCTCGTGCTTCGCGCCGGTGCTTCCCCTTTCAGCCTCCCATCCCGCCATCGTCCATTCCGTCTACCATCTGGTCGACCGCGCCTCGCTCCTGCGGCGCATCGGCCCCTTGGGCTTGATCGGATGGCGGCTCCAGCAAAACGTGATCAAGAACGGCTTGTGGTTCCTCACGATCAACCGCGAGACCTCGCGCCGCATCATTGAGCAGAACCCGAACGCCCGCATCTTCGTGATTCCCACCGGCTTCCATCCGCCCGCCGAGACCCCGATTCCTTTCGGAACCCAAGACAAGCCCTACATCATCTTCCTGGGGCGTCTGGATCACCACATGAAGGGGCTGGATCGCTTGCTTGCCGCCTTCTCCGAGGTCGCCACGGTATTCCCCACCCTCGAACTGCGCTTGGCAGGCCGGTCGGACGCCGCCACCAACGCCTGGTTCGAGCGCGAGCTGGCCCAGCATCCGCATGCGGCGCGCATCCACATCCATCAGAACCCCTCTGAGGCCGAGAAGTACTCGCTGCTGGCCGGTGCCCGGTTCTTCTGTTCCCCCAGCCGCTTCGAAGGCTGGTGCATCGCCGCCATCGAGGCATCCTCCCAGGGCTTGCCGGTGGTGGCCACCCGCACCGACGGATTCCTCGACTCCGCCCCGGACGGCTACACCTCGATCTTGGTGGACAACGAGGCCGACTGCATCCCCGAGCTTGCCCAGGCCTTCCGCCGCCTGCTCACCGAGCCCGACCTGCGCGCACGCCTGGGTGCCAACGGACGCGAATGGGCCAGCCGCTTCGATTGGCCCTCCACCGCCCGCATGCAGGGCGACCTGTACCGGCAGGTGCTGGACTGCCTGAACGGAGCCCCGCTCCCGCCTCCCGGCATCGTGAACACGATGGAAAGCTTCCGTCCCAAGCCCTGATTCCGGGCGCCCGCCGCCTGACGGCGTCGCCAGGCTGCCTGCCGGGCCTCCTTGGTCTGCCATGTCGGGCGGATCTGAGATCCGCCCTTCCGAAGTCGTGAGCAATGGCATCCCTTCGGGGGTCCCGGGCCTGTCGGCCGGCATCCTTGGCGCGCGTCAGCGCGTTGCTTGCTGATCCCCCTCCCGGATGGGAGGGCAGGGGTGGGCGATGGCAGGCGAAGCGGCATCCTTGGCGCGCGGGAGTGGATTTATGCACTTTGGCATGGGCGATGATCGAAGACCTCACCCTCCTCTGGAAACCCTCCGCGCCTTTGGATGCCTTGCGCTTCCGGGCGGGCTCCTTGCGCTCCGTGCGCGCCTTCTTCGATGCCCGTGGCGTGCTGGAAGTCGAGACACCTCTTCTGGCTCCGTTTGGCACCGTGGATCTCTGGATCGATTCCTTCGCGGTGAAGTCCCAATTCTCCCGCGATCCGCTTTGGCTCCAGACTTCTCCCGAGTTCTACATGAAGCGCCTTTTGGCCGCCGGGTCCGGGCCCATCTGGCAACTGTGCAAGGCCTTCCGCGACGAAGGCGAAGGCGCCCGGCACATCCGCGAGTTCACCATCCTGGAGTGGTATCGTCCCGACTTTTCCTTGGAAGAGCTGTGCCGCGAAGTCGAGGACTTGTGCCGCCTCTTGATCCCCTCCCTTCCCGCCGCCCGACACGCCACCTTCGCAAGCCTCTTCCGGGACTTCTGCGAAGTCGATCCCTTCCATTCCCCCATCGAGTCCTTGCGCGAAGCCACCCTGAAGGCATCGCCCATCATCCCCGAGCTGTCGCTGGATGAGCGGGACGGCTGGCTCGATCTCCTGTTCGTGACCGCCATCGAACCTTTCCTTGGAATGACAGAACCTGTCTTTGTCACCAACTACCCCGTCTCCCGCGCCGCCCTGGCCAAGGCCATTCCCGGCACGCCCCCCACCGCCGCGCGCGCCGAGCTCTACTGGCAGGGCGTGGAGCTTTGCAACGCCTACGACGAACTGGCCGACGCGGGCGAACTGCTGCGCCGCTTTGAAGAGGATGTGCAGGGCCGAAAGGCGATGGGCAAGGATTCTCCCGGCATCGACCGAGGCCTGATCGAAGCGCACCGCGCCGGAATCCCTCCCACCAGCGGCGTGGCGCTGGGCCTGGATCGCCTCTTGATGCTGGCAAGCGGCGCCCCGCACATCCGCGATGTGGTGGCGTTCGCATGACGCCCTCGACCCTTCCGTGATGACGCTCCTTCTCCTCCTTGCCATGCTCCATCAAGGATGCGCGGACCCACCCGGCGAGGACCCGAGGCACAATCGGTATTCCAGCGAATACTCCCCGGTTCCCGAACGGGAGGAACTGGCGAAATGCCTGGAGCGCAAGGCCCAGGACCGGCATGCGCTGAGCGCCCCGGACTTGGTGTTGGATTCCTTGACTCGGGTCCGCGACACGTTGCGCAAGGACCTTGCCGAGTCGGCGCTTGAACAAACGGCACAGAAAAGAACGCTGGACAGCCTGAATCGGATCTCCGAAGAGACACGGGCGGCGATCGAGCTGCACGACGATCGCACCGGCCTGCTTGTCTTCTCCCTGTGCCTTTTCCTCCTGTCCTGCGCCTTCTGCGCGGGAGCGAGGCATCGCCTCCGAAAGCGCAGGAGCGAATGAACCTGATCCTTGTGGCGATCTTGCTCCTGAAGACCAGCCTCTCCTGCGGCAGTTATCGCCCCGATCCCTTGAGCCCTTACCTGAAGGAGGCTTTCTGCGTCCGGAATCCGCACAAGGATCAGCCCTCCTGCGAGGCCCTTTGCCAGCGTTTGGAGGAAATCCCCCCGGTCGGGAAGGCGCGCACGCTCCGCAACGAGATCGATTCGTTGCGATGGCGCCTGATCTTCACCGAGTCGCATCGGAACAGCGTCCTGCGGGACTCGATCACGGCGGCGAAGGATCGCCTGCGGGCCCGCGCACAACGGTTGGATGCCTTCGACCTGGACAACTTCGACCTGATCACGATGATCCGCCTGCTCTGGTTCGCCAGCGGCGCCTTGTTCCTCTTGGGCATCCGCCTCCAGAGGAAGTCGGAGATGCCTGAGGATTGATGCCGCCGCATCCTCGCGCCAGGGATGCCGGCCGACAGGCCCAAGACCCTTCGCCCGCGTACAGACGCCCCGATGGGGCGTCTCCTTTGCAGCAGGGCGAAGAGGCTTGGCAGGCAGCCCGGTCCCGCCGCAGGCGGGAGGCGCCCGAACCTCCTATCTTCTTGCCATGAACACTTCCGCCTTTGCGCGTCGCTATGGACCTTGGGCCCTTGTCACCGGAGCCTCCTCAGGACTTGGGGCCGAGTTCGCCCGCCAGCTGGCCGTCGATGGATTGAGCCTTGTGCTGGTGGCCCGCCGGACCGCCCCCATGGAGGCCTTGGCCACGGAGCTCAAGGCCAAGCACGGCATCGAGGTGCGCGTGCTGGGCGCCGACCTTTCCCGCGAGGACGAGATCGACCGCCTGCTTGCCGCCGTCGAGGACCTTGAGATCGGGCTTCTGGTGAACAACGCAGGCTTCGGGGTCACCGGGGATTTCCTGGACGCCCCCATCGAGCGCAACCTGGAACTGCTGCACCTCAACTGCCGGGCGCCGGTCACGCTCTCGCACGCCTTGGGCCGGAAGATGCGCGATCGCAAGCGCGGCGGCATCGTGTTCACCGCATCCTTGGCCGCGTGGCAGGCCATGCCCGGCTGGACCCTGTATTCCGCGTCCAAGAACTGGGACCTGATGCTGGCCGAAGGCTTGCACTTCGAGCTCAAGGAACATGGCGTGGACGTGCTGGCCCTGTGCCCCGGCGCCACCCGCACCGAGTTCGGCGACATCGCCCGCGCCAGCAACGTGTTCAAGAAAAACGCCATGAACCCGCCCGAAGTGGTGGCCGCCGGCCTTGCCGCCCTGGGCCACACCACCCATGTGGTGACCGGCTGGCAGAACAAGGCAAGCGCCGCCCTCACGCGCCTGATGCCCCGGTCCTGGGCGGCCCGCATCGCCAAGTTCCTCATGGACAAGCTGGTGAAGGAGTAAGATCGCGCATTTCCGCCGCGTGGGGACGCCTGTGCGTGGCTATCCTTGAGTCAGCATGTCTTTGAGTCCTAAGGATCGGGTGCGCCGCTCGCGGCGTCTGGCTTTGCGTTGGTGGCGCCAAGGCATCAAGCGCATCTTCGCCCGTCGTTCGGCGCGTCTGTTCACGGGCCTTGGGCTGGTGGTATCGGCCCTGCTCGCCTTGGGACTGGTCTTCCTCTTCTACTACCAGCAGAAGGCCACGCTCTTGGAATCGACCCTGCAGCGCCAGGACCGGCTCCTGCACGAGATCGAACGCACCCTTCAGCAGGAGATGGAACGCGAGGTGCGCCAGACCTCGCTGATGGCCCATGTGGTGCGCAGCTTCTCGCCCTCCAGCACCGGGCGCGAGCGCGCCTACGGCCTGCTGTCCTCCGATTCGCTGGCCTGGCAACTGGTCATCACCCACCGCACCGAAGCCGTCCACATGCTTTGGAAGCGCGACTCCCTGTCCAAGCCGCACTTGGCGCGGGAGTTCTTCCGCTTCTCCGGGGACCTTGCCATCTCGGATCTGGGCTGGAGCCGCCCGACCCCCAAAGGGGATTCCGAGCCGGTCCTTTCGGTGCGCTTCAAGCGGCTCACCTCGTGGCAGGACCTGGAATTCGTGGCAAGCGAGCGCGGCCTGCGCGAGGCCCTGCAGCCCACCATGGTCAACCAAGGATTCTCGCTGGGCCTTGTGAACGAGAACGGCGAGTGGTTCCCCCTCTACGGCCCCGACACCACCCGCACCCATGCCCGGTATGGACAGGAATTGTCCGAGACCATCTTGGACGAGATCCGCAACCAGCCGCGCGGGATCCTGAGCCACTGGGACAAGGACCCCACCAACCCGTTCCCCGAGCGCACCATCCTGCACGCCCGCCGCATGCGCGCCTGGGGCGAACTGCACTGGACCCTGGTGCTCTACGGACCGCGCGCCGACATGGACCGCGTCCTCTTGGGCCAGCTCTGGCGCTTCCTTTGGGTGCTCCTGTTCGTGGGCCTTTTGTGGGGCCTGCTGTCGTGGCTCCTGCTGCGCCGCGAGGCTTCGCTTGGCCGGTTGCACCGCGACATCGACCACCTGCGCGAGATGCGCCGCAAGGACGACCAGCTGGTGCGCGCTGAAAAACTTGCGACCGCCGGCGTCCTGATGTCGGGGCTTGCCCACGAGATCGGCACCCCGCTGGGAGTCCTGTCCATGCGCCTGCAGCTGCTGCGCAAGCGCTTCGAGGACGGCTCGGAGGAGATCAAGACGGTCGACATCCTGCTGGGCCAGCTCGATCGCGTCACTGGCCTGATCCGCCAGTTGCTGGACTTCGCCCGTTCCAAGCCCATGCCCGAGCACGCCGTGGACCTCGGACAGATTCTGTCCACCCTGGAGAGCCTTCTGACCCCGATGGCCAACCGCAAGGGGGCGCGCATCGAGATCGAGGCCGCACCGGGCATGATCGTGAGCGGCACCGAGGACGGCCTGCAGCAGGTCTTCCTCAACCTGAGCATCAACGCCATCCAGGCCATGGAAAACCCGGACGGCCTGTTGCGCATCCGGGTCATGACCGTCGAGGAAGGCTTCGTGGTGGCCGTGGAGGACAACGGCCCCGGCATTCCCGAGGAGCGGCGCAACGCCATCTTCGATCCTTTCTTCACCACCAAGAAGCAGGGCGAGGGCTCCGGCCTTGGCCTGACGGTGGTGCTCGATCTCGTCCACCGCATGGGCGGCGAGATGCGTGTGGGGCCTTCCGCCGAGCTTGGCGGGGCCCGTTTCGATGTCGAATTACGGAGGTGGGATGGAACCGCGATCTTCCAGCATGCTTGATGTCCTGGTCGTCGACGACGAACCCGAGATGGCAAGCGCGCTTTCCGAAATGCTCGAATCCGAAGGGATCAAAGCCGCCTTCGTGACCGATCCCGTCGTGGCGCTGGAGAAGATCCGCGCCCGCACCGCCCGTGTGCTTTTGACCGACATGAACATGCCCCGCCTCACCGGCATGGACCTGGTGCGTACCCTGCACCAGGAAAAGCTCGAGATCCCGGTGCTGCTGCTCACCGCCTTCGGATCGGTCCAGGGCGCCGAGGCCGCCGTGCGCGAAGGGGCCTTCCACTACCTCACCAAGCCCATCAACAGCATCGACCTGATGCTCTGGATCCGCCGTGCCCTGGAAGACGTGCGCCTGCGCGAAGAGCTTTCCCGGCTGCGCGCCTCCCAGGCATCCGATGCCGACCTGCACAGCCACGACGAGAAGGTGCAGAAGATCTACCAGCAGATCCCCAAGCTCGCCCAGCTCTCCGGCACCATCCTGGTCACCGGCGAATCGGGCGCGGGCAAGGAACGCATCGCGCTGGCCCTGCACACGCTCTCGCACCGCCGCGAACACCCGTTCGTGCCCATCAACAGCTCCGCGATCCCCGAGGCGCTCCTGGAAAGCGAGCTCTTCGGCCACGAGGAAGGCGCCTTCACGGGCGCCGCCAAGACCCGCCAAGGCCTCTTCGAGACCGCCGGCGAAGGCACGCTTTTCCTGGACGAGATCGGCGAGCTTCCGCTGGCCATGCAGGCCAAGCTCCTGCGCGTCCTCCAAGACGGAAGCTTCCGTCGCGTGGGATCCAACCGCCAGCTCACCCTGAAGGCCCGCATCGTGGCCGCCACCAACCGCGACCTGCGCGAGGAGGTCCGCCAGGGCCGGTTCCGCGAAGACCTGTACTGGCGCCTGTGCGTGATCCCGCTGGAGCTCCCGTCGCTTCGCCAGCGCAAGGCCGACATCATCCCGCTTTCGGTGCGGCTGCTCGAGGCCCACTGCAAGAAGGCCGGCTTCGATTCCAAGCGTCTTTCCCAGCGCGCCCAGGAACTGCTGCTGGCCTACCCATGGCCCGGCAACATCCGCGAACTGGGCAACGCGATGGAACGCGCCGTGGCCTTCAGCGACGCTCAAACGCTGGAGCCCGAGGACTTCTCCTTCCTGCTTGCCGCCCAGTCGCTGGCCTTCCCCGCCGAGGAATGGACCACCCTTGAGGATGTCGAGCGCCGCTACATCGCCAAGGTGCTGGAACACACCGGCGGCCACCGCACCCGCGCCTGCACCATCCTGGGCATCGACCCCAAGACCCTCTACCGCAAGCTCCAACGCGACCCGTCCTTGGAAGCGTGATGGGCGCCTCCCCCCAGCCGATCGTGCTCCTGTTCAGCCATCGCAAGCGACATAATTCAAATGCCGTGACCAAGGCAAGCATCCGTTTTTCTGCGGAGGAGGAATGACACGCTTTGTCGAGACCAAGCATGTCGAGTACAAGCGGGAACTGACCGATGGGCTTGAAAAGGAGATTGTCGCCTTTCTGAATACAACGGAGGGCGGGCATCTCTGGATCGGCATCGACGCAGGAAAGGACCTCGTGATGGGCGTGGCCGATCCCGATCAAATCCAGCTCCAGCTCAAGGACCGGATTCGGCACAACATCTCTCCTTCGGTGATGGGGCTCTTCGATGTATTGACGGAATCTGTCGAAGGAAAGACGGTCATCAAGGTCACCGTCGCGGGCGGTCCCGAAAAGCCATACCACTTGCGCAAATGGGGAATGTCTGAAAAGGGCTGCTATCTGAGGATCGGCAGCGCAGCCGAACCCATGCCTGTACGCATGATCGAGGACCTCTTCTCGCGGCGCTCGCGCAATTCCTTGGGCTTGCTGCGTTCCCCACGGCCCGATCTCGGGTTCGAGCAGTTGAGGATCTTCTACCAGGAGTCGGGCTTCAAGCTCAACGACCGGTTCGCCGCCAACCTGGAGCTGTTGGGGCCGGATGGTACTTTCAACTATGCAGCCTACCTCCTTTCCGACACCAACGGCCTGTCGATCAAAGTTGCCCGCTACCGTGGCACCTCGCGCCTTGATCTGATCGAGTCCCACGAATTCGGCTACTGCAGCTTGGTGAAGGCCACCAAGCAGGTCCTTGATCGGCTGGAAGTCGCAAATCGCACATTCACCAGAATCACCTCACGGGAGAGGCTGGAGCGTCGCCTGCTCGATCCGACCGCCGTGCGTGAGGCGGTCATCAACGCAGTGGTCCATAACGACTACACTCGCGAGGTCCCGCCCAAGTTC
>JBDKGV010000090.1:0-13246 GCA_039798005.1 Fibrobacterota bacterium
AACCCAACACCATCATCCTGGACGAGCCCACCAACCACTTGGATCTCGAGGCCATCGACGCCTTCCAGGAGTCGCTGCAGGAATACGAGGGGACGCTCCTTTTCGTGTCGCACGACCGCACCTTCGTGAGCGCACTCGCCACCCGCATCTTCGAGATCATCGACGGCCAGGTCATCGACTACCAGGGCCCCTACGAGGACTACCTGGGCGGCGCCCGCGAGGACATCATCGCACGCCTCAAGGGCAAGAAGAAATAAGACGGATTCTGTCCTGGACAGGAATTGTCAAACCAAGGCCGGGGCGAACGCTCCGGCCTTTCTCTTTGGGCGCCTGCCGCCCCCACGACGGCCGACAGGGCCGAGGCTTCGTGCGGGCGTCACCGGGCTGCCTGCCAAGCCTCCGCCTCACCGTAGGCGGGCGGGGTCTTGGCCCTGCGGGCGGCATCCCTGGCGCGATCCGGCCCGGGGTCGGCTCAGCGTCCGGAGGACACGGGCATCAGGGACGCGGTCCCGGAGCCGTTCCCGGCCCGCCAACGCACCAACGCGACGCCCCGTGACGCGATCTCCATCCGTCCTTCGGGCTGCACCGAGACCTGATGCGCCAGGCGTCGTCCCTTCAGGTCCACGACATCAAGCTCGATCCCTCCGACGGCTCCGCTCCAGGCCACACCGTGACGGTCGGCACGGACCCTTGCGGGAGTTGACGCGCGGGTGCGCACGCCCGTGACCGGAGGCTGGGCTCCCGGCTTGGAAAGCAAGGTGGCCGGGATCAGGAAGCTCACCGAGAAGTCCAGGCAGCTCTCGCTCGAGGTGTAGTCGCTCCAGGCATCCTTGAGAAGGCCCTGGGACGGTGCGGCTCCGCCCATCAGCGCCCCCACGGGCGTGCGGTAGTCCCAGTTCACCGCCAGCGAGTTCCGGCCCTCGGGATTGGCCGCACGGTGATGGATGTGGTCGAGGTTGCGGGAGCCGATGCCCATCAGGAAGGACATGTCCCAGGGATTCTGCCCGAGCAGGTAGTCCATCCCGTTCACAGCCAGGACCTCGACGCTGTCGGCCAGGAAGGCCGTCCCTTCCGGGTAGTGCGCTGTGGGACGCGCCTCGATCCCGCGCGCCATCTCTGCATAGAGAAGCATCTCGGCAAGCAGTCCCGCCTGGTAGCGGTTGTATCCCCAACTCACGGAAGCGATCGGGAAGTTCCAGACGCTGTCGATCTTCAAGGTCGTTCCCGGCAGCGCGACCGCGCGCGTCCCGGTTCCCGCGTTGCCCAGGTTCGCGAGCATCCCGGCCATAAGCTGCTCGCGCAGGCTGTCCCCGCGGGCCGGCAGGATGCCGTAGCGCCGGGCCGTGTCGGGATGGGGCAGGATCAGCGTCTGAAAGGCGTGCAAGGCCAACGGATGGAGATTGGCGAAGTCCATCGGCCAGCCTCCCTTGGCAAGGACCGTGGTGGCCTTGCGGGCACCGAGCCATCCCCCTGCCGATTGCCAGAGCGCGGACACCCGGGAACCGAGGGAATCGTTCCGGGTCAGGTCGTGGAGGTACAGCGTGTCGCCCGTAGCCCAGAGCAGGGCGACCGCAGCCAAGGAAAGCTCCGAGGCCGCCTCGGGATCCCCCCCGTAGCTCGGCGACGAGACCGCGGCCTGATTCGCCTTCCCCCAGGCATAGAGCTCGCGGGACACCTCGAGCGCTTGCGAAGCGAACGGGGGATCCCGGTCCTTCTCCAGACGCGCAGCGAAGGCAAGACCGGCCGCCCAGCTCCCCGCCACGGGTCCGCCCATCTCCCTGCGCGCGGTGCGGGAGGTCGGCCCTCCGCTGCTTGCCGGAGCGAAATCCATCCAGGTGTCGTGGATCCAGCCGACGTGATCCTTGCCCATGTTCCCCACGGAGGTCGGCATGCTTCCGGCGAGGTGCCCCGAAAGCCACCACGACTGCATGGCATAGTCGGCCCCGTGCCGCAGTTCACGCACCAGGTCCGGCACGCCGTCCGCGACCTCCAGGCTCTGGAGGTACGAGGTCCTGTCCGGATCCCGCTCGGGATGGGTGGCCGCCAGCGCACCCAGGACCGCCATCGAGTAGCCTTGGGTCACGCCTTCCTTGAGCCGGTCACCGCAGTCGTACCAGCCTCCCGGAACCGGGTCGCCCGCCAAGGCCGTCGGACGGAACCAGGAGGAGGCATCGCCCGCACGCTGGACTCCGAAGAAGCGCATGCCGGCATCGCGCACCATGCCGTACAGATCCTCGTGAATCCGGAAGGGAGCCGAGGTGTCCGTCGGCGAGGCGATCCGGTAGGGTCCGCCCGCTGCCAGGCTGCTCGGCAGGACCAGGATACCGGTCGCACCCGTCCGTACCCCGCCCGTGGAATCCTGGAGAGGCAAGGTGGAATTCAAGGCAGCAACCGTGCGAAGGCTCGAGGAGACCGTCCTGCCCGTGGCCGTGACGCTCCCGCTGCCCAGGACCCGGCCCGCCGCGTCGATCACGCTCCAGCCGCTCTGCCCGACACCCAACACCCGGGCGCGTCCCGCCTGGACATCCGCCAGGCGATAGCCCGCCTGGTTGACCAGCCAGTTGCCCAAGGTGCGGTTTCTGCGGTCGCGTTGCAGGACCGGCACGGTGTCCGCAGGCGTGTTCATGAGCGAGGCGAAGGAGGCCTTCCTGAAATCCGTCAGCGGCCATGCGGGGCGATCCCAGGTTTCGCCCGGCCCATGCCCCCAGACCCTTGTCGTTCCACTGCGCACCTCGAAGCGCAGGTTCCTTCCGATCCCTCCCTGATCCGCAAGTGAGCGGCAATCGGACGAGTTCGTCAGACCGGCCAGGCTCCAGTCGCTCGCGCCGGGTACATGCGTGGGCTTGGTCGAGACCATCGAGCCGCCGGACATCTTGACCGGCTGGAATTCCACCGCCAAACCTTCGAGGGGAGCCAAGGTCAATCCGCTCAGGGGGATATCCACCTTGTGGGTGCAGGTGTCCCCGACGCAGCTCGGATCGAGCGCCACCGTGCTCGCCACCCAGGCGGCCCCTGCGATCGGACTGTTGAAGCCGTCGGCCCCGACCTTCTGCCGAAGATCCGCCCGGAAACCGAGGTCCGCAAGGCTGCCGGGAGCGCCGTTGAGATGGAAGCGCAGCGAGAGGTCGCCCTGGGTGATGCGCGAGGCGTTCCACACCCGCATCACGAGGAGAGTATCCCCGGAAAAAGGCAAGCGGCAGGCCTGGACGACCACACCGGTATCCATGGGAAGGGCAACGCTCGAAAGGGAGGCAAGGAGAAACGGCAGGGAGAGCATGCATTGAAATCTAGACATGCGAATTCCGTATGATGGTGATTGGCACCACACCCTGCCGGAGGTGCCCGGGCGGGTTGCCAAGTCTTCAGGGCGTCACCTCTGGCACGGCCAGACTGCGAATTACAATTCCGGCATGCTCATTCCCATCCTCCTGAGTCTCCTTGCCGCCCCCTACGCCAACGGCAGCTTGACTCCTCCTCCGCCCAAGGATCGTCCGGTGAGAGCCAGCGCCGAGCGGGCCGCCAGGCTTCGAGCTGCGATTGCTCCCCTCATCGACTCCGCCAGGGCGACCTGGCCTGCGGTGCGAGAGCGGCTGCGGGACAGGAAGTCCCTGGGCGGCATCCTCTTCGTCTCCACGGAACTGACAGATGAGTTCGGGAACACCGAGATGGTCTTCTTGAGGGTCGAATCCGTCCAAGACAGCCTGATCTTCGGGAGGATCGCGAACGAAATACGGACAGTCCGGGGCTACCGCGAAGGCATGACCCACTTCGTCCCTCAGAGCAATCTCATGGATTGGACCATCTCCCGTCCTGACGGGACCGAGGAAGGAAACCGGATCGGCAAGATGATCGACAACTGGAAGGATTGATTCGGATCCATACCCCAAAGCGCCCCCGGTCCGTGAGCTGATCGTCCACCTCGACGTGAGGGCAGCGACAATTTCCGACAAATTCACTTCGCCCCTTGACTTCGGCCTCCGCACGCGATACGTTCTAACCATGCAGACCTCACGCCTCCAGACCCGCACGACCGCCGCGAAGCCGATGGCTTTCGCGTCGTTCCGCCGTGCAGCGGTCAAAGCCTGGCATTTCCAGGCGAAGGCGGCGAGGGACCCGTGATCGAGTAAACCGGTCACTTGAGGTTTCGGCCCCGCCTTCCATCCTCGGAGGGCGGGGCTTTCTGTTTTCGTCAAATCTGGAAAAAGGAGGATCGCGTGGAACCGCCGACGCGACAGGGAACCGTCATGCCCGTTCTGGGCGTGGTCATCGCATCCGTGCTGTATTCGCTCAAGGGGCTCTTTGCCAAGAAGCTCCTGCTGCACGGAGCCCGCATCGAGGACGTCATGGCCCTGCGCACCGCCTGGGCCGCTCCGTTCTATCTGGCGGTGCTGTGGTTCCAACGCAAGCACCTGCGCGGCCGCAAGTCCCTCGCGCTGATGGAACTTTGCGGCTGGAGCTTCGTGGGATTCTGGGTCGCCCCGCGCCTGAACTTCGCGGGCCTTGGCAGCACAAGCGTCGGTCTGGAAAGGATCCTGGTCCAGTCGGCCTCGGCCTGGATCGTGGTGCTCTCGTGGGTGCTCTGGAAGGTGCGTGGAACCGGTCGTTCGCCCGTACGCCTCATGACTTGGATCGGCTTGGGCGCCTGCTACGCCGGCCTTGCCGTGGCCTGCCTGGGCCGCGACGGCGCGCGCGCCACCGCATCGCCCAGTGGAGTTTTCCTGATCCTGTCCGGATGCCTGGTCTGGGCCTTGTTCATCTTGCGCATCGGCCGCATCCAGGAGAGTTTCGGCCCGTTGGTCACCACCTGCACAGGAATGCTTCTCTCGGCCATCGCAAGCATCGGAGAATCGGCCCTGCGCGGACATCTGGGCACCCTCACGGCACCGCCTTCCCCTTGGATGCTGTGGTTGGCGGGACTGGTGGTGTTGGCCACCGTGATCCCGTCCTTCCTGCAGCAAAGCGGCCTCCAAAGGCTGGGCGCGGTGCGAATGGGTCTGTTGTCACTGGTGGGCCCTGCCGTGGTGCCCTTGTTCGCCGCGTGGCTCCTGGGCGAGAGCATGAGCCCTCCTCAAGTGGCAGGTCTGCTCCTGGTTTTGGCGGCAAGCGTTCCCCTGGCCCTGGGAAAGACTTGATTCGCCTTTCCTGCCGAATCATCGCCGGCAGGACAAGAGTTCCGGAGACTTCGCGGGTGCGACCAGCGCAACGCGGCGTTTGCCAATGCCCGTGCGTGGTGTGCGCCAAATCACACCGCAGTGCCTTCGCAAGCTCCAAAGGCCAAACTCATGCTATGCTTGGTCCACTGCCCCCACTCACCCACCGGAGCTACCCGTGCGCACATCCATCGCCTTCATGTCCCTGCTCCTTGCATGTCAAGCATCCTTCGCGGTGACCTATCCACCTGTCGGTCAGGAAGCAACCTTCCCAAGCCATTACCCGGACAGCCTTTATCTTCTGAGCACGGAATTTCAGCATTTCCCGGACACGCTCCCCTCCGCATCAAGCGGCTGGGTCTTGGACGCATCCACCCGTATGGGCACGAAACAAACAGCGGTCGAGGTACGACTCTTTCGCGATGACGGAAAATTGAAACGAGTCCGCTTCACTTGGCCCCAACTTTCTCCTCCTGGCAATTTCATCGATTATCTCCACACCCGGGATTCCGTGGGACGCGTGATCCGCATGGACCAGGTCCATGGGACGGACACGATGTCCGCGACCTGGAGCTGGGAACAGGCCTGTCCGACGCAAACCACAAGTCGATACTACCGCGAGCTCTGGAGCATCGACGCCAACGGCCATTGCGACAAGGCGGTTTCCCAGAACTGGAGCGATTCCCAATGGGTCACCTCCGCCGGTGGATCGACCTACTCCGAGATCTGGAACAACGGGCTGAAGTTGTCGGAATACTCCTTCTCCGGCAAGGACACGACCGAAAAGACGTTGTACACCTACCTTCCCGATGGACGGCTCCTTGAGGGTACCATTTGGACCAATGCTGCTGGACAGTGGCGGATCAATCACCACACGAGCGTCGTTTTCGAAGGACAGCGCTTCATGTCCAGCACGACCACCAGTTACAAATACGGCACGGTTTCCCGTTCCTCGACTCTTTCCACCAATCCCGCCAGCCTTGCCATCAAGTCAGGAGTCGCCTCGAATTCCTCCCTTGTATCTGTCCGCATCACCCGGCAGGGCATCGAATTCCGCAATGCTTCGGGGACGGCTCAACCCCTGACGATTCTGTCCGCAACTGGCAAGGTGCATTCACGCCACAACCTCCCGGCCTCCGGTGGTCTTCTCGTTCCGGCACCCAAGGGCCAGGGCGTCCTCTTGTGGCGCACCCCTCAAGGATCTGGCACGCTCCCGATGCTACCTTGAGCCCATGAAGCCATTGGTCGCCCTCTGTCTCGGATCGAGCCTTGTTTTCACCGCTTGCAGCCGTCCTGATGCGGAGCCGCTTCCCAGCGTCCAGCACAGCACATTTCAAGATGCCCCTCCCCCCGTCGATCCTGGTTCAAAGTCAACACTGGACTCCCTGTCGAAGGACTTCACCGCCATCGCGGTGTTCGCCGACGCCTTGGCAAACAAGACCAGCGATCTTGCCGTGTCCCAATCGGGCATCCTCACCAAGGTCCTGGCCGACGACAACGACGGAAGTCGTCACCAGAAGTTCATCCTGAAGCTGTCCAATGGGCAGACCTTGTTGTTTGCCCACAACATCGACATCGCCCCGCGCCTGCCCTCCCCGACGATTGGCCAGACCATCGCCTTCCGAGGCATCTACGAATGGAACGCCCAAGGCGGCGTGGTCCATTGGACCCATCGCGACCCATCAGGATCCCATGCCACCGGATGGTTGTGGGCCAACGGAGTCTTCTACCAGTAGGCCGATTCCGACGAACCTTTCCTTCCAAGGTTCGCGAAGTGATCAAACCCAAATAAATGTTGCGCCAATATATGTAGCTACATATATTATATCTATGTCTATCGACAATGAGATCCAACAGCACAAGTGGGAGAGCTTCCGGCAGAAGGCCGTGGTCAACACCCTTTTCACCTGCCGCGCCATCGAGACGGCCGGTGCTGCGATGCTCAAGGAGCACGACCTTTCCATGCCGCAGTACAACATCCTGCGAATCCTGCGCGGCCAGAAGGGCAAGCCAGCCTCGGTCAAGCTCTTGACCGAGCGCATGCTGGACAAGTCCAGCAACGCCTCCCGTCTCGTCGACAAGCTTCTGGAAAAGAACCTGGTGGTGCGGGTCACCTGCCCGAACGACCGCCGCGCCGTCGAGGTGAGCCTCACCCCGGAAGGCCAGGCTGTGCTGGAAAAGGCCGATGCCGACAACGCCCGCTGGCTCCCCCACCCCAAGGTCTTCAGCGAAGCCGACGCGAAACTCCTTTCGGACCTCCTCGACCGTCTGCGCGAGGCGATCCGCACCAATCATCCTGACTTTGCCAAAAACCGGGAACAAGGAGACATCCCATGAAAAGCCGCACGATCGAACGCCTCGTCGCGGGTCGCGCCACTTCAGACGGCGCGGGCGTCAAGCTCACCCGCGTCCTGACCCAGGACTTGCAACACCGGCTCGATCCGTTCCTGATGCTGGATGCCTTCAAGAACGAGAATCCCGACGACTACATCGGCGGATTCCCCGATCACCCGCACCGGGGCTTCGAGACCGTCACCTACATGCTGGCCGGACGCATGCGCCATCACGACAGCGCCGGCAATTCCGGGCTCTTGGGCCCCGGCGGAGCCCAATGGATGACCGCCGGCAGCGGTCTCATCCACTCCGAACTCCCTGAGCAGGAAGAGGGCCTGATGGAAGGCTTCCAGCTCTGGCTGAACCTCCCGGCCCGCGACAAGATGTGCGCCCCGAACTACCGGGACATTCCTGCTGAAGCCATCCCGGAAGCGACCTCCGAAAGCGGCGTGACGGTGCGAGTGATTGCCGGAGAGGCCTTGGGCGTGAAAGGCGCCGTGACGCGCCCCCACACCGAACCGCTCTACCTCGATGTGCATCTGCCGGCAGGCACGACCTTCGTCCAACCCATCGATCCGGGGCACAACGCCTTCCTCTACGTCTATCGGGGCGAAGCCCACGTCGGCGCAAGTGCGGTTCCTGAGCGCACCATGGCGATCCTGAACAACGACGCGGCCGCCGTCGAGATCGTCGCCAAAGGTGACGCCCGGTTGATCCTGATCGCTGGCAAGCCGCTCAAGGAACCCATCGCCCAGTACGGCCCGTTTGTCATGAACACGGCCGCCGAGATCCAGCAGACCTTCCGCGATTACCAAGCAGGCCATTTCGAGGCGGCCAAGGTCCGCAACGAAGGCTGAGCATCCATCCACATCCAACCATCCACTACAGGAGTCACAACATGTCCGAGACCAAGCACTGCAACAGCCCTGAAGCCCTCGAGCTCGAGCCCGGCACCCACCACCACTGCACCTGCGGCAAGAGCGAAACCTTCCCTCTGTGCGACTTCAAGGCGCACAAGGGCACCGGGATGATCCCCGCCAAGTTCGAGGTGACCGAGAAGCAGGCGGTCTACCTCTGCCGCTGCGGGAAGTCCAAGAACGGCCCCTTCTGCGACGGCTCCCACCAAGCCGCTTGAGTCACGCGGAGAAAGGGGCACCCTTCAGGGATCGACGCCCACCTTCACTCGGCCATAAGTGCGACGCACCTGAAGAGCTCCGTCGTACAATGCCTCCACCCAAGCTTCCGGTCCTTGCCAGTCGCCTGCGATGGTGGCTCGCAAGGGAATCTCCAACATCCGCGTCTCGCCAGGCTTCAGATCGAAGTGCTGCACCACGCGATCGGTGCGGATATCGACGGCAAGCAGTGGACTGGTCTTGGCAAGCGTCGAGTCAAGCCGTGGGTTGCGCGCTTCCCAGCCTCCCGGGAGCCAGAGCGTGAACGCCGCATTGGGAATCGCGTGAGGTTGCAGGTTGCGCACCGACACCCGTGCCACGAAATCGCCACGCAGCGGAACAAAAGGCAGTGAACTGTCCTCCCGTCCCTTTTGCAGCCAACGGATTTCCAGCGCAAGTCCGGAATCCCGGATCGGCTCGTCCGTCCTGAGGATCCCTGAGCGGGTCAAGAGGCCCTCGAGCTTCTGCCCAGCCACGGAAGGCCCACGCACCTGCACACGGTGACTGGAACCGGGAAGCTCCACCGAGGCCTGCCCCCCGACCATGGTCAATGGCTGCCAAGGCCAGGAATCCACACGCATCGATACGCCAGTGTCCCTCGACCTGTTCTGTCGATTCCAGCGCGAAAGGGCACGCAGGGACAAGGCCGTCTCGTAGGTCGACAAATAGCTGCTGGAGGACAGTACATCGACCAAGGACGTCACGATGGAATCGCGACCCGGCTTCCAATCGAGGTCCAGCATGGCCTCCAAGGTCCGCGCCCTGTCTCCGGTCGGCGAGCGAAGCCCGCCATCCAGCTCCCGGGTCGTCGTCATCGCGTTCCCGGCAAGCTTGGCGTGGATCTTGGCGATCGTGTCGGCCTTCTCCATTTGAGGATTCCTGCCGTTGAAATTCTGCGTTCCAACCTTCCAGGATTGCGCAAAGATCCAACGCTGCACTGAACCCGACATCGATTCCTCAAGCTTGCGCAAGGCATCGAGATCCACTTGCCCCCGGCGCGCCAGGAACGATTGCTGCTCCAGCTTCTCCGCAACGCTGCGAAATTCCCGCGAGGTGCGGATCGAACCGAACAATCCATCCTTGAGATCCCGCGGCACCTCGTGGCCACGCAAGGACGCATCCAGAAGGAAATGGGCGGCATGCAAGGAGCCCGTCGGATAGCTCGACTTGCCACCTGGCCACAGCGAAAGGAGACCATCCGAAGTCTTGAACGATCCAAGTTTTGCAATCGCCGCCTGCACATGGCTTCGAGCCTTGGCACGATCCACCGCATTCATCCCCGGCGTCAGCTCCTCCAGGAAAAGCTGTGGGTACGCCTTGGAAACGGTCTGCTCAAGGCAGCCGTGCGGATACTGAAGCAGCTCCTGCATTCGCGGAGCCGTACCGAGCATCCCGCGGGTGGAAAGCTCAAGATTCACGGTGGTTCCGCTGTCCTGAAACCGCCGATCGAGCTCGAAGGTGAACTCCCCGCTTGCCGAGGATTTCCTTTGCCGTTCCTTGCCGAACAGGCGTTGGGCCTGGACATCGACCATCAGCGGAAGCGTCATCCTGTCGTTTCCATCGGTCGCGATCGCTTCCAAGAATCCCGTCCCGACCTGTTCTCCGGCCACCACCACCGCTTGGCAAATGCCGTTGCCCAAGACGGATGCAAGCGGACAATCCGGCGATGACAACAACGTCAACTGCCCCGCGGTCTTCAATTGCAGTCGCGCCGCAGGCTTGGCTCCCAGCAGCCTGATTTCCACCCGCGCCGTATCACCGGGCTGCATCTGTCGCGGCAGGGTCGCCTTCATTTCCAGAGGGGACTGCACGGTCGCCTGTCGTTGCGCCATTCCCAACCGATGCCCCGAAACACCCATGGCCGTCAAGCGCACCTGCCCCGTGTAGGCGGGAAGCGGAACCTCCACCCAAAGTCCCTGCGCAGGCAACGCCATCACCGAAGAGATCCATGAAACGGGCATCCCCTGCTTTCGCATCCGCAGCGTATCCTGCTGCGGCGATCGGGATCTCGAAAGAATCGACCGACCCGCGCCGCCCGCTCCCAGCCCCATGCGACCGACCGACCCCAATCCCGCCTCACCGACCATGCCGTAGCCCGAGCGTTCTTGGCATTCCAAGCGGCTCTCCTGGCACCACCAATTCCACGCAAAGCGACCAAGGCCTTTCCACCAAGTGGCCTCCAAGTCCTCGACCTCATCGAGAAACCCTGCCGGATCAGCTGTTTGAAACCGGTCGATGTCCAGGATCCCCTGATCGATCACGGACAGCACGACGCTTCCCGGCGCCTTGGACCGATTGACGATCCGGATCCGGTTCGTTTGGAGCGGGCGCAGCGAGTCCACCGGCTCCACGGCCAGTTCAAGGATCCGGTCCGGTCGTCGGACCGTGAACGTCGCATTCGATTGGCGCAGCAACTCCGCCGTATCGCCTTTCCCACGCGCGCGGATCTCACTGACAAATACCGTCACGCCAGGATCCCAGAGCGGCTCCACTTGGCGACGCCACTTCATCCAACCTCGGTGCACCGGCATCCATTCCCGATGGAGTTCCCGAGACCCTTGGATCACCTGGATCAAGGCAAGCCCCGATTGTTTCGAGAGCCACGCAAGCTTCACCGGATCCCCGGGGCGCAACGTATCCAGGTCGGCGTCCTTCCGTTCGTCCTGAGGGCCGGCTTTCGCCTCGTCCCCCACAAACTCCACCGGCTCATTCCGATCCGGTTCAGGCCAACGCAGCTTCGCCCTGGTGGTGACGCAGCGCAACGAATCTTGGCACAGCCTGAATTCCAGGACAGGCTGTTCGGGCCGTCCATCCGACACGTTCCTTGGAAGCCGTGCCAAAGACCAAACCAAGGAATCGCCCGAGGTCACTGTGGTATCCAACACGTGCGGAAAGAGCCAAGGAGCATCGATCACCAGGCGCAATGGCTTTCCGGAGATTCGCTGGCAGCGGGAGGATTGCAATCCCGCCTTCACCGTCACCCGATGGCGTTCCAGCCGCAACCGGAGATCCGGAACCGCCCCCCAGTTCCAACGAGCCACTGCCGTGGCCTTCACCCCGACACCCCCGCCCTCGAAAACGAGGGCGTCCAACGAAAGACCCCCTTGAGCATGCAACGCCATGGCCTGTGGAATGACCAGCGTATCTTCCCAGGCACCGGCTTCATCCAAGACGATTTCCCTTTCGGGAAATTTCACCCCGGCAAGCCCCGGATCCCTGCGCACGTCCATCCGCGAGCCGCATTGTTCCTGCGAAAGCTCCGGGAGCCAGCGCCCCCCGATCCTTGCCTGCAGACCGCTTCCCGCCTTGCCGGAAAGCCATGCACCCGTCAGGCGAACGATCACCTTCGGGTTCGGCCCGGAGGTATCCAATCGCGTTTCCAATTGCGATTGAAGGCGATGGGCGCGAGCCACTTCGATCTTGACATTCATCGTCCGGTGCACCGCACCGTGCTCCAACTCGATTTGTGCCGGTCCGGTGTAGGCCGAGGTGGACAAATGCATGCGTGCCTGCACATGGCCATCGGACGGAATTTCAAGCCTCTGGGAATCCAGCACGACCCGACCCGCATCCACCACACGCACACGCAACGGCTCCCTTGGCGTTCCCGGATCCGGCCATACCACGGCGCCCACGACCATCGAATCCCCCGGCTGCCAGGTTCCCTGCATGAGGTAGGCAAAAAGGCGCGAGCGTCCTTTGGAATCCTCCTGCGACGCACCATCTCCCCAAGTCTCGCCCAGCTCCTGCGACTCGCGAGCCTCCTCTCCATCCAAGCGCATGCGCCCTTGTTCCGTTCCGGCTTTCCCGACGGCGACCGCACCATCCGAAAGGACCAACCGGACCTCCCCTTTGAAGTCCGTGGTCCCCGTGCGCAAGATTGCGCCATTGGCGTCATGGATCACCACCTTTGCGCCAGGCCATGCCTTCCCGGTTGCCAGGTTCAGCGCTGTCACTCGTGCCGGCCCCGCTCCCACGCGGGTCGCAAACAGTCCCATCCGACTGACCAGGAACCCTTTGCGCGTGCGCAAGGTGTCGCACTCGAACTGGTTCGCCGCCGGCCGGATCGCCTTGGGAGCCGCAAAGGCCCTCACATCAAGGAATTGCCCGTTTCCAGCGCGTGAAATCGCGGCAAGGTCCAGCGTCACGCTCCAGTGCGCCAACGAGTCGCGCGGCCGGACATGCCGCCGCGACCACAACGGTCGCGAAGGGACCGTATCCCTCCGTTCATCGATGAATTCTTCAAGCGGGTCGTTTCCTGGCAAGGCAAGGCCAAGGGAGCGGGCAAAGACCCTGACCTCTACCGTGTCCACGGACACCATCTGCAACCGCACCGCGGAAGCATGGGCGGGAAACAACTGACCACCAGGTTCGACAAAGGCAAGCGATGCTTCGGGATGGAAGAGTTCCACCACGGGAGGCGATGTCCGAAGGGCACCCGACAAGGAAAGCATCGCAGTCAAGATTCCGAAGGAGAGCATCCTTGGAATCTAGCCCCGCCCAATGCCTGACACAGCCGGAATCAGGGGTCGATGCCGGCCTTCTTCATGCGTGCCCGGACTGCCGTTTCAATCTGCGGCGCAAGGGATT
>JBDKGV010000091.1:0-12900 GCA_039798005.1 Fibrobacterota bacterium
CTGCCGACGGCCCGACTGCTGCCCAATCCGACATCGACTCCGCGTCCGGCTTCGCTTGCCACCGGTCCTTGGATGGATGCCTGGGGAACCACGTTGAACCAAGGAACCATCCTGCATCCTTGGCAAGCCAAGGTCGCCTTCCCTTACACGGGTTGGTCGACTGCCGTCCGGCCTCGTGCCACGCCATCCCTCTTGCGAATCACGCGAGCTGGAAGCAACTGGGAAATCCACGGACTGCGGGGTACCGCCCATGTCGTGGATATGCGTGGAAGGCTCCTTGCCCGGTTGGTTCCCGACAACCAAGGCCATGTGTACTGGAAACCCGATGCACCCATCCGCATTTGCTGGTTGCGCACCTCCGGGGAGACGCGAACACTCCTCGATCCTCGTTGAGACACCGGAAAGGTGGACCCCATTCCTTCTTCCGGTATCCTTCGTATCCGCCCAAGTCACCCAACTTCGATCATGGTCGGCAGTATATTCGAAGCATGCTCTCCCGCCTCTTGACCCCGATCCTCTTGGGTATGACTCTTCCATGGGCTGCCACCTACCACTTCGCGGCCGACGGAGACGATACGCGCACGGCATCCCAAGCCGGCAATCCCGCCACACCGTGGAAGAGCCTTTCCAAGGTGGCCTCGCTCACGCTCAAGCCCAATGATTCCCTGTTGCTGCGCAAAGGGGATGTCTGGCGTGAGAGTCTGGTGATCAGACAGTCGGGCGGGAAATATCAACCCATCGTGATCTCCTCCTACGGGGTCGGGACCGCCTTGCCGGAACTGCGCGGCACCATCGCCGTCCAAGGCACCAGCGACGGCTCCTTCTGGTCCACCATCGTCCCCAAGGGCCTGGCGGTCAAAACGGTCTTCCGCGACAACCTCCCGATCCCCATTTCCCGCTACCCCGACACCGGCTGGATCTTCGCAAGCGCTGTCATCGGTGCCACCGGTTTGAGCGCCACCGAGCTTGCCACCCGCGACTGGACCGGTGCTTCCATCCACCTGCGCACCGCCATGTGGACCTTGGAAACCAACGAAATCGCAACGCAGTCCGGGGGTCAAGTCACCTTCGCAAGGAACGCCATCTACAACCCGCCCGCCAAGGTCGGCTTCTTCCTGACCAATCATCCGCTGGCCCAAAGTCCTTCCACCCCGAGCTGGAGCTTTGCCAAAGCGTCCGGGACCCTGCGCTGGAACGGCTCGGCAAGTGCCGTGGAAGCCGCCGTCCTGCCCACCTTGCTGAATCTCGACGGGAGCCATCACATCCGGGTCCAAGGCCTGCGATTCTTCGGAGCGACCTTGCATGCCATCAAGGCGGACGGAAACGGGATCGAGGTCTTCGACTGCCAGATTCTGTATCCGGGAATGTTCGGCGTCCGCATCACCAGTGGCCGTGAAGGCGACGTTTCCGGCAACCGCATCGTGGGAAGCGGCAACGATGCCATCTACCTCAACGGCCCCGCCCACAAGGCGCAGCGCAACACCATCCTGCGCACGGCAGCGACCCCGTTCCTGACCCCCGACGGCATGGGCGATGGCTGTTGCGGCGGCTACGGCATCCTCGCCCAAGGAGACTCCGCGATCGTTGCCCGCAACGTCATCGATTCCACCGGATACAACGGAGCCGGCTTCATGGGCCGCTCCAGCCTGGTGGAGGAGAACGAGATCAGCCACAGCTGCATGGTCACCGACGACTGCGCCGGTCTCTACACCATCACCGGTTTTTCGGGCTCCGCCTTCAAGACGGGCGCCATGGGCAGCGTGGTGCGCCGCAACATCGTGCGGGATGTCGTGGGATCCCTGGCTGGCTGGGCCGATGCCGTGGCGGCCTCCCAAGGCATCTACCTGGACGACGGCTCCCATGACATCCGCGTCGACTCCAACGTGGTGTCCGGAGCCACCAACGGCCTGTACCTGCACAACACCCAACGCGTCCAGGTCAAGGACAACCTGTTCTACGGCAACCGCATCTCCCCTGTCCTCATGACCCACGATGGCCTGGCCGGCACCAGCGACATGAAGGACAACCTGCTCACCGGCAACCTGATGACCGGACTGGTCGGTCAGGGAGCCTGGTCCGATGCGAGCCTGTTGCAAGCGCAGGACCTGCCGCTTGCGACCTTCCAAGGCAACACGTCCTGCCTCGACCACCTGCTCCATGTCGAGTGCCGTCTCGACAACCGCCTGCTGTGGGAACGCTTCCGCTACGACACGGCCAAGGCCCCGTTCGGTCCCGAAACACCGGGCTCGGCCCATTTCGACATCACCGTCTGGGGCTGGGGCGCCTACCCTTGGCAGACCGAATTCACTCGCGACTCCGGCAAGGCCTGCGCCAAAGGGGGCTGCATGCGCGTGGCCACCGCCAAGGTCACGGAAAGCAATGCGATGGTCTATGGCGGGGTCGTCCCGGTCCAAAAAGGCACCCTGTACCGTCTGCGCTTCAGTGCCAAGGGAAGCCGCCCAGGGCAGCGCCTGACCCCCACGCTCCGGCACGCCCGCAACAGCTGGGCCGCCATGGGCTACGCCAGCGGCCTGATGCTGGACACCGCATGGAATCGCTACGAACTCTACATGAGGGCAGACGTGACCGAAGACACCGCCCGCATCGACTTTACCAGCCAAAGCCGCGATTCTCTCTACTGGCTCGACGAGGTTTCGTTCCGGAGCGTCCCCGACTCAATGGTGCAAGGCTTGGAATCCTCGCGCTTGGTCGTGAATCCTACGCCCATCTCCACATCTTCCCCGATCCCCGGCTCCTCCGCCTGGATGGACCCTTGGGGCAACGCCCTGAACTCAAGCCTCAGCTTAGCCCCTTGGCAGGCCAAAGTGATCTTCCCGTCTCAAGGCTCGGTTGTGATCGGAATCGCCACCAAGGCCACCAAGAGTCTCCTTGCCACCCGCAACGGCCGCGCATGGACCTTGTCAGGCCTGACCAGCCCCACAAGCATCATAGACGCCCAAGGGCGCCTCCTAGCCCGCCTGGAGCCCGACAGCCAAGGTCGCGCCGTCTGGACCGCTCCAGCAGGGCAGCGGATGTGCTTCCTGCACACCGCAGGGCGCAGCCAAGCCCTCGTCACCCCCTGAAGCCAAAAAAGCCCTCCCCGGCAATCGCCGAGGAGGGCTCGAATCATCTTTGGTGTCGACTTGCCTTACGGCTTCGGGCGCGAACCCGGCTTGACCAGTTCCTGGCCCTGCGCGCACATCGGGCAGGTCTCGTTCGTGTAGGTCACCAGGTCCATCTGCAGGAGACTGGTCAGAGGAAGCTCATGCTTCCAGTTGCCGGCGCTGCGATCGACGATGCAGGCCAAGCCCACGACTTCCGCGCCCATCTCCTTGGCCAGCACTTCGATCTCGCGGATCGACTTGCCGGTGGTCACCACGTCCTCGCACAGGATCACCCGCTCGCCCTTGAACAGATCCTGTCCGCGGCGAAGCGTCATCGTGCCATCCACGCGCTCGGCGAAGATGGACCGTGCATTGAGGGAGCGGGCCAACTCGTAGCCCACGAGGATTCCACCAAGGGCCGGAGCAAAGACGACGTCGGCCTTGAGGGCGACCATCTTCTCGGCCAGGTCCTTGCAGAACTTCTCGCAGTGCTGCGGGTGCTGAAGCACCTTGGCGCACTGCATGTAGTTGGGGCTGTGCAGACCCGAGGACAACTGGAAGTGGCCTTCCAGGAATCCCTTGGTCTTGTGGAAGATCTCTGCGATTTCGGCGGCCTTCAGCATCTCAAGCCTCAGAAACAGATCACGCGAGTGCGGATCACGTCGGAGCTTGCCTTCACGGCATCCACAGCGGCAGCGGGAATTTCGCCTTCGATGTCGATGATGTTGTAGCCGACCTTGCCGTTGGACTTGTTGACCAAGGAGGCGATGTTCACGCCCGCATCGCCCAGCACCTTGGTGATGGCGGCGATCATGTTGGGCACGTCCTTGTTGATCACGATCAGACGGGTCTTGACCTTGTCCGAAGGCACCGACTCACAGACCGGGAAGTTCACCGAGTTCACCACGTTGCCAAGCTCGAGGTAGCCCTTGAGCTGATTGACAGCCATGGTGGCGCAGTTCTCTTCGGACTCTTCGGTCGAAGCGCCCAAGTGCGGGGTGCAGATCGCCTTGGCGTGGTTGACCAGCGCCTTGGAGGGGAAGTCGTTGAGGTACGCGCGCAGCTTGCCCGAATCCAGGGCGGCGACAACGTCGGCTTCCTTGACAATGGGGCCGCGAGAGTAGTTCACCAGGATGGCGCCGTCCTTGATGCCTTCGATGAACGAAGCATCGACCAGGCCGCGGGTCTTGTCCATCAGCGGCACGTGGACCGACAGGACGTCGGAGACCTTGGCGACGTCGGCCATGGACTTGGCGATCTTCACCGAGGAGGACAGCAGGTGGATGTTGTCGATGGCGGGGAACGGATCGAAGGCGACCACGTTCATGCCCGAGGCGATGCCGGCGTTGGCGACCAGCACGCCGATCTTGCCCAAGCCGATGACGCCCAAGGTCTTGCCCACCAGCTCAAAGCCGGCGAACTTGCTCTTGCCCTTCTCCACCTTCTCGTCGAGTTCCTTGTCGGACTCGGTGGCGGCGGCGGTGTCGCGTGCGAACGCGATGCCGGGGATGATGTTGCGGGCGTAGGCGCCCAGCACGGTGAACACGAGTTCGGCCACGGCGTTGGCGTTGGCTCCGGGGGTGTTGAACACGCACAGACCGGCAGCGGTGGCCTTGTCGATGGTGATGTTGTTCACGCCTGCACCGGCACGGGCAACGGCCAAGGCACCGGGATAGCCGTCGGTGTCGAGCTGGGCGGAGCGGACCAGGATCGCATCAGGAGAGGACAGGCCGTCGGCGATTTCGTAATCGGAGCCGAACAGTTGCAGTCCCTCGGGGCTGATCTTGTTGAGAGTGGCGATACGGTAGCTCATGGACTCCTCCAGAATTGTGGACGCCAAAGATAGTCCTCTCGGACGCGATGACGGTGTTTTGCGGGAACTTCGATAATGACAGATCTTGTCAATTTCCCGGATCGCGGCCAAGACCGACGAGGCCGGAAAATACAAAGGCCCCCGCAGTGCGGAGGCCTTTGTTCTCTTCATCTGAAAAGCAAGATTACCAACGGAAGCTGGCGAAAGCCTTGTTGGCTTCGGCCATGCGGTGGGTATCGATGCGCTTCTTGACGGCCGAGCCTTCGTTGTTGGCAGCCTGAGCAAGCTCACCGGCAAGGCGCTTGGCCATGTTCTGCTCGGAGCGCTTGCGGGCGGCGTCAGCGCACCAGCGAATGGCCAGGGCGGTACGACGGTTCGGGTTCACTTCGACGGGCACCTGGTAGGTGGCGCCACCGACGCGACGGGACTTGACTTCGACCGAGGGCTTGATGTTGTTCAAGGCGCGCTTGAGCACATCCAGACCGGTCTCCTCGGAGCCGGCCTTGGCCTGGAGCTCGTCGATGGCCTGGTACACGATGTATTCGGCGATCGACTTCTTGCCCTGGAGCATGATGCCGTTGACGAACTGGGTGACCAACTGTGAACCGAACTTTGGATCCGGCAGGCGCTCACGCTTGACGGCAGAATTTCTCCGGGACATTTACTTCTTCCCCTTTGCTGCGGGCTTGCCGCCCTTGCCCTTGACAGCCGCGGCTTGGCCGGGCTTGGGACGCTTGACACCGTACTTGGAGCGGCTCTTGCGACGACCGTCGACACCCGAGGTATCGAGCGTGCCACGGACGATGTGGTAACGCACACCGGGCACGTCCTTCACACGACCACCGCGGATCAGTACGATCGAGTGTTCCTGAAGGTTGTGGCCTTCACCAGGAATGTAAGTCGTGACTTCCATGCGATTCGACAGACGCACACGGGCGATCTTGCGAAGAGCGGAGTTCGGCTTCTTCGGAGTGGTGGTATACACGCGAGTGCAAACGCCACGCTTCTGAGGGCAAGCCTTGAGGGCCGGCGACTTGGTTCTGTTCTTGACTTGTGTGCGTCCCTTACGGACGAGCTGTGCAATGGTAGGCACTTTAACTCCTGATGATGAAGAGGCGTGCGAATTTAAAACTTAAGTGGTTGATCGTCAAGGGGTTATTCCCCAAGATCGTCGTCGAGCTCGTTGTCAAGCTCCGCATCGGCTTCGGCCAGGAGGGCCTCTTCCAAGCGGCGCTGCTCTTCGATCTCGATTGCGCGTTGCTGCGCCTCTGCTTCGGCTTCCTCGTCGCGGACGCGGATCTTGGCATAAGCACGGGCGCCTGTTCCCGAGGGGATCAGACGTCCTACAATCACATTTTCCTTCAGACCTTCCAGCGTGTCGGTCTTGCCAGCCACCGCGACCTGGGTGAGCACCTTGGTCGTTTCCTGGAAAGAGGCGGCGGCGAAGAAGGAATCGGTCCCGAGCGAGGCCTTGGTGATGCCCAACAGGAGCGGCACCCAGGTTGCTGGTTCCTTGCCTTCGGCAATCATGCGATCGTTCTCGAGACGCAGACGGACCTTGGAGACTTCCTCGTTTTCGAGGAAGGCTGCATCACCAGGGTTGGCGATGCGGACCTTGCGCAACATCTGACGCACGATACCTTCGATGTGCTTGTCGGCAATGGACACGCCCTGGAGCTTGTACACGGCCTGGATTTCCTGCACGAGGTATTCCTGCACGGCGTTCTCGCCACCGATGCGAAGGATGTCGTGCGGGTCCTTGGGACCTTCGCACAGACGATCGCCCGCAAGGACGCGATCCCCGGAGTGCACCGAAAGGTGCTTTCCGCGCGGGATGAGATATTCGTGGCGGTGTCCATCGACATCCAGCACGAAGATCTTCTGCTGGCCACGCTCGATGTCACCGAGCTCGACAATGCCGTCCACGGCAGTCACGACGGCCGGGCTCTTGGGCACGCGGGCTTCGAAAAGCTCGGCGACGCGAGGGAGACCACCGGTGATGTCTCGGGTCGCAGCGGCTTGGCGAGGCATCTTGACGATGATGTCACCAGGGCCGATATCATCCCCTTGACGCACTTGGAGCACGGCATTGGCCGGAATCGGGTAGTACCCGTTCTTGCCTTGGTTCACAAGCACCTGAGGCTGCTTGAGACCACGACGGTCGGCAAGCACGCGATAGGTGGTCAGACCCGTATTTTCGTCTTCTTCGATCTGAAGAGTGCCGTCGCGCTCGGAGATGTCCTTGAGGGTGATCTTGCCACCTTCGCGAGACACGATGACCGAGTTGTACGGATCCCATTCAAACAGGACGGTTCCGGCCTTGACCTTCTTCTGGTCCTCGACGCGCAGCACCGAGCCGTACGGCACCGGGTAGCGAGCCTTGGTGATGCCGTTGTCGTCGATCAAGGCGCACTCGCCGGTGCGGGAGACCACGACCTGATCCTTGTCGCCGCGTCGCACCGTCTCGATGTTCGAGAGGTTGACCGTGGCTTCGTACTTGGTCTTCTGCTTGTCCTGGGCCGTCAGACGGGTCGCCGCACCACCGATGTGGAACGTACGCAGCGTCAGCTGGGTACCGGGCTCACCGATCGACTGGGCGGCCATGACACCGACGGCCTCGCCGATCTGGACCGGGCGTCCGGTGGCCAGGTTGCGACCGTAGCAGCGGGCGCAGACGCCGCGCTTGCTGGCGCAAGTCAGGACGGAGCGCACGTCGATCTTCTCGATCTCAGCCTTCTTGATCGCTTCCGCGAGGGCTTCCTCGATGATCTCGTTGGCCTTGGCCAGCACTTCGCCGGTGAGCGGATGCGTCACGTCGGCCAGCGGCACGCGGCCGATGATGCGCTCGTAGATCGAGGTCTTGACTTCGTCACCTTCGGTGATCTGTCCGACTTCGATGCCTTCGGTGGTGCCGCAATCGATCTCGTTGATCACGAGATCCTGCGCCACGTCGACAAGTCGGCGAGTCAGGTAACCGGCGTCAGCCGTCTTCAGAGCCGTATCCGCAAGGCCCTTGCGAGCGCCGTGGGTCGAGATGAAGTACTCGAGTACGTTCAGTCCTTCCTTGAAGTTGGACTTGATCGGATTCTCGATCGTTTCTTGACCGGTCAGCTTCTTGGAAGGCTTCTGCATCAGACCGCGCATGCCCGAGAGCTGCTTGATCTGTTCACGGCTACCACGAGCACCCGAGTCGGCCATCATGTAGACGGGATTGAATCCGTCGCGATCCTTGGCCAGCTTGTCGAACAGGATGGTGGCCACTTCGTTGGTGGCGTGCGACCAGGTATCGATGACCTGGTTGTAACGCTCGCCGTCGGTGATCACGCCGTTCTCGTACAGATCCTGAAGATTGTCGACCTTCTTCTGGGCATCCGTGATGATCACTTCCTTTTCGGCAGGGATCACCATGTCACCGATCGACACCGAGGTGCCGGAACGGGTTGCCCACTTGAAGCCGGTTTCCTTCAGCTCGTCAAGGAACTTGACGGTGCGGTTGTTGCCGGTCTCACGATAGACGTCACCGATCACACCCTGCAGAGCCTTCTTCGACATGGTGTCGTTGATGAAGCCCAACTTGGTCGGGATGATGCGATTGAAGATCACGCGTCCGGCCGTGGTGACGATCCAGGAACCGTCGGTGAGACGGTAGCGGATCCACTGGTGGATGCCGGTGATCTCCGCGTCGATGGCCTGCTCCACGCCCACGTCGTCGCCATAGGCGCGCAGCTTCTGGACGTCTTCAAGCTTTGCGGGCATGATGCCGCGGGGCTTGGTCAGGTAGTAGTTGCCAAGCACCATGTCCTGCGAAGGAACGGTGATGGGCTGACCGGATGCCGGGTGCAGCAGGTTGAAGGCCGACAGCATGAGCACGCGGGCTTCCAGCTGGGCTTCGAACGACAGCGGCAGGTGCACGGCCATCTGGTCACCGTCGAAGTCCGCATTGAAAGCGGCGCAAACGAGCGGGTGCAGACGGATGGCCTTGCCTTCGATCAGGACCGGGTAGAAGGCCTGGATGCCCAAACGGTGCAGGGTCGGTGCACGGTTGAGAAGAACGGGGTGGTCCTCGATGATTTCCTCGAGAATATCCCAGACTTCGGGGCGCTCCTTCTCCACGAACTTCTTGGCGCTCTTGACCGTGTGGGCCAAGCCGCGCTCTTCGAGCTTCTGGATGATGAAGGGCTTGTACAGTTCCAAAGCCATGGGCTTGGGGAGACCGCACTGGTAGATCTTGAGCTCGGGGCCGACCACGATGACCGAACGGCCCGAGTAGTCGACACGCTTGCCCAACAGGTTCTGACGGAAGCGACCGTTCTTGCCCTTGAGCAGCTCGGAGAGCGACTTGAGGGGGCGGCGGCCTTCGCCCTTGACCGAAACGGTACGACGACCGTTGTCGAACAAGGTATCGACCGACTCCTGCAACATGCGCTTCTCGTTGCGCAGAATCACTTCAGGAGCCTTGATGTCGATCAGCTTCTTGAGGCGATTGTTGCGATTGATGACGCGACGGTAGAGGTCGTTCAGGTCGGAGGTCGCGAAGCGGCCACCTTCCAGTGGGACGAGCGGGCGCAGGTCGGGCGGGATGACCGGCAGCACGTCCAGGACCATCCACTCGGGGCGGTTCTCGGACTTGCGGAAAGCCTGCACGATGCGCAGACGCTTGAGGTCGTCCAACTTGCGCTGGGCCGAGGTCTCGCGAGCGATGCTTGCACGCAGATTGACGGATTCCTCGTCCAGGTTCAGCTCGGCCAAAGCCTGCTTGACGGACGGAGCACCCATCTTGGCGTCGAAGGTGCGTCCTGCGGACTCTTCTTCGATGAACTCGTCCTCGGTGATGATCTGACGCTTGTTGAAGCGGGAGTCACCGGGGTTGAGCACCATGTATGATTCGTAGTAGATCACGCGCTCAAGGTTCGTGATGGAAACCTTGAGCAACTGGCCGATCACCGAAGGCAGGCTCTTGAAGAACCAGATGTGCACGACGGGCACGGCCAGCTCGATGTGGCCCATGCGCTCGCGACGCACCTTCGAGTGAGTGACTTCCACGCCGCAACGGTCACAGACGACACCGCGATAGCGGATGCGCTTGTACTTGCCGCAGGAGCATTCCCAGTTCTTGACGGGCCCGAAGATCTTTTCGCAGAAAAGACCGTCCTTCTCCGGCTTGAACGTACGGTAGTTGATGGTCTCAGGCTTCGTGACTTCACCAAAGGACCAGTCCCGGATGACGTCCGGGCTGGCCAACTGGATCGAAATCGATCCAGTGTCAGGAATGGTAGGGGCGAAACCGCTCTGTTCGATCATAGTATCCTCCGAAGTATCCGGTTTGCCTGAGCCTTATTCCGCAACCACGGCTTCTTCGCCGAAGCGAACGTCCAAAGCCAAAGCCTGCATTTCCTTAACGAGCACGTTGAAGGATTCCGGCAGACCGGGCTTGGGAGCGTTCTCGCCCTTGACGATCGCCTCGTAGATCTTGGAGCGACCCACCACATCGTCGGACTTGACCGTGAGCAATTCCTGAAGCGTGTAGGAAGCACCATAGGCTTCCAGTGCCCACACTTCCATTTCACCAAAGCGCTGGCCACCGAACTGGCTCTTGCCACCCAGCGGCTGCTGGGTCACGAGAGAGTAGGGGCCGATCGAACGGGCATGGATCTTGTCGTCGACAAGGTGACCCAGCTTCAGCATGTACTTGAAGCCGACCGTGACCGGATGATCGAAGGCTTCGCCCGTGCGTCCGTCGAACAGCTTGGACTTGCCGTTCTTGGCAAGACCGGCCTTCTCCAGCTCGATCTCGATGTCTTCCACGGTCGCGCCGTCGAACACAGGAGTCGCCACGCGGTAGCCGAGCTTCTTGGCCGCAAAGCCAAGGGAGATCTCAAGCACCTGACCCACGTTCATACGCGAGGGCACGCCCAGCGGATTGAGCAGGATCTGGACGGGAGTGCCGTCCTCAAGGAAGGGCATGTCTTCCACGGGCACGATCTTGGAGATCACACCCTTGTTACCGTGGCGACCGGCCATCTTATCACCCACAGAAAGCTTGCGCTTCTTGGCGATGTAGACCTTGACCAACTGGAGCACACCGGGCTTCAGCTCGTCACCGCGAACGACCTTGTCGATTTCCTTGTCCAGGCGATCTTCGAAGCGGCGGATCATCTCGGCGGCGGTCTGGACGACCTTCTCCACCTTGGCGTTCACGTCTTCCACATCGACAAAGCGCGAAGCGTTCGCGATATCGTCGAAGGAAGTGCGGCGCACGAGCGATGCATTCCACTTCTTGCCTTCGGCCACCAGCACTTCGCCGGTGGAACCGTCGCGGACTTCGCCGGAGGTCTGGCCGTCGAGCAGTTCGAGAAGACGCTTGTCGCGAGCTTCGCGGACGCGCTGGATCTCGGCACCGATGTCGGTCTTGACCTTCTCGATGCGATCCTTGTCGGCCTTCTTGGACTTCTTGTCCTTCTCCTTGCGGGAGAACACGCGGGTCTCGACGATTACGCCCTTCATGCCCGGAGGAGCCTTGAGGGAGCTGTCGCGCACGTCGCCAGCCTTCTCGCCGAAGATGGCACGCAGGAGGCGCTCTTCGGGGGAGAGCTCGGTCTCGCCCTTCGGAGTGACCTTGCCCACGAGGATGTCGCCCGAGTTGACCTCGGCACCCACGCGGATCACGCCCATCTCATCCAAGTTGCCGATCGCGTCTTCGCCCACGTTGGGGATTTCGCGGGTCAGTTCCTCGGCGCCACGCTTGGTGTCGCGCACTTCCAGCTCATACTCTTCGATATGGATGCTGGTGAAGGTATCCCGCACGAGCAGGTCTTCGGAGATGATGATGGCGTCTTCGTAGTTGTAACCGGCCCAAGGCAGGTATGCGGTCACGATGTTCTTGCCAAGAGCCAATTCGCCGTGATCGGTCGAAGCGCCGTCGGACAGCGGAGTGCCGACTTCCACGCGCTGACCGAGGTCGACGATGGGCTTCTGGTTGATGACGGTGTCCTGGTTCGAGCGGCGGAACTTGCGCATCTCGTACACGTCGAATTCGGGCACGTCCAGGAAGTCGTCTTCCTTGCGCTCGACCTTGTCGCGACGCACGATGACGCGGTTGGCGCTCACGCGCTCCACGACACCGGCATGCTTGGTCAGGATCATCGAACCCGAGTCGAGAGCCGAACGGGCCTCGAGACCGGTGCCCACGATCGGAGCTTCCGAACGCAAGAGGGGCACGGCCTGGCGCTGCATGTTGGAACCCATCAGCGCACGGTTGGCGTCGTTGTGTTCCAGGAACGGGATCAGACCTGCGGCAACGGACACCACCTGGCGTGGCGACACGTCCATGTAGTGGATTTCGTCGGGACGCACGACGGGGAATTCACCCTGGCGACGTGCAATCACCCACTCCGTCGTGAAGGCTCCGTCATCGGTCAGCGGCGTGTTGGCCGGAGCGATGGTGAAGTTGTCTTCCTTGTCGGCGGTCAGATAGTCGACCTGCTCGGTGACCTTGCCGTCCTCGATCTTGCGATACGGGGTCTCGATGAAGCCGTAGGCATTCACACGGGCATAGGTGGACATCGAACTGATCAGACCGATGTTCGGACCTTCCGGGGTCTCGATCGGGCACAGACGTCCGTAGTGCGTGTGGTGCACGTCACGAACTTCGAAGCCGGCGCGCTCACGGGTCAAACCGCCCGGGCCAAGGGCCGAGAGACGACGCTTGTGCGTGAGTTCCGCCAGCGGGTTGGTCTGGTCCATGAACTGCGAGAGCTGCGAGCTTCCGAAGAAGGTCGCCACCACGGCATTGATGGTACGCGAGTTGACCAAGTCCTGCGGGGTCATCTCTTCCGTGTCACGGAGAGACAGACGCTCGCGGATGGTGCGACCCATGCGGGTGAACGCAAGCTGGAACTGGTTGGCCAGCAGCTCGCCCACGGAACGGGCGCGACGGTTGCCAAGATGGTCGATATCGTCGATGTAAGGAATGAATTCCACACC
>JBDKGV010000092.1:0-12876 GCA_039798005.1 Fibrobacterota bacterium
GTTCCCGCGGCCATGGCGGGAGAAAACCGATGAGGATCAAGAAATCCCGATGGTCGGAAGATCCCCAAAGTCAGAGATACGGCCTTATCTTTCCAAGTCACGTCCTAGAAGCTAGTCACTTGGAGACTTTGGAAATGGCCGCATCTGCAGATGAAGTCGTACACAAGGTTTCGCGTTCCGACGCGGACCTGCTCACGCGCGGCTGGAATCTCCTGTACAACCGCTGCCTTTCCTATTCCTTCCAGCACCCGCTGGTGCAGGAGACCCTTCCCAAGGTCCACGCTCTTTTCGACCAGGCCCTGAAAAATACCGGCACGCTCAACATCCTGCTCCAGGAGGCGATGTTCTTCGTCGACTCCCGCGACGTGATGTACCAGCCCAACAACCGCCGCATCTCCGATCACCTGCGTCGCTTCGGCCTGGAATCCATCACCTTCCTTCCCGCCATGGGAATGCGCGAGTTCGGTCATTTCATCGACGCCTGCTCCCTCATTCACCCCAATGCCGACAGTTTCGCCCGCTTCCTGCGCGATCGCGGAGTCACCTGCATCGAGATCAACAAGGTCTCGTTGCGTGCAGTGAAGGACGGCGAGGAGCTCGTCGCATCCGGCACCGGTCGGGGCGGTCCGGGGGATGGCTCAGGCACCGGCGCGACCGGAAATCCAGGCGAAGGAGGGTCCTTCCAGGACGTGGTGATGCGCGCCGTCCTGGGGCGCCTGACCAGCCAGGAGATGGAAGGCAACGTCCTCCTGGCCCAGATGCTCTCCCAACCGGACAGCCTCGGGCGCGCCGTGGTCGAAGGCATCGAAACGCAGCGCTCCGGCACGGCAAACGGCGCCGAGAACGTCGGCGACATGCTGATGAGCGTCCTTTCCCAGTTCGCCCAGTCCTCCCGGACCTCCGGCCATTCCCTGGACGAACTGCTTTCCGGGCTCTACTCGATGCGTTCGGAGATGATCTCGCTTTTGCGCAGCCAGAAGAGCCTGGACGAGACGCTTTCCCAAGACGAGATCCAGGACACCGCCGACGACGCCTTCGACCGGACGGTCTGCCAGATCGCCGCCGACGACTGGGCGAAATCCAGCGGCAATTCCAAGCGCATGGCCACGGTCCTCACCCGGGTCGTCCCGGGCCGCAAGGAGCTCAAGCGGCTGCTTCCCAAGCTCAAGGAGACCCTGCTGGCAAAGGGCATGACCCTCCAGCAGTGGTACGGCCTTGTCGGGGAGATCTCCAACCTCTTCGGCGTCGAGAAGGCCATGGATCAGCTTGCCGGGGTCGCTGCCGAATTCGGGGTGACCGCCGAGGAGATCGTGGGCGAACTCAACCGCGACGCCCGTTCCGCGGCGCGCCTGATCCTGGCCTCCGCGGAGATCCGCAAGGCCGGCGGCGAGAACGCCGAGGAGCACATGATCGAGTCGCTCCTTGAGGCGGTGGACCGCGCCAGCGAAAAGATGGCCGACTCCGCGGAGCTGCATCCTCGCAACGCCGCCACCATGGCCCTGTCGATCGCCAACCTCAAGAACGAAGTCGGACAGGAATTGTCCACGCGCGCCATGGACCAGAACCTGCGCCAGGCCGTCCTCAAGAAGCTCGAGCACCGTTCCAACCGCGCCGTCACCGACCTCAAGGCGCGGGCCTTCGTCACCCAGCTGCGCAATCCCGACATCTCCCCCGAGGAGAAATCCGGCCTGCTCGGGGAATTGGCGACCCAGGAAAGCGACCTGGACAGCATCATGGAAACCGCCCTCTCCCTTGTCGGGGAGGACGAGATCGCCAAGCAGATCGCCCGCGACATCGTCGGCAAGGTCCGCGAAAAGCTTCGTATGGAAAAGGAGAAGCGCGCCGGCAGCGATCTTCCCCAAGGCGTCTACCCGCGCGCCGTGGCGGAGTTCTTCCTGCGCTACGAGCTGCGCCGCGCCCACCGCTACGACGTGCCCTTCACCACCATGCTCATCTCCTTCCAAGGCCTTCCGGAAAGCCCCGAGGCCTTGAAGGCCCACGAAAGCCCGCTGCGGTCGCTTTCCAACATGCTTGCCGGCGAGCTGCGCCTGCTCCTGCGCGATGTCGACTTCGTCGGCCACTTGGGCTTCAACCGCTACTTCATCGTCCTTCCGATGACCCCTTACGACAATGCGCTCCATGTGCTCAAGAAGTTCAAGGACCATCTCTCCCGCCAAGTGGCTCTCCCCACCGGGGAAAAGGCTTGGGTCCGGCCTCGCGTGGGCATGATCCCCATCGTCGGTGGCCAAAAAATGTCTCTCTCCGCTCTCTACGAAGCCACATCCCGCAAGTGGCAGGAGGATCTCTGATGCCCTCGTTCACATGGCGTATCGACCAGCCCGCCGCCGGTCTCGTCCGTCTCGTCCTTTCCGGCGAAATGTCGCTCTCGGAGCGCGCGCCCATGCGCCAAGCCTTCGACGCCCTCATCAACACCGAAGGGCCCGAATCGGCCTTGGACTTCTCCACGGTCCGGATGGTCTCCTCCGCCGCCATCGGGGAGCTGGCCCGTTGTCATCACCAGATCGCGACCCTTGGCCGCAAGACGCTGCTGGTGTGTCCTCCGGGCGATGTGCTGGAGATCCTGGAGGTCGCCGACATGCACCGCCTGATCCCCCTCTACCCCGACCTTCCCACGCTGATCGCCGAAAGAGCCTTGACTTGAGCTCCGGCGTCAAGACCTGCAAGCATTTCGGTCGTTGTGGCGGTTGCCAGTTCCTGAGCGTGCCGTATGTGGAGCAGCTCAAGCACAAGGCCAAGTGGATCCGCGAACTGTTCGCGGAATATCCCGAGTGCGTCATCCACAAGGTGGTGGAAAGCCCCGAGCCCCACGACTACCGCCACAAGGTGCAGCTGCCCTTTGGCGTAGTGAAGGAAGGCCCTCGCACGTTCCTGTCCTTGGGCTGCTACGCTGAGGGTTCCCACGTCGTGGTGGACCAGCACGAGTGCCATATCCAGGACCCGGCCCTGACCTTGATCGCCCAATCCATTCGCGCTTGGGCCAACAAGGAAAAACTCGTGCCCTACGACGAGCGCACCGGGGAAGGCGTCATGCGTCATGTCCTGTTGCGCCGCAGCCTTGCCACCGGCGAGATCCTGATCGGCTTGGTGACCAATGCCGCCAAGCCCGCGGGCTCGCGCAACTTGGCCAAGAGTCTGCTTGCCATGTGCGAGAAGGCCCTGCAGAAGGACCCGCGCCGCAACACCATCGTGGGCATCGTGCAGGATGTGAACGAGCGCGAAACCAATGTGGTGCTGGGCGGCCACGAAGAAATCTGGTGGGGACGCGACTGGATCAAGGAGACGCTGGGCGACCATTCGCACCGCATCGGGCTGTCCACCTTCTTCCAGATCAACCCGTACCAGACACCTCGATTGTACGATGCCGCCGCATCCTTCCTGCCTGAAGGCGTGAAGTGCCTGGACGCCTATTCGGGCATGGGCACCATCGCCCTGTGGATCTCCAAGCGCTGCCGCGAAGTGGTGGGCGTGGAGGAAAATCCCGCGTCCGTGAAGGCGGCGCGGCTTGCCTCCATGCACCAGGGCGTGAAGAACGTGCGCTTCCTCCAAGGCGACGCGGCCATCGTCCTGCCGGAGCTTGTGAACGACGGCTTCGAGGCCGTGGTGGTCGATCCTCCCCGCAAGGGCGTGGACGAGCGCGCCCTCCAAGCCATGCTCGACGCCAAGCTCCCTCGCTTGGTCTACGTCTCCTGCAACCCGGAGACGTTGCTTCGCGATGCGCAGTTCCTGGCTCCTGGCCTTGTGCTGCGCCAGATCATTCCGGTGGACATGTTCCCCCACACGGGGCATGTGGAGTGCGTGGCCCTCTTCACACGAGCCTGAGTGCGCCTCCCCGCCTTGAGTTCCCAGCGACGCCCTACCCGGGCGTCGCTTTTGTTTTGGCGGGGTCGGGCTGCCTGCCAAGCCTCCGCCAACCCGCGTAGGGGCGAGGCATGCCTCGCCCCTACATCCAGGCGGGGGTCTTGGGCCTGTCGGCCGGCATCCCTGGCGCGTTGAGCGCACCGGCTGCCAAGCTCCCGCCCTGACAGGGCGGGTCGGGGTGGGTCGGCTCAAGCGCACGCGGCATCCCTGGCGCAATGCAACGATTTGCGATTCCGTACTCAAATTCTCCTTGCACTTGGCCCTGCATTCAGGATACAGTGATCCCGATCAGGCCGACGGTCCCATGCTCTCCGTCGCCATTTCTGGGAGAACGACATGAAGAAAACCAAGATGCTTGCAATGGTCGCTGCAATGGCCACCGCTGCAACCGCCGTCCAGACCGAAGAGATCGAACTGTCCCTTCAAGATCTGATGAACTTGAAGATCGATGTCGGCACCTTGACCGGCATGGCGCGCAACAAGATTCCGGTGTCCCTCACCACCATCACCTCCGAGGACATCGCCCTCACTCCGGCGCGCAACATCAACGACCTGATCGAAGCCTACGTGCCCGGCTCCCACTGGACCCTGCACTCCGAGAGCGGCCACATCGGCATGCGCGGCATCATGTCCGATCGCAACGGCAAGTTCCTGACCTTGGTCAACGGCTATGTCATGAACCAGAACGCCCACGACGGCGCCATGACCGAGCTTGAAAACTGGGATCTCAACGATGTCGATCGCATCGAGATCATCCGCGGCCCCGGCTCGGTGACCTACGGCCCCGGCGCCATCATGGGCGTGGTCAACATCGTGACCAAGTCGGCCGCCAATTCCGGTGGCCTGAAGGTCGGTGCGACCGGCAACAGCCCCTACCGCTCGGTCGGCGGCTATGCGTCCTACGGCAAACAGGCCGGTGACTTCCAGATCTTCTCCTACGGCAGCCTGACCCGCACCCAAGGCCAGGAAAACGCCAAGATCTATGTGGGCACCGATTCCGTCTACGGCTATGTCGCCGACAGCTGGAAAGCCAAGGCCCAGGAACTCAAGGACAGTCGCGCCAAGGACGGCGTGCGTGCCGGAAGCTTCGCCGACGAGCCCAGTTCCTACTTCGGCGACTACCGCGCATGGCCCCAAGGCAAGTTCATGACCGACATGAGGTACAAGGAATTCCGCCTGATGGGGCGCTTCACGAACTCGGGCAACACCCAGATCCTCTCGCTGGTGCCCGCCAAGACCCGTGAGAACGGCGAAAGCGTGGACAACAACCAGCTCCAGATGCGCCAGGCCTTGGTCGCCCTCGAAAACGACCACAAGTTCAACGATCTCTGGAAGCAGACCACCAAGCTCAGCTGGAACGACCAGGACTTCAGTCGCTGGTTCGTGCGCGACACCAACGACATCGACCAGTTGCGCAACTACTCCCACGCCTTCTCGGAGCGCCATATCAAGGCGCACACCATGGCCCAGCTCTCGCCTACCGAGAAGTACCGCTTTGCGCTCGGTGCGGAAGTCTCGCACAACACCATCGCCTCCCCTTGGGGCATGGAAGACAACTTCCTGCGCTTGGGTGACGACCAGAACATGTACGGAGGCACCTATGCCGATGTTTTGGCGGCGGATTCGATCACGAACTTCAAGCGCGGCATCTACGCGCCATCCGCAAAGTATCGTGCTGACATGTTGGCCGCCAAGAAAAAAATGCCCAACGCCCCCGTCGGCACCAAATATGACACGACCTCCTTTTTTCTTGCTGAAGGCTGGTCGACCAACAGTTACGGCCTTTTGGGCGAGGCCAACTTGGAGTTCCATCCTCTTGCAACCTTCCTCGTCTCGGGTCGCGCCGACAAGGACGACCACTCCAACTGGGGCATCTCGCCTCGTGTGGCATGGATCGGGGAGTTCAGCCAGGACAATGTCCTCAAACTCATCTGGCAGCGTTCTGTGCGCATGAATTACATGGAACAAGCCTACCTCGAAAACAAAGCAGGAACCGTCAGCGATCCGGAAGTGCTCAACGGTGTCGAGGCCATCCATACTTGGCAGCCCCGCAGCGACATTTCGTTGCAGACTTCAGCTTTTTACAACAGCTTTGAAATCCTGGGTTTCAACCGCACCACATTCAAGACATCAAAGCTTGGTGATCTCAAGCTTGCAGGCTTGGAGTTGGAAGGCAAGTACACCACGCCAAAAGTCACCGTTGGCTTCAATCACTCCCTCGTGCAACAGCTTGAATATCTGCTGACAAACGACGCCAACACCAAGTCTTCGGGGATAAGCTATAGCGACTACCGCAGTGACATCGTCGTCAGTGGCTCAAGCAGCAAATCCGACACGGTGAAGGTCAATGGCCTGGCCATCAAGAATTCCAAGGGAACGGATTCGCTCAAGACGACCGTCACCAAGTGGACGGACACCACTTACATCCTTGGCACCGGAAACGACCTCAACAACTGGTCCAACCAGGCCACCAAGCTGTATGTGAACTACAAGCCCATCGAAAGCATCACCCTGCACGTGGATACCCGCGTCTTCTGGGGCTTCCAAGGTGCGGACGATGGCCTGACGGCGCTTGAGACCGCGGTGAACGCCCTTCCGGCCCGCGATTCCGTCCAGAAGAAGCGCTCCATGGACGCCATCAACGACATCCGCTCCAAGGATGCCTACCAGCTCGATTTCCGCCTGAACGCCTCGGCAGCCTGGCGCTTCGTGCCGTGGGCAAGCGTCACCGTCTTCAGCCAGAACCTCCTTGGGCTGAACGGCAACAAGCGCTATGTGTACGATGCAGGCAACAACACCATCTACGCCAGCCGCGCATCCTGGATGGAAGAGCCTCGCACCGTGGGTGTGCGCTTGGATGCCACCATCCCGGGCATTTGAGCCGCACCACATAATTCGCGCGATTTCACGCGCCTGTTGCCATTGGCAGCAGGCGCGTCTTTATTTTCAAGGAAATGCTCCAACCACAGCCCATGCAGGAAACCGAACAGACCGCCGCCTCGCTCACCGAGCGCCAGCGTGCCGTCCTGACTTCGATCGTCCTTCGCTATGTCGGCGATTGCGAACCCGTCGGATCACGCGTCCTGAGTAAAGATCTCACCGAGCACATCTCCCCCGCCACCATCCGCAATGTCATGTCCGACATGGAGGAGATGGGGCTGATCGAGCAGCCTCATACCTCTGCCGGTCGCTTGCCCACGGAACTCGGCTACCGGACTTGGGTCGAGCATGTCATGCCCCGCGAGCCGCTGTCTGAAAGCGATCGCACCCTGCTCGACCAGTCCATCAAGGACGCCCGGGACGAGCAGGAGCTGTTGATGGCCGCCACCTTGGCCATGGCCGAGGTGACGCGGCTCCTGGGCGTGGCCGTGGCCCCGGTGGTGGAACGGCTGCGCCTGGATCGACTGGACCTGATCCCCGCAGGGGAACGGCAGATGGTCCTGATCGCCACCTTCGGCACGGGTCTGGTGCGCTCCCTCACCATCGAGTTCGAGGGGCCGCTGAAAAGCGATTCGTTTGCGGCGCTTGCCCGGGAAGTCCATCTTCTGGCCATCGGCCACTCTCCCGAGGACTTGCGTCAGATGCTGCGCCAGCGCTTGATCCTTCCTTCCGGAGCCCCGGAAATCTCCGACCTGGCCGCCCGCGTGCTGGAAGCCTTGGTCAACCTTTCCGCATCAAGCCGTCGGGAAGAGGTGATCCTCCAAGGGGCCACCCAGATCTTCTCCCAACCCGAGCTCGGGGAGCGCGCCCATCTCACCGACATGGTCCAACTGCTGGAAGACCGCCGTCTGCTTGCCCAGATCCTGCAAGAGCGCTGCGGGGAGGATCAAGTCGTCGTCTCGATCGGAAGCCAGAACCGCATCCGTCAGATGCGCTACCTTTCCCTGGTCAGCCGAACCTATCGCTTGGGAGACGCCGTCGGGTCCATCGGTGTCGTCGGCCCGACCCGGATGCCATACGCCCGGCTCATCTCCATCGTGGATCACTTGGCCCAGCGCTTGAGCCAAGGCTGAGTCCGTCTCCATCCAATCCGGTCCAAATCCTCAATTCTTTTGCAAATTGTGCCCTCGTACCGACTTCGGAGGAATCATGTCATTGGATAGTTCATCGTACAACGCAACTCTCGTCGCTCGCAGCGACCATGCTGCCAATCTCGCGACCTTTTATGTCCGCCCGGACACCCCGTTCGAACCATTCATTTCCGGCCAGTACGTGACCTTGGGTCTTTTGGGTGCCGAACCTCGCTTGGAAGGCATGCCTGCCGAGTACCGCGACGCCAACCCCGAGAAGCTCGTGCAGCGCGCGTATTCCATCGCCGCAGCGGGCTTTGAGATCGACGAGCTGGAATTTCTCGTCTCGCTGGTGGAAAACGGCAGCCTCACACCGCGCCTCTGGAAGCTTCAGCCCGGCGACCGCCTGACCGTGGGCAAGAAGATCGTGGGCAGTTTCACCTTGGATGAACTGCAGACCCGCACCGTCGTGATGGTCGGCACCGGATCGGGACTTGCGCCCTTCATCTCCATGCTGCGCCAGAACCTCACTCGCCACTTGGACATCCGCTTCGTCCTCCTGCATGGCGCCCCGCGCCGCTCGGAGCTTGCCTACCTCACCGAATTCCGTTCGCTTGAGAAGGCCTGCGCCAACTTCACCTACATCCCGGCCATCAGCCGTCCCCAACTGGACCCGCCAGGCTGGCGCGGCACCACCGGGCGCTTGACCCAGTTCTTTGCCAAGAACGGTTCGCTCCTGACGGAAATGGCCGGAGTGGATCTCGACCCCACCAAGACCGATGTCTATCTGTGCGGCAATCCGAACATGATCAACGACATCCACGCCGTGCTCGAACCGCTGGGATACACCAAGCACACCAAGGCCCACCCTGGCGCCCTGCATATCGAGGAATATTGGCGGGAGAAGGAGTGATGAAGCCCTTGGGTCTGCGGCCCAGCCCCTTCACCCCGGCGCGCATGGGCATGCGCCTGCGCCTTGAGGATGTGCAGTGGCTGGATGCCCGGACCTTGGTGTGGCTGGAAGGCCGCACCGACCGCGGGGCCTTGGTGCTTCAGACCGGCTCCGAGGCACCTCGGGACTTGGATGCCGAAGGTTCCGTGCGGGCCGGCGTCGGGTATGGCGGTGGCGACTTTTCCGTCGGCAAGGGCGCCGTCCTTTTCGTGCCGCGCGGCGGTGCCGTCTCCCGGCGCACGCTTCGAGACAACCGCACCCGCGCGTTGCATCCCGGCTTTGGCGGGGCCGCATCTCCCAAGGAATCCCCCGACGGCCGTTGGGTCCTCTTTGTCCATCACTTCAACGGCATCGACTTGCTGGCCTGTGTGGACTCGCGCGGCGCGCGCTGGCCCATCGATCTCGCTCGTGGCGCGGACTTCTACATGCAGCCATGCTGGTCCCCGGATGGCAAGCAGATCGCCTGGATCGAATGGATGCATCCCCAGATGCCTTGGGACGGGACGATCCTGAAGATCGCCAAGTTCCATGAAGACACCCCACGCGTGGAGGACGTCAGGATCCTTGCCGGCTCCACGGAAACCCCCGTCTTCCAGCCGATGTTCTCACCCGATGGAACGCGGATCGCTTGGATCGAAGGTCAAGAGGAAGCCGATGCGTTGGTGGTTCTTGAACTTGGCACCGGAGAAAAGCGCACCTTGCTTGCCGAAACCGGGTTGTTGCCTCCCGCATGGGTCCAAGGGATGCGCACCTGCGATTGGGCTCCCGATTCCCAATCCCTTGTCCTGATCCGCAACCATCACGGGGTCCAATCGCTGGTCAGGGTCAGCTTGGAAGGCGTCATCACCGCCATTCCCGCGGCGCCCTACACCGCTTTTGGACAGATCTGCGTCTCCCCGAGCGGTGAGATCGCCGTCATCGCCTCCTCCCCGTCCATTCCCGAACGGATCCTGCGCCAGTCCGGCCAGGATTGGCTGGTGGTCCGTCGCAGCGACCCCGAGGACGTCGCCCACGAGGATCTGCCCATCGCCATTCCCGTGAACTGGACATCCAGCGATGGCGCCTTGGTCCACGGCCTCTACTTTCCTCCGGTCGGGGACAATCCCGACGCGGAACTCCCGCCGCTCTTGGTCAATATCCACGGCGGCCCCACCTCCCAGCGCCTTGCCGGCTGGTCTGCAGACACCGCATTCTTCACGACCCGGGGTTGGGCCGTCCTTGAGGTCAATCACCGTGGCAGCACCGGATACGGTCGCAGCTACCAGCGCGCCATGGATGGACTTTGGGGCGAGATCGATGTGCAGGACGTCGCTGAAGGAACCCAGGCCATCGCCGACCAAGGACTGTGCGACCCGAGGCGCATGGCGGTCAAGGGAGGCAGCGCTGGCGGCTTCACGGTCCTTCGCCTCCTGACCACCCGTCCCGGCCTGTTCAAGGCCGGCGTGAGCCTCTACGGGGTGAGCAACCTGCTCTCCTTGGCGGAAGACACCCACAAGTTCGAGGAACGCTATCTCGATCGCCTGCTGGCACCGCTGCCTCAAGGCGCCGAGATCTACCGCAACCGCTCCCCTCTTCGCCAGGTCGATCGCATCCGCGACTGCTTGGCGCTCTTCCAAGGCAGCGAAGACCGGGTGGTTCCACCATCCCAAAGCGAGAGCATCGCCAAGGCTCTTGCCGAACGCAATGTTCCCCATCTCTACCGGCTCTATCCCGGTGAAGGCCATGGTTGGCGCAAGAGCGAGACCATCCAGGAATACTATGGCGAGATGGAGAAATTCCTGCGCGAGCATGTGGTGCAGGCGTGAAGCCCGCTTGGATCGTGCTGGACATCGGTGGCGTGCTCGTGGAGGTGGACGCCGATCGCCGCCTTGAAGAGTGGACCCACGGTCGGTTGAAGGCACGCGAATTCTGGCCCTTGTGGTTGAGTTCACCCGCCGTCAAACGCTTCGAGACCGGCCAAACCGACGGTCTCGCCTTTGCTCAGGAAGCCGTGACCGAATTCGGCCTGGACATGGAACCGGAGGCCTTCCTGCTCGATTTCCAGGACTGGCTGGTCGGCCCCTACCCGGGCGCCCTGTCCTTGCTCGATCGCCTGCGGCCCTTGGTTCCATTGGCGTGCTTCTCGAACAGTTCCTGCGTCCACTGGCCCATGCTCGATGCCATGCTAGATTGCTCGACGCGCTTCCAGCACACCTTTGCCACCCACCGGCTCGGTGTGCTGAAACCCCAACCCGAGGCCTTTGCCAAGGTGCTTGCGACCCTCGCCGTCCCGGCTTCCCAAGTCTGGTTCTTCGACGACAACCTTGTGAATGTCGAGGCCGCCCGCCATGCCGGCTTTCAGTCATGGCAGGTCAAAGGCGCCCTTGAGCTGACTCGCCTTCTGGAGTCCCTGCTCCCTGAAATGCAAAACGCCTCCTGAACCGGAGGCGTTGCGAAGCGGTCTTTCCTTGGTCGCGTCAGTCGCGCTCAGCGTTGCGGTATTCCACCGTTTCGCGATCCAAGTTGCCTTGGATGGCTTGGACGAAACTGCGCTCCAGCACCAGGTTCTTCTCTTCCGTCGGCACTCCGCCCGGAATGTAGACGGAACCCGGATTGTCGGTGAACCCGTTGATCTGACCGCAGCCAAGCGCCATGACGGACTTGTCCTTGCTGGAGACCGGCTGGTTGGCTTCGGGGCAGGCGACGGTGGCCGAGGTGGAAGTCTTGGCTGCCATGGAGGCAGCGGCGAGAAGAGCAAGCAAAGTCAATGTTCGCATGGCCATTACTCCTTTGAGGATCGAAGGGCGATACCGTCCCCCTTCACCCATAGCTTAAAGTCGATTTTTCAACCTCGCACAGGATTTCGGGCAAAATGCCCGAAAAAGAAAAAGCCTCCAGTTCAGGAGGCTTTCATCTCATCCTTGCGAAGGAAGATCAGTTGTTCTCGCCGTTGCGGTACTCGACCGTCTCGCGATCCATGTTGCCCTGGATGGCATCCACGAAGCCACGCTCAAGCGAGATGCCGCCCAAGCCGTTGTTGTCTTCCTGCATGATGTAAAGGGTGTTGGGGTTGTCGAGGTAACCATCGATCTTGCCCGAACCGAGGTCCATGCTCTGACCGCTCTTCTCGGAGTAGGCGGAAAGCTTGGTGGCATCGGCCCAGAATTCCTTGTTCGACTTGTTGCGAACCAGAACCGAACCGCCCTTGCGCTTGACTTCGACGAACACTTCGCTCGAGCCACCTGTGGAGGCAGGAGTACCACTGCGCTTTTCGTTGTCGTACAACTCGACATCACCACCAGAGGAGATGAGCTTGCCGGCCATGGAAGGCGCGGCACAGACGAAAACCAAGGCTGCAAGGAAAACGATACGACGCATGAAAAGCTCCCGTCCGATGATGGACCAATGATCTGGGACAAATCTATTGTCATAGGGATGGGTTTTGCAATACGTTTTCGACCAATTCCCACTGTCCTACCTCGCGCTCACGCGCTAAGTTTGCCTAGCCATGCCATTTTTCACGCGACAAAACCTGCTGGGAGCCACGATCTTCCTGTTTGGTTTCGGCGCGTATGTGAACATCCAGTACAACACCTACCTCTTTGAGGTGCGCGGCCTCACCCCGCGTGAAATCGGGATTTTGGGCACCATCGGGGCCATTCCCTGCCTTTTCACGCCGCTTTTGGCCGGATGGCTCGTGGATCGCTCTCCCGATCCCAGGCGCTTGCTCGTCACCCTTTCCTTGCTGGCAGCGACCGCACTGGCCTGCCTGCCCCACCTGCCCGCGAGTTTCACATGGCTTTCTCTGGGATTTTTCCTGATGCAAGCCGTCCTGATGCCCATCCCCCCCCTGACCACCTCGCTCCTGATGCGCAAGGGGGATTCGCGCTCCCAAGCCGGCTTCCTGGCCCTGCGAGCGGTCGGAACCCTCGGCTTTTTCCTGGTCTCCCTGTTTCTCTCATGGTGGTCCACCAAGGAGAGGCTTCCGCAGGTCTATCTGTTGATGAGCCTTCTCCTTGTCGTGAACATCCCCTTTCTGCTGCTCCTGCCTCCAAC
>JBDKGV010000093.1:0-12727 GCA_039798005.1 Fibrobacterota bacterium
TCAGAAAGTCCCCTCCGCAATGCGGAGGGGACTTTTTTGTTCAACAAAAAGCCCGCATCCCCATTGCTGGAGATGCGGGCTTCACGCATGCGAAAAACCTTCTCAAGCCTACGCGTTGTGGAGGAACTGAGCCTCGATGCGCTTGCGGAAAACGACGCCCCATGCAAAACCCACCCCGGTGTACAGGGAAACTTGGATGAGCAGGATCTCCGGGTACTTCTGGGCCAAGCCGAAGGCGTAGGCGATGAAGATGTTCGCCACCTGGAACAGGTTGAACAGGCGATGGTTGCGGCGCACCAACTTGCTCAAGTACAGTTCGGAAACCATCAGAAGAGCCAGGAGGAACTCCATGCCCACGAGGAAACCGGCGTTGAACTCGATGCCGAACCAATTGTCCGGCCGGTTCATGAGCAGGACCGCCAAGGCGACCCAGCCACCGGCCAGGGTCGAGGGCATGCCGACGAAGTACCCCTTCACATCGGACTGCATCACATTGTAGCGAGCCAAGCGGAATGCCGCGCAAAGGACGTAGATGCACATCGCACCGATGGCGAAAAGGAAATGGGAATTGAACCAATCCAGAGCCAAGGTCCGCAGCGAGAAAAGCACCATGATCGCAGGGGCGACGCCAAAGGAGATCAGGTCGGCCAGACTGTCCAACTGCGCTACGAACTCACTGGAGGCGTTGAGCCTCTTGGCAAAAAAGCCATCGAGCTTGTCGAAGAGAACCGCATAGACGACCAGCCATGCGGACCACTCGAGACAGCTCTTGCCGAAGAGCGGAGTGCTCCCCATCGGAGCCAGCGCAATGGCGAACGTCCCCATGAGGAAGTTGAGACTGGTAAATGCATTGGGGACTGCGTAGCGAACCTTGTTCATGATTTTTCCTTCAGCGCTTCAGGGAACACACAGACGATATCCGGCCCCGCGGACCGAGACGAGCAATTGAGGGTGAGCCGGGTCACGTTCAAGCTTCTGGCGAAGCCGGACCAGGAAATTGTCCACAGTACGAGTGGAAGGTAGATTCTCGGGATTGTATCCCCAGACTTGTTCGAGCAGATCCTCACGCGAGACGACCTCACCGGGTCGCGAAGCAAAATGGCGCAAGATCTCGAATTCGCGCGTTGAAAGGTCGGCCGCGACACCGTTCACATCGCACAGGAACCGCTTGAAATCCAGGCGGATATTGCCCCATTCCACGGCATCGATGTCCTCGGGTGCCTTCGAATTCTTCTGACGCCGGCGCAGCAAGGTCCTGATGCGTGCGACCAGCTCTGCAACACCAAACGGCTTGGTCACGTAATCATCCGCACCGATCGTGAGCCCGGCGACTTTCGAGGCTTCGTCTCCTCGGGCGGTGAGCATCAGCACGAACGCCTCGGGCAGACGCGCACGCACTTCGCGGCAGACGTCGAATCCGGACAGTCCAGGCAGCATGAGATCCAAGAGAACAACGTCAGCAGGAAAGCTCTTGAGGCGTTCCAAGGCAACGGTTCCATCTCCCGCCTCTTCCACATCAAAGCCTTCCATCTCCAAGGTCAGCCTCAGGCCGCTGCGGATGGAGGCGTCATCTTCGACGACCAATATGCGTTCAGCCATTTCCAGGACTCCCTTCCGGAATCAAGACGGTGACTCGAGTTCCCCACTCCGCAGAGCTTTCCAGACGGATTTTGCCTCCAAGGGACTCCACGGCGGAACGCACGATGGAAAGGCCCAAACCGGTGCCCGAAATCGTGCGGGTCAACCCGCTGCCGCCTCGAAAAAAGCGATCGAAAACCTTGCGCTGCTCATCGGCGGCAATTCCCGGCCCGTTGTCCAAGACGGAAATCCGGATCCCATCCTTTTCTCGCAGCATTTCGACCTGCACTTTCCCCGGACTGCGCCCGTACTTGATGGCGTTGTCCACAAGATTCTGCAGGATGCTTCTGAACATCGCCGCATCCGTGGTCACCTTCAAGGGGCCGTCCCCGCAAACCATCAATTGTACTCCCTTGCTCGTCGCCTGCGGCTCAAGAGATCGACAAAGATCTTCCGCAAGACCTCGCATCTCCACCTCGGCAAAGCTTGGGCGCCCCATCCCGGCCTCTTGGCGTGCCACGGAGAGAATCCCTTCGATGAGCGCACCCAGTCGCGCAGCCTCCTTTCGGATCACCCCACCAAATTCCTGCGATCGGCTCAGGGCTTTTCCGGACTCGAGCAATTCCGCGAACATCAGGATCGAGGTGAGGGGCGTCTTCAATTCATGCGTGACGTTGCTGACGAAATCCGTCTTCAAGGTGAGCAGCTGCCTCTGGGCATCGACGGCACTGGCCGCAGCCCAAGCGGTGAAAAGCAGAACCCCCAACGACAAGACCAGCACCAAGGACAGGATGACCATCCGTCCTCGTGCCGCCGTCTTCAATTCCTGCATTTCCGGCCATGCACCCACCTCCCAACCGCCAAGCCGTGCCAGCATCCCTTTGGCCATCGGTTCGCCCTGAATCACCTTCCCGGACAGGCTTTGCCACTCCCCGCCCGGCCACCGCCAGCCAAGGTGCGTCGCCTTCACCTTGCTGGAAGTCACCGGCTTCAGTTCTTCGATGGACATGGTCAGAAGCCGTTTTTCATCCAGCAGGCACAGGACCGAATTCCCCTTCGGCACCAGAGGTTCGCGCATCATCACGATCAGTCCGGCGCGCCCACGACGCATCACCAGACCTCGCGCATCGAGTTTCAAGGCCGCGCGAATCTCGAGGGAGTCCTGCTTCCACAGGGCAGCTTCCCGGGCCCGGGCCCGAACCTTCTCAAAGAGGGACTCCAGAAGCGGTCGCCATTGCGGTGCCTGAGTCCATTCTCCGGCGGCCTGCTTTTCCTGGACGCGCAATCGAACGGTATCGATCGGAGTCAGGCACGGAGCATGGATGAGCCGCAGCAGCTCCAATTGAATCGCTTCCAAAGGTTCTTCCGAAGATCGACCTGGCAAGACGGGCAGTGGGTCGTCGCACAAGCCAGAGCCGTGAAACAGCATGGAAGTGCCCTCTCCCTGTCTCAAGCCCAGCAGGATCAATCCCGAAGTGTCCCGCCACACGGAATCCCGATCCCCACCCCATTCCTGCATCCGCAACGCCAGCGCATCGAACGACACCTGGAGCTTGGTATCCATGGATGCGACAAACTGACCCACCAGCCGCTGGTTGGCTGCGACCAGTTCGGCATGATACAGTTCCCGCTCCGATGCCACCGCACGCCAAGCCAGCCATGCAAGGACCAAGGCAGGGATCACGATGGGAAGCCACAGCCATCGGGTCCACTGGATATTTCCTTCACCTCCGCGCACGGATCACTCCTCGGGAACTGCCTTGAAGAAATTCCAACAGCATCCGTTGCTTCGAAGCGAAGGATTCATCTTCGTCCTGAGTCGCGCCGATCACGCCACCCTTTCGCACCACATCCCGCAGCAGGCGCCCGGCTTGGCCGATCTCGCGAGCACTCCATCCAGCGCGCCGAAGCCCTACCAGATTCATGCGCGCCCAAGTCGCAGGATTTCCGATCACCCGGGACCATGGCAAGACATCCCGATCTATCGGGATCCCTCCCGCAACGAAAGCAAGTTCACCCACTTGGCAATGCTGATGGATGACGGCGGCCCCTCCCAGGAAGGCACCGGAGCCGACCTTGACATGCCCGCCCAACTGCACCGCATTGGCAAGGACGGCATCGGCTCCCACATCGCAATCATGCCCGACATGCGAATAGGCCATGAGAAACGCACCGGCGCCCACACGGGTGCAGCCTTGCGGACTCGAGCCGGAATGGACCGTCACAAACTCCCCGATCCGTGCCCCATCCCCGATCCGACAGATCCCGAGCATCGAACCATCAAAGCCCTTGATCTGCGGCATGCCTCCCAAGACAGCGCCATTGCCAACCGACACCTCTATGCCCAATCGAGCCGAGGAGGCGATGCAGGCATGTGGACCGATGCAGCAATCCGCACCGATTTCCGCTCCCGGCTCGATGATGGCAAAAGGCCCGACCTTTACTCGCTCGCCGATCTTGGCCGTCGCGTCCACGACAGCCGTCCGATGGACGAGCGATTCGTTCATCAGATCAGTGTCGCCATGATTTCGGCATCGCAAGCCACGGCGCCATCGACCAGAATGCGGCACTGGCAAGTTCCCATGCCACGCCGCCAAGACAGCAGCTCCACCTCCAACTGAAGCGTGTCGCCCGGGCGCACGCCCTTGCGGAAACGCGCTTTGTCGATTCCCAGGAACGCAGGGCGCTTGCCTTGAGTCTCCGGGAAGGATTTCAGGATCAGGATGCAGGCAAGCTGGGCCAAGCTCTCGATCTGCAGGACGCCAGGCATCACCGGATCGTTCGGGAAATGGCCCGAGAAGTACGGCTCACCAAAGCTCACATGCTTGATGCCGACAGCCTTCTTGCCCAGTTCCACCGAAAGGACCTTGTCCACCAGAAGGAAGGGATAGCGGTGAGGAAGGATCTCCAAGATCGCCTGGTAATCGAGGGAAAGTGTTTCAGACATGGCGGAAAAACTAGCTACGACATCGCAAGTTCAACATGTTGCCAAATTTTTCAGCGCATTTCCCAGAGCATGGAATTCCCGATGTCCAACCCCTTCCATCGTGATTTCAAGGCGCGGAATCCCCCCCGTCCACAGGGCGAGATCACCGATGAGATCGAGAACCTTATGGGCAGCCAGTTCACCAGCCATGCGCAATGGCTCTCCGGACATCACCGCGGCATCCGGATCAAGTCCCCGCTCGCGACTCCAACGGGCCCCTTCCGTGGTCGTTGCCGGTCCGAGAAGACACCCTTGGCCGATGTCGCATCCACCCAGCAATCCGGCGATTCGCGCAGAGACGAAGTGATCGACTCCAATAAAGGTTCTCGCCCGGTGGCAGTCCCGTATTTCGTCGCCATCCGCTGACCAGGTCTGCATTTCTCCCGAAGGAAGCCTCAAACGGGACGTCACCGAAAACCTCCCCGCCGATCGCACCCGCAGTTCTCCCCCTCGCTCGTTGCTGGTCGTCTGGCTGAAATCCATCGGCACTTCCAGCCAAGGCAACGGTCGCCGCACAGGGGTCATCATCGCCTGCGCCGATCCATCTCCCAGCGGAAGATCGGGATTCGAAACCTCAAGCACCCAATCGGCGGCACCGGACAAGGCAAGTCCGGCCGCAAAATGCTCCAACGGGCCGACGCCATGAAACTGACTGCATCGCATCACCGAAGCGAACCCGTTGCCTTCCAGCCCCTGCCATGAGCCATCGGGAAGCTTCAGCCAGCGCCCTGATCCGGCGGGAAGGACATGCCCCCGCACCCAAGCCAGCGCACCGGTGTGCATGCCGGGACCGGAAACGAAAAACGCCTCCCCCTCCGGGCCGGGAAGGGAAGGCGTTTGAAAGTTCACGGAATGCGATCTCAGCGGATGATGCCGAGGTTCTTGAGCGTATTGAAAGTCACTTCGCGTTGGACGGAACCATCCGCAGAGCTCGTCTCACGGATGAGGACCGCACGCATCGTGTACACGCCGCTGTTCACCAGCGCACCGTTCGAGGCCTTGCCGTCCCACATCAGCACGAGATCGAACTTGCCGGTGGCATCGGCGATGCCATCAAGATCGGCCGTGACGACCTCCGCCTCGGTCTTTCCGACATAGGTTCCGTACTTGTCGTAGATGGTGACGATCAAGTTGGAGCGCAAGCCGATGGTTCCGATGTTGACCGGAATCTTCAGTCCTTGGCTTCCGACCAAGCCGCTGCTCGGCATGGTCTTGCCAACCAGATCCTTGGACATCACCTTGAGCTCATCCGTGGCGGCAAGGGTTGCCGGACCCGCGAAGATCACGACGTTCTTGTCCGCTCCCAGCCCTTCAAACGGCGACTTGAGAGAAGGCTTGAGCGCAATCAGCTCACGCTGATCGGAGGGAGGAGTCGCACCCGGAAGCGTGGGCAGGAAGATGCTCACCTTGGGATCGATCGCCTTGCGCGGACCGGCCTTCACCACGACGCGGGGAGATGTCTTTCCGGCACGGACTCCATTGACCCCGGCCACCTCTCCGCCATCCACACCACCGGCCAACCGGATCGAATCACCCGGAAGCGGCTTGAGCCACGCGGGATCCTCAGGATAATCCAGCGTCGCAGAGCGTCCATCGGCGGAAACGCTGAACGAGGCATAGGTAGGCAGCACCTCGGTCCCGGACTTCTTCACCAGGTTCCAGATGATGGTCTTGGCACTGGCCGGAACCGAAACCGGCTCGGTGAAATAGATCGTCAGCATATCCTTCGAGGACGCGGCGTCCTCATAGGTGCCATAGGTGAGCACGGCGCTGTCCAAGGCAGGAGCGACCGAATCCTGGATCGCAAAGGTCATGTAGCCGACATTGCGACCAACGGCCTTGATCTCACCCAGATCCGCGGTGCTGGATGAGGTGACACCCGGCACGAAAGCTCCCGTCAAGTCGAAGCGCAGACTGTCCACTCCGGTTGCGGCAGCCGTGCTGCGGTCCACCACCACCATCTTCCCATCCTTGCCGGGCCACGAAAGGCGCAGGCTGATTTCGTTGTCCAATTCCTTGGCGAACTTGATGGTAAAGTGAGTGGCGGTCCCGAGACCCGCCTCGTCACTGTACCAAGCGCGCTCGATGGGAGGAAGGGGAGGCGCATCGAAGCTCACCGGGGTGATCACGGCAGGCTGCCCACCGTAGACATCGGGGTTCGAGGCGAACAATTCGTCGTCCAAGGTCTCCGTCGCCGAGGTCACGACGACATCGACACTTCCCGAACTCATGTCCACCTGATCAATGGCCGTTTCGGGCTTGCCAGGGAGGTAGAACTTGACGATCGAATTCTTTGAGCCGAGGTAAGCAATGAGGCCTGCCTCGGAGGTCTGGGTGCCATCGCCATCCTGCAATTTGAGCGTCAGCAGGACCGTATCCTTGATCAGGCGACGCAAGGAATCGACACTCCAGTCGAACTGCCACTTCAACTTCTGGACATGCACCACCGCGGAATCCTCCTTGGTGCCGGTCGCCGGAGTCGCAGCGCTTCCCACCCACGACTTGAGCATGAACCAGTCAAGAGGAGGGGCTGCGGGGATCGTACTTGGGGTGACGATGGTCTGGACCGAGCCGGAGGTCGGCACATCCAAGACGATCTGCTTGTCGGCTCCGCCACCGACCGTTCCATCCATGCCGTTGCGGGCATCGACCTTGACGGTGATCTTCTGCGCCACATCAACCAGGTTTCCGTAGCTGTCCTTCACATCCAAGGTCGCCTTGTACTTGGCGCGGTAGCTTACCTGCGTGCCGCTGTCCGAAGAAACCGAGTAGGAGGACGGGTCACGCCACTGGGCGATGACAGCAGGTCCCGGGCGCACCGTGATCGTGCCGCTGCCTTGGTAGACAGCCTTGGTGGCATCCTGCCCCGTCGCGATCACACCCAAGCCGGTCGTGGCCTTGGTGAACCGCACCTGCACCCATGTCGGCCCCTGCATGGAAGCCAAGAACGCGGCACTTGCCTCAACAGGATTGCCGGAAGCGTCCTGCATGCCCTGCGTGTTGATCGACACGTTCTTGATCGTCGAGGTGTTGTCGAAGATCGTATCCAAGTCCACGTAGGAGCGGATCGTGTCCTTGATCGGCTTGGTCGAATCCAGCATCAGGATCGTGGCCAAGCGGAACTTCTTGGCGGCCTTGTCGATCCAGACCGTGTCCAAACGCTGCTGGATCTTGCCCTTGGAGTCGTACAGCCACTCGTAGGCGCCCGGGCGATTGACGATGCTCGGCGGACTCAACGGCTTGGTGACACCCGTGATCTTGACCGGCTGGAGCTTCATCCACACCAGATCTCCGGCAAAGGTGGTATCCGTGCGGGATGCATCGGTCTTGTCCTTGTGGAAGGTCACGGCAAACTGCTGCTCGGCCTTGTGGATCATCCAGATGCCAACATTAGAAAGGATCTGCTCACCCGTAGCAGTCGTGCCACCAATGAGGAGCTGAAAGCGAGCATTGAAGCCGGGGTCCGCAAGGAAGTCCATGACCACGGTGTTGCCACCGATGGCCGGGGTAAAACCTGCCGTAGAAATGGATTTGCAGGTTCCTAGATTCTGAGTTGCACCGGTGTCCTCAAGGCTGACACGGGGATAGAGACAAGCCTGAAGCACCTTGAGATTGGACACCGCACCCACATTCGAGCCCAATCCGAAGCTCAAGACCGCAGTCGTTCCCGTCAAAACCACCGGCTGGTCATCCGAGATCGTCAGCATGCCGACCGAAAGGGAGCCATCGGGCTGAACGGCCCCGCGTGCAACCGCCTTTCCGACCGAATTCGAAACGAAGCCGTATCCTCCTTCGCCCACCGCATTGCCATTGCCGTCCAATTGCATCAACCGCCCGATGATGGTGCTGTCCACACCGGTATTGGCCCAAACCGGCGCAAGGAAGTTTGCCTTGGTGGCATCCGTGCTTTGGAATTGGACGGTCTTCAGGTAGTGATTGTTCTTGGGCAGCATGTTCGTCTGTCCTGCTGCGGCAATACGTCCCAAGGTATCCTTGATGGGGATCATCACGCCCTTCTCGTCAGGAATGCCGCCAATGATCGCACGCACCTTTGCCGTGTCCAAAGCATCGAACTTGGCAGGGCCATTGGTCGTCGTGACAGTGTGGCTGATCTTGCTTGCGTTGATCGACTTGAAGTCGAATTCTTCCAGCGTCCATTCCTGAGGAATCGTTCCGCGAGCTTGACCTTGGTACTGGATTCCATCCAGGAACTTGATGTTCCCGGTATGGCTACCGCCTTGGATCTGGAACTGAAGGCGTCCCGCATCCCCCCAGGACTTGCCGGTGCCATTGGTGTTGGTCTTCAGCGGCATGAACGTATTGGCGAACATGAACTGGGTGCTCTTCCACAGCATGTTGTTCTGGTTCGTGTAGGGCGTGCTGAAATTGCTGTTCAGATACCCGGTGGAATCAGACGTGTAGTTCATCCACGGATCAGCGACGAGGTTGTTGTAGAAGTAGTTGTTGATGCTTCCACGCCAGCCGCCTTGACCAAAGATCGCCGAAACCTGCCAAAACGTGTTGTGGTACACACGTTCAGGGGTGCCTACGGCATCCTTGAGGAACATGAAACCGCCTGTATGGTTCTTGGCTTCAGAAGTGGTGAAGGTCGCGAAGATCGATGTCGTGCTATGGCAATTGTAGACGCGATTGAAGCGCCATGTGGACCCCAGATCCCAGTTGGATTCCAAGTAGGCACCCCAAACATTGTCGTGGATCAGATTGCCTTCGATCAGATGCCCGCCCATTTCGCCGTAGCGACTGTTCGGAACCAGATTCTCCTTGTCCAAGTCGCTGGCATTGTTGACCGCCATCGGTCCACCCTTGTTGCGATTGAAGTTGTAGATGCCAGCGAAGCAGTTCTTGATCTCGGAGTTGCGGATGGTCACCTTGCCTGAGAGGTAAAGGTTCACACCAAAATTTCCATACCAAACACCATAATTGCAGTCCCAAATGCCGTCCTTGCCCCACCCGATCGGCTTGACACCATTGATCGAGATCCCATCCAGGACGATGTTGTGACTGCCCTGGATCAGAACAACGGCATTGCGTTGAATGCCATTGGTTGAGAAGGGATTGGCGGTGTTTTTGGAACCACCGGTCGCCGTGCCGCAACTGTTCGGCCACTTTTTCCAACCCGCAGGCTTGAGCTTCAAGCTGTCCGGATCGGAATCGGGTCCAGCCTTGGTGCCATCGTCTTGGAAAACCAATTCAGGCTTGAAGCTTGAATTGGCGGAGGTGATGGTGATGTTGCTCTTGTTGCGGATGAAGAGCGAGTTGGCCAGCGAGTAACTGCGCCCTTCCAGAATGATCCTGCAACCGGCAGGATCGTTGTCTGGACACTGATCGATGGCGTCCTGGACCGCAGTGGTGGCACCGACCTTGGCTGGCACCCGCTTGTCGACGGCATGGGTCAATGTCGGCAACAATCCGGCGGCGATCACCGCCAGAAGCCTGCGGAACTTGAATGTCTTGATCTTGGTATCGTGCATCCGAACCCTCATCGAGGAGGCGTGTCATGGGGCCTCAGGCGACAACTCCTGTAGGCAGTTCGAGGCAAAGGTAACTCTAGAGTCAGGTATTTGCTGTGCTCTTGCTCACAAGGTGTTTCCTACTGGAAAACAAAAAAGGCACCCGAAGGTGCCTTTGAGAAGAAGGATCAGAACCCGATCAGCGAGCCACACCAATGTGCTTGATCTTGTTGTAGATCATCACACGCTTGATGGTGTTGTCGATCTGAAGGTCCTCGCGATAAAAGAGGACTCGAGCCATGTAGACACCACTCGAGACAACCTGATCCTTGGCGGAGCGACCGTCCCATAGGATCTTGATGCTGGACTTGCCGGACTTGCTCGTGTTGGTCGTATCGAAGTCATCCTGACTGAGTTCAGCCTCGGCATTGCCCACGAAGGTTCCGTAGCTGTCGTACAGGACCACGGTGATCAAGGAGCGCACGCCGATGGTACCGGTATTGACGGGAATGTCAATGCCGATGGTGCCATCCAATTCGCCCCAGGTCATGCCGGTGTTGGCCGGAGCGCTCTTGGAGACGACGGTGAAGCCCGAGTTGACATTCTCACTGGATCCGATCAAGATCGCCACATTGCTGTTGGTCTTCTTGAGAGGTGAGACTCCGTCAATCGGCTTGAGCACCATCTTCTCACGGTCGGTGCGCGTCTTGTTGTTGGGATTGGGAAGAATGATGTTCAGCATCGGCGCAATGGCCTTGCGAAGTCCAGCCTTCACCACGGTCCGCTTGGCTTTCGCTGCAGCGACTGCGTTGGACTGATCCGCGATGATGCCACCATCAACACCAGCGATCAACCGAATCGAATCAAGGTTCTCAGGAGCAACCATGCCAGTCGTGGTATCAAAGATCATGAAGCCACTGAGACCGTCATCGGCAAGCACAAGCTTCGGAAGAGCCGGAGTCAAAGCGACATCAGTATTTCCGATCTGCTTGGAGAAGGCCTTGTTGAAATCACTGCCATTCACCTTGACGGGCTCCGAGAAGTACAGCTTCAGCGTGTCGTACTTCGAATCGGAAGATTCGTAGGTTCCGAAGATCATTCGGGCACTGTCAATGATCGGAGCCACGGAATCCGCGATGGAGAAGCGGACATGCGGCGGGAACTCGGTCGTCACGAAGTCCGTGTCACTGCCCGTGAAGATGCTGGTCATCACGCCCAGATCCTTGAGGGCCGAACCGGTCACGCCGACCGGGAACTTTCCAGCGAGGTCGAAGCTGTAGGACTTCTGACCAATTGCACCGGTACTGGTCACGACAATGCTGGCAAGGCTTCCGTCCTTGTTCGGCCAAGCCAACTGGAACTTGGCTTCACGAGTCAACGCCTTGGCAAAGGTCAAGGTCAACTGCGAGGCGGTGCCCACGCCGTTGCTGTCGCTGTAGAAGGCCGACACGGGACCACGATCACCACCGATCACGATCGCCTTCGATGCGTTGGCTCCCTGCGTGGGCGACAGGCCATCCCCCCCCTTGAAGCGATCACCCAAGGAAACCGAATCCCCGGCATTCACTCGATTGGTGTTCAAGGTATCCTGCACCACGATCCAAGTCTGGGCATCCACCTCAACGATCGCCGTGGTTCCAACATCCTTGCCCGTCGACACGTTGGAAAGGCCCGAGGTTCCTGCGATCGAAGTGACCGGTTCGGAAAGCTTGATGCGAAGCGAGTCCACACCATTTCCGAAGGTCAACTGTGCATAAGGACGGGTCGGTTCGATGAAGCCAACCAACACCGCCGGCACGCTGTCCACGACCTTGCCCGAAGACGGCAGATAGGTGGCCACCGGCGGATTGAGGTTCGTACCGTGCACTGTCACGTTCGCACCGAAGTTGTCGGCCGATGTGCCACGGGTCACGCCATAGGGGAACGGATCAGGAAGGACCAAGGTCCATGTGATGTTGTTGGTCGTGGTCCAATTGGCCCCCGTCACAACCATCTTGGAATAGCCATTGAAGTCGACTTGGATGGAATCGATATGTTCCTGGCTCAAGATGGCACGGGAGAATGTGAGCGTTACCACATTCGCACGTCCCTTGGAATCGTTGCTCGTGATCTTGCCCGTGAAGGAGGGCAGGACGGCCTTCTTGACAAGCGCGATCATCGGGGCGCAATCGGAACCATGGTTGTTCGCACCATCCACCAACGTGCTGGCGGGATCGACCTTGATCGAATCGCTGTAGTTGATGTACAGAGGGCTGAACTGTGCATCGCGATTGCCATGAATCTTGAGTCGATAGGTATTCGGTCCCAAGGAATTGGCCGGATCGGCAACAAATTCGTCAACTTTGATGCTGGTGGTCACCTTGCTGGTGGCACCCTTGACCAGGAAGGGCCAAGCATCGCTTGCGGAGGCGACCGGCTCCGTGAAGCGAACGATGAACACGTCGTAGGCACTCGAGTAGTTTTCGATCACGACCGCAGAATCAACCCGCGGTGCGACACGGTCCTTGACATTGATGGCAATCCCGGCATCCACCACGGTATCGGCCAGCGGAGGACGACGCATGGTGTATTGGAGCAACAGATCCTTGCCCGGAATGTTGGAAAGCTCAGTCGCTCCCTTGACGGCGAACTCCAACAGATCGGTGCGACCCGTCGCGAACTTCCATTCCGTCGAATCGTACGTGACGAGCTT